>JAITUY010000081.1 GCA_031286095.1 Treponema sp. | reverse complement strand
ATTCAAGAGCAGATCAAACACAATAACACAACAGCAGTGTATGGAACAGATACAAATTACGGAGCGAAAATATTTATTAAGATGAATGACTATCATAAAATGGTAATCAATATTCCGACGGGACAACGAGGAGAATTTGTAACAAGCCCATCACAGCAACATTTAATCAATTTTAAAAATATTGTGGCAACGCTCCCAAAAATTCTAAGTAATATGTTTGAAGGCGCGCTACTTCCAATCGAGCTTGCCCATAAAATTGCCTCACTTTCAACTTATCCATCAGCGAAAACATTAGAACTTTTTGCGGATGCAAATAAAGGAAATGCATCTAAAAGGTAAATCCCTAACCCTCACCCCGTTAAATACGCGTTAACAATGGGCAAATCCTTTATCCCTATCCCGTATTGAATGGAAATTTGCCCCCATGCGGCGGAAGCCATTTCTTTCTTAAATTCTTTATAATACGGGTGCGTTGTAAGACTATATTTTAGATGAATCATTCCCGATTTTAAATCCGCAAATCCTCCGGCCAATAAATCGTCGTAACTTGTATAGCCGCCCTTCTCGGTTTTATTGTCCCAATACCAGGGGAAAGATTTGTAATCTAAATGGAAACCGTTGTTATGCGAATTTATTATTACTTCAATTCCGCCTAACCCGCCAAGCGTTTTAACCCTTGTATCGTCCAGGACAATAATCAGGTATTTGATTTTACCAGCGGCAATTTTTAGCATTATTTCCTGATTTAATTCCCATCCTCTTTGATTAACATTACTAGAGTTAATCCACGTAAATTTCTTACCCAGCTCGTAAGAAACATTAAAAGGAATAGCCGTATTCTTCATTTCTATTTCCTTACATATATTAAATATAAAAATCCTAAAAAAACAAGTGTCTTTTTTAATATTGGAGTTGTTCGGAAACTTTAGTTTACAAACAACTCTAGTATTGACTCCTCACGCCAATTAAGATACAATATAATTGTTCAGAAACTTAAGTTATGAAAGCAATTGCAGATTGCAAACTTCCTTAATTAGTGTCTGTCCACAAAGTCGGTTGCTTTGCGGACAGATATTGTATTTTCTTGCCTAAAGACCACGAAAATACGTTTTTTAAGGTAGTCGCGTACCTTCGGTACGAGTCTATTAATGTGGACACATTATAGACAGACTCTAATTAAAAGCATTTTTGCTGAACTTTTTGGACTAAAGTCCGCGTTCGCGGGCTTTATAGCCGTAAAAAATGCAGGACTGGGGTTTTTTGAACAAGTTTTTCAAACTTTTCGGACACCAAGACCAATCAACTAGAACCAAAAGTTTGTAGTTGTCGAACAAGTCCAATAATTCACGAGCCAAATATACTGGCTTGATCAATCTTTTAATGAGGATAATAAATATGTTTGTAAAAACAAAATCCGTCTTTGCTTTGTTTCATTTTGCAATCGTTATCATTATTTTTATGACAGGCTGTGCAAATACAAAACCGGCATTACAAACAGGAAATGTTTCGCCGGATTTTGTCCCGGCCAAACATCTGGTATTTATCGGTCTTGACGGCTGGGGCGGCGCTTATATTTCCAAATCAAATATGCCCACGGTAAAACGTATGATGTCTCATGGCGCATGGAGCCTTGACGCGCGATGTGTAATGCCTAGCGTTAGTTGGCCTAACTGGACTTCTCTTTTTTATGGCACTCCGCCTGAACAACGCAATAGAGAAGATTTCCCCTCAATTTTTACAATCATTAAAGATAATGAACCGTCAAAAAAATCTGTCCTTTTTTATGAATGGGAAGAACTGGAAAAAATATGCCCGGACGAAGCGGCGGAAAAACAAGAAATACTTTCTAATATTGAATCTGCCATGAAAGTTGCCGCGTACATAAAAGAACAAAAACCTTTTTTTACCGCAGTGGCGTTTGACGAACCTGATTTTACAGGCCACACAAAAAGCTGGGGTTCCGCGGCCTATTATTCCAAACTTACAGAAATGGACAATTTGATCGCCGTCATTGAACAGGCGGTTAAAGACGCGGGAATCTATGACAGTACAGTATTCGTTTTTTCTGCGGATCATGGGGGCGCTTTTCGTGGACATGGAGTCAATTTTCTCAAACACCGAAAAATCCCTATGATTTTTTATGGTTATGGCATAAAAGATGGATTTGCTATACCTTCCCCGGTTAATATTTACGATATCACTCCCACTATGGCGGCGTTGCTTGGCATGGAAATTCCACCTGAATGGACTGGACGGATTTTACATGAAATTTTTAAGTGAAGCGGATTTTCAAAGGGAGCTTGAAAACTGACTGGAAAGAAAACTAATTGACTCCTCACGCTAACTAATGTACAATTATTCAGGAGTCGAATATGTCAGATCAATCGTCTTTCAGTACGGAATCCTCCAAACAGAAAAAATTTAACGCCATTACCTCAAGCGGCGGATTTAAAATTGCCATACTTATCATCCTTATTTTACTTTTACTGATACCTGTCGCCATGATCAGTTCGTTGATTATAGAGCGGAATTATCGCGCGGGCGAAGCTGAAGATTCAATCATGGAGGCGTGGGGCAGTCAATTTAGGCTGTACGGACTGCTTGTCCGCATTCCGGTTGTTGAGAGCGGAGAAATCAGGACAAAAAACGATAAGGGCGAGGAACAAATTGAAACATATATTACATGTAACTCTGCGCTTTGGATTACACCGAAAGATTTGAACATTAGCGCGGATTTCTCCACACAAAAAAAACGGCGAGGCATTTTTTCAGTCGCGCTGTTTTCCGGAACTGTTTCCCTTTCAGGAAACTTCAGTCTGGAAAGGGCAAAAGATACACTTAAGCAAAACCAGACGATGTATCCTGAACAGGCAGAAATAATTATAGGGCTGGCAAACCAAAAGGGAATAAGAAAGATTATTAAAGCTGACTGGAATGGCGGCGAACTTTTTTTTAAACCGGGCGACCGTAATTTTTTTGCTAGTTATTCAGTAAACGGCGTTAATGCTTCAAGTCCTTTTAACAAAACGGGAATAAACACATTCGATATTCAATTTGCCGTGCAGGGGGGGAAATCCATCCAAATGTCTCCTGTCGGTGAAACAACCCATGTACGCATAAAGACTGATTGGCCGTCGCCTTCGTTCAAGGGCGGTTTCTTGCCCGTAAACTATACGCTCTCTGAAAGCGGTTTTGACGCCGAATGGGAAATAAGTTATTTGAGCAGGTCAACCCCGCTTTACTGGATAACTGATGAGTGCGATGAAAATAATAGAAAAACTGCCTTGACATACGAATTATTTTACGTGGATCTTTTCAAACCGCTTGACCATTACGCGCTAAATACGCGCGCGGTAAAATACGCAATACTGTTTTTGATCATACCGTTTTTAACATTGTTCTTTCTTGAAATATTTTCAAAAAAAACGATACACCCCGCGCAATATTTGCTTTCCGGGCTTGCAAATGTTATTTTCTATCTTTTGCTGTTATCAATTTCCGAACATCTTTCCTTTTTCGCCGCTTATCTTATCGCCGCCGCCGCGCTTACCTGTATGATGACGCTTTACGCCCGCTCGTTACTCGAAACATGGACTCGTAGCGCGTACATGGGTCTTGTCATGGCGCTTTTGTACCTCATAATGTACCTTACGCTCAATGCCGAAGACTGGGCATTGCTCATTGGATCAATCGCCGCCTTTGTAATAACGGGCGTGGTAATGTTCCTGACCCGCAGGCTGGACTGGTCGCACCTGAACATGAAGGGAGAAAAATAGAGGTAACCGTGCAAATTGACGACAAACTGATCTCGTACCTTGAAGATTTATCATACCTCACGCTTCCGGCGGACGAAAAAAGCCGTTTGGCGGTGGACTTGGAAAAAATACTGAACAGCATGGCGCGGCTCAGTGAATTGAACACGGACGGCGTGCAGGAACGCAGCCACCCTTTTGATAACGTTAACGCTTTCCGGGATGATGAAGTGCGCCCTTCTTTCGACCGTGAATTGATCTTAAAAAACGCGCCTGTCAGGAACGATGAATTTTTTGTCGCGCCCAAGACGGTCGAGTGAGGGGGAAGATCAATGTTAAGCGACAGCACGCTGCAAAACGGCGTAGCGCAAACTGCGTTGGAGTTAGCCTTATCAATTAAGTTGAAAAAAACCGGCGTACTCGAAACGGTAAGCGCATACATAGAAAAAGTTGAAAAGAACGACAAACAGTTTAACGCTTTTTTGACGCTCTCAAAAGAAAGCGCCCTTAACCGCGCGCGTGAGATACAGGCGCGTATCGACAAGGGCGAAGAAATTTCGCCGCTTGCGGGAACGCCAATCGCCATAAAAGACAACATCTCTACAATAGGCGTCGAAACCACCTGTGCGTCAAAAATATTGAAAGGTTACAAACCTGTGTTTAACGCCGCGATTGTAGAAAAACTGGAACGCGCCGGAATGATCGTGTTCGGGAAACTCAACATGGACGAGTTTGCGCTCGGCGGTTCAAGCGAGACGGGGGCGTACGGCGCGGTTCACAACCCGTGGGATATTTCGCGTGTCAGCGGAGGTTCGTCGGGTGGGAGCGCCGCCGCAATCGCCAGCGGACAAACGCCTGTCGCGCTCGGCACTGATACGGGCGGAAGCATACGCCAGCCCTGCTCCTTCTGCGGCGTTACGGGCATTAAGCCCACTTACGGCTCTGTCTCAAGATACGGAATTGTCGCCTTCGCGTCATCGCTGGATCAGGCGGGGCCAATAGGACAAAATATCGAAGACTGCGCCGCTCTGTTATCAATCATTTCCGGACCGGACGAAAAAGACAGCACCTGCATTATGGAAAAACCTTTTGACTTCAGCGTACGGCGCACGGAAATGAAAGACATAAAAATCGGCATACCCAAAAATTATCTTGAAGGCGGCATAGAAGAAGAAGTAAAAACAGCCGTTCTTTCCGCGGCTAAAGAATTTGAATCGGCGGGGGCAAAAGTCGAAGAATTTGAAATGCCTTTGATGGATTACATGATCCCCACTTACTACATCATTGCCGCCGCGGAAGTTTCGTCTAACCTTTCAAAATACGACGGTCTTAAATACGGCTACCGCAGTGAAAACGCAAAAACGCTCTCCGAAGTTTACAGGCTTTCCAGAAGCGAAGGTTTTGGAATGGAAGCGAAAAGAAGAATCATGCTCGGCTCTTTTGTGCTGTCGTCGGGCTACTATGACGCTTACTACAAAAAAGCCCTGCAAGCGCGCGCGCTTATCAAGGACGCTTACAATAAATTATTCGGACGTTTCGACATAATACTCTCTCCCACCGCGCCCACAACCGCATATAAGTTAGGCGACAATATCGGCGACCCGGTAAAAATGTACATGGGCGACATCTACACAGTTTCGATCAATCTTGCGGGACTTCCCGCCGCCGCCCTTCCCTGCGGATTTGACAAACAAGGTTTACCAATCGGCTTCCAGTTGATCGGAAACGCTTTTTCAGAGAACAAAATAATTGACGTAGCGCGGGTTTTTCAAAGCCGGACGGATTATCACAAAAAGAGGCCGGCTATTGCAGGGGGCGTTACCGGAGGTGTTCAGTGAAATGGGAAACTGTAATCGGTCTTGAAGTTCACACCGAGCTTTCGACAAAATCAAAAATTTTCTGCGGCTGTACAACCGCTTACGGCGGAGAGCCTAATACCCACGTTTGCCCTGTCTGTTCAGGAATGCCCGGCACGCTTCCCGTACTGAACCGCGCCGTACCGGAATACGCGATGAGGCTTGGGGTTGCGCTTAACTGCGAAATTACAAGGCACAGCAAGTTCGACAGAAAAAATTATTTTTACCCCGATCTTCCCAACGCCTATCAGATTTCTCAGCTTTACGCGCCGATTTGCCGTAACGGTTATCTTGAAATCGAAATTGAAGGGGAAAAAAAGAAAATCCGTATTCATGAAATACACATGGAACAGGATGCGGGCAAGCTCGTTCACGATCCGCGGGGAAACGGTTCTTTCATGGACTTTAACAGGTGCAGTGTCCCGCTTTTAGAGATTGTGTCCGAGCCGGATTTTAAAAGCGCTGACGAAGTAATCGCCTATCTTGAGAAATTGCGCGAGACACTTTTGTACCTTGACATAAGCGACTGCAAAATGCAGGAAGGTTCTATCCGCGCGGATGTCAATTTGTCAATTCGCGCTTCCGGCGCAGAGCTTGGCGTGCGCACCGAGACAAAGAACATGAACTCGTTTAAGGCGATTGCGCGCGCCATTGAATATGAAACAGAGCGCCAGATTGAAATTCTTGAAGACGGCGGACAGGTTGTTCAGGAGACGCGCAGGTGGGACGATGAAAAAGGCATCTCCTACGGAATGCGCTCCAAAGAAAACGCGCAGGATTACCGCTATTTTCCAGAGCCTGATCTATTGCCGCTGTATATCGACGACGCATGGATTGAAAATGTTAAATCAAATATGCCGGAACTTGCGTATCAAAAGCGCGAACGGTATATCCGCGATTTGGGCATTGCCGAATCCTCTGCCGTCGTTCTTACCGTTCATAAAAATATTTCCAATTTGTTTGAAGCCGTTTCTAAAAAAAGTTCCCAGCCACAGGAAGCCGCAAATTTGATCACAGGCGAAATTATGCGCCTGATGAACAACGCGAATATTCTTCCCGAAGACCTTTCTATAGACGCGGATAAATTGTCGGTTCTTATCGGTTTTGTTTCCGGCGGGAAAATAAATCGTAATGCGTACAAGGAAACTGTCGAAGCGGTATTCACGGACAACGTTGATCCTGAAAAATACATCGCCGAAAAAGGGCTTGCAATGGTCAGCGACAATAACGCCGTTATTTCAGCGGTAAAATCGGTATTGACGGAAAACTCAGAGGCGGCTGACTCATGGCGCACAGGCAAGACGCAAGTTTTCGGCTTTCTTATGGGACAGGTTATGAAAAAACTGGGTAAGGGCGGCAATCCCGAAATTGCGAAGAAAGCGCTGGAAGACGCGCTGAAAGAGCGATAGAGTTTTTTAACAACTACGAACCTTTAGTCCGGGTTGGTTGCCGGACAAGCCCTGCATTTTTTATTGGTAGTTATTCGGAAAACTGAAGTTTCAGGACAACTCTATTACATTATTTTCGTCCAATAAATAGTTAATAAGGCAAGAGAGAGAATTTGAATTCACACAAGAAGGTGGTGATTTTACGATCCTTGTCACCCATGTGAACAGTAGCGCCATGTTTTTAAAAATATGACAAAGGGTATTTGGGAGGATTCTTCCCATAAACCAACACGAACGGAAGAAAAAGCGTCAGCCGCGCCATGCGTTTTTTCCGCCAACATGCCCCGCAAATAAAATTTTAGGCATACCTCATTGCTCTTCCACAATTCCATTATAATTGGCATAATTACACCATGAACCAATACAGAACACATACCTGCGGAGCGTTGCGCGAGGAAAATGTCGGGCAAACGGTTAAATTGTCCGGCTGGGTGGATACTATCCGCGACCACGGCGGCGTAACATTCTTTGACTTAAGGGATCAATTCGGTATTACTCAAATTGTCCTGCATGACGAGGATTCCGTAAAGCAGGTAAATAAAGAAAGCGTTATCACCGTGTCCGGCCCTGTGAAAAAACGGGACGCTGAGACCGTCAACTCAAAAATTGAGACAGGAACTATTGAGGTTCATGCCGAGACAATCGTTATTCAGAGCAAGGCCACCCGCGCGCTTCCGTTTGAAATAAGCGAATCCAAAAACACGCGCGAAGAAGTCCGTCTGCGCCACCGCTTCCTCGACCTGCGCAACCCGGCCGTAAAAGCCAACATTCTTCTGCGCGCCAATGTGATAAGTTTTCTGCGGGCAAAAATGCAGGAACTGGGCTTTACCGAATTCCAAACGCCGATTTTAACTTCGTCCTCGCCGGAAGGCGCGCGCGATTACCTCGTTCCAAGCAGAAAACACCACGGCAAATTTTACGCCCTGCCTCAGGCCCCGCAAATTTTTAAACAGTTATTGATGGTCTCAGGTTTCGACCGCTATTTTCAGATAGCGCCGTGCTTCCGCGATGAAGATTCGCGCGCCGACCGTTCCCCCGGCGAGTTTTATCAGCTGGATTTTGAGATGTCCTTCGCCGGACAAGACGATGTTTTACAAACCGCGCAGACGGTGCTGTACGATACTTTTAAAACTTTTTCAGATAAAGAAGTCAGTCCTGTTCCTTTCCGCTTAATCCCCTATGCCGAATCAATGTTGAAGTACGGTACGGACAAACCCGATCTTTGCAATCCGCTTATAATCGAAGACCTGACTCAATTTTTTGCGGATGTAGATTTCGCGCCTTTCAAAAATATTCCTGTCAGGGGCATTGTCGCCCCAGGCGCGGCTTTGCAGTCAAAATCTTTTTTTGAAAGAATGTTAGCATTCGCCACGGAAATAGGCATGAAGGGGCTCGGTTACATTTCCGTTCTTGAAGACGATTCGCTAAAAGGCCCAATCGTTAAATTCCTTTCCGAAGAAAAACAGATAGCGCTCAGAAAAAATCTTTCCCTTAAAAAAAGCGACACGCTGTTTTTCATCGCGGATGCTCCAAAACTGGTGAACAGTCTTGCGGGACAGATTCGCACCGCGCTTGGCGAACAACTAGGGCTAATCAACAAGAACAAGTTTGAGTTCTGCTTTATAGTAGACTTCCCGATGTTCGGCACAAACGAGGAAACAGGCACGATTGAATTTACGCACAACCCTTTTTCCATGCCGCAGGGCGGTCTTGAGGCGCTTAACACAAAAAATCCGCTTGATATTCTCGCGTGGCAGTACGACATTGTGTGCAACGGCGTGGAACTTTCTTCCGGCGCAGTGCGGAATCACCTGCCCGAAGTTATGGTAAAAGCATTTGAAATAGCCGGCTACTCTCAAGCCGATATAGAAACAAAATTCCCCGCTTTGTTCAACGCCTTTCATTACGGCGCGCCGCCCCACGCGGGCATGGCTCCCGGTATAGACCGCATTGTGATGCTGTTAGCGGGCGAAGAAAATATCCGCGAAGTAACAGCGTTCCCGATGAACAGCAACGCGCAGGATTTGTTAATGGAAGCGCCCTGCGAAGTTACAGAACAGCAGTTGAGGGAAGTGCATATCAAGTTAAGGCAGAGACATTAGTATAAGACGTTAAAACGGCGCGTACTGACACAATGGACTTGTTCGACAACCCGGTTGGTTGTTTTACAAGTCCTGCATTTTTTCGGGGCTGTCCAGGAAGTAATTTCTGGTAGCCACTATTTATTGTTTTTATGTAAAAATTAAGTTACAACTATTTATAATACAAAAGTAGCCGGTTCCCAACGGTTATTTATGCTACTTCTTCCATGTTTAAACGGTATATTTGTTTTAGATTGTAGCCCAGGGCAAGTAATCCCCACTCGGTTGAGACTTTGGCCGTTCCTCTGAGCAAAAACCTCCGGTAACCCTGATTTCCTTTTATCTGGCCAAAAACTGTTTCCACCTCAACCGAGCACCGTTTACGCAGAGGTTTATAGTATTCGTTTTCCAATACCCTGTGAGCCTTACGCTTTAACCTCAGCCGTTGCTCGTTCCTCTCAACGGTTCGATTCCCTTTCGCTTTCGTGCATCGTTTCTTTAACCGGCAGTATTTATATGATTCGCATTCATATTTGTCTGCCGTTATCGGGTATCCTGAATCCGTTTTCTTTTTCTTCCTCTCTTTGAATGTAAGCCGCCGCCCGTCAGGGCAGACATAGTATTTTCCTTCTTTACTATATTCCCAATTGTCGGTTTTGAAACGGTCAGTTTTCCACTTGCGGCTCTCCTCTTTCCGGTACATGCCGTGTTTTATTACCGCCACAGTTCTTTTGTTTTCAAGATACGCGTAATTCTCCTCCCCGCCGTAACCGGCATCCGCTATCACTGCTTTCGGTTTTACCCCAAGCCGTTTCGCCTGCCGCCTCAAATGCGGTTTCAATGTCTTGGTATCGGCCGGATTCTGAAATATGTCATACCCGACCACAAATCCGTTTTCCGTCCCTATCTGCACATTGTATGCCGGTTTAAGCTGCCCGTTACCCATATGGTCTTCCTTCATCCTCATGAACGTCGCGTCATGGTCAGTCTTCGAATAACTGTTCCTCTTCCCGCATATCCGTTTCGCCTTCTCATATTTCTTTTTCCTGGG
>JAITUY010000076.1 GCA_031286095.1 Treponema sp. | reverse complement strand
TGGTAATTTTTTCCGCCAGCGGGTGTTCGGGAGAGAGAACCATATATGTCGCGCCGAAAAGAGTGTCGGGGCGTGTTGTGTAGATTTCAAGTTCGTCTTTATGACCGTCAATTTTAAATTTAACGTTCGCGCCTTCGCTCCGCCCAATCCAGTTGCGCTGCATTAATTTTACAGGTTCTGGCCAGTCAAGTCCGTCAAGATCAGCGAGCAGGCGCTCAGCGTAGGCGGTTATTTTGAGTATCCACTGACGTATCCGTTTGCGCGTAACTTTTTCGCCGCAGCGTTCGCAAAGACCGTCCTTTACTTCTTCGTTGGCAAGCCCCGTCTTGCATGACGGACACCAGTTAATCGGACTTTCCGCTTCGTAGGCAAGCCCCTTTTCAAAAAGTTTGAGAAAAATCCACTGAGTCCAGCGGTAGTAATCTTCGGCGGAAGTATCGACCTCGCGATCCCAGTCGTAAGAAAAACCGAGTCTTTTTATCTGCGTACGGAAAGCGTTGATATTTGCGGCTGTAGTAATCGCCGGGTGCGTTCCTGTTTTTATCGCATAATTTTCGGCGGGAAGTCCGAAGGCGTCAAAGCCCATCGGGTGCAGTACATTGTAGCCGTTCATACGCAGATAGCGGCAGTAAATATCGGTAGCCGTGTAGCCTTCAGGATGCCCCATGTGTATTCCCTGAGAAGAGGGATACGGAAACATATCCAGCACATAGCGACGCTTGTCTTTGGGAACGGACGGGTCTTCCGCCGTCTTAAAAGTTTTATTTTCTTCCCAATACTTCTGCCATTTGGGTTCGATTGTTTCAAAAGGATACTTTGCCATAAGACAATTATAAAGAAAATCAGGCTGGGTTAGCAAGCCGTTGGAAAGCTCTCAAGTCATGTGTTTTTTATTTTTATCATGAATCAACATAAAAAAGTTAAATAGAGTTGTTCTGAAACTTCAGTTTTCCGAACAACTGCCAATAAAAAAGTATTCTGGCAGGGCTAAAGCTTGCTTTAGCCCGAAGAAATGCAGGACTTGCTAAATAAACAACGTGGTTATTGAACAAGTCCATAGTATCTTCCCTTAACTCTTTCCCCTATAATCGATAATCTCCTGTTCCGCTCCCATTCCTGTTTCCTCAATACGCCGCAAAAGCCCCGCCAGTTTGGGAATAGCCCTTGTTTCTTCCCGTATTTTCTCTATTTGACGGAGCATTGGTTTGGTTAAAGTCCGCGCCCAGTCCTGTTATTCATCAAAAGTTCCGGCGTCCATACGCACCGGAATAACCGGTTTTTTTGCAATATCCTGAATGTGCTGTAAAATAAGAATCCCGTCAGAATCAAGGTCGCCAGCGTGGTAAAAGAAAAACCGGAGACTGCCAAAGTTTTTACCAGAGCGGAGGCGCGGTTGGAGTAACCGCCTATGTAAAGAAAGCAATCGTAAGCAGAAAGATTTCTGTCCGCGCTGTTTTTTGCGGGTCTCCAAGCGCGTAAAAAGTTTCTTTGTTTCCTATTGTCAGTACATTTTTTCTTTTTTTCTGATACAGACTCTATTGTATCAATTGCCTCCGCGTTCTCAATAGGAATGCCAAGTATATGACCGCCTTCGTTAACCAAAGGAGAGAAATCATTCTTGTATTGAATAATAATTTTGCCCGCTATCATGGTTTCAGGATAAGAGCGTTCCAAAAAAGAAAAACCGGGAATGCCGGCGATTTTTTGCGCACGGGATAAAAAAAACTGCAAAGAGTCAGGGTTTTTTCCAGACGTTTTGAATCACGGTAAAACAAAATAGATAATGCGCGCGCGATAACTTTTTTAATTGAACGGTATTAAAACAATAATCCAAAAGACGGAAAATTCTTCCATTACATTTTGATTAACCCCCTGCCCGATTTTACGGGAACCAAAATGCAGGAAAAGAAATTTCAGAAAATCTGCTATTTTCCTTTCTTAACAGCGTCAATATCAGACTATGTTAGTTTTTTGAAACCATTAACTTTTTCACCTAACATTATGCTGATTTTTTCCGCTTCGGTTTTTGGATACGGCATCTTTGTTTTTTCAAAAAGTTTTTCAAAGTTTTCACAGCTCAATGCTTTTAAGCGCTCGCCTTTGCCGCGCTTCTTCCAGTTGAGTGTTATTATCTCTTTTTGTTGCAGGGATTCTGCGGCTTCGAGGTATGATTCTTTTTCGTCAGAACGGCTGGCATCAAAATAAGGGAAAAGCATGGAAGAGCGGACGCGCAGGACGCTTCGAGCTTCCCATGTTTCCGAAACGGCTTATCACATTGATTCTGTCCATGTAGGGGGGCGATAGCTTCAATTTTTTCAGGCGGAACCGAAGTGATGATTTGCAAATTAAGATTATCGTAAAATGAAAGTATTTTGCCAATCCGTTCATCGTCCATGCGATTAAAGGCTTCATCAAAAATTACCAGACGCACAGTGGTTTCGTGGCGCGCCTTGTAAAAATGGTAGAAACTTGCGGCAATAGCGCCATAGTAGGGGGTCTGCGACTCGCCGCCGGATTTTGCTTTGAGCATATTAGAAAGAGAAAGAATTACCGGACTGCCTTTTTCATCAAGATTATCGGTTTCCTTGATTCTGATGTCATAGTGAAAATAAGCGCAGTAATCGCAAATTTATTTAAGCTCTTTTGAATCTAGTGGAGAATTGAGAATACGATCAAACATTTCTTTCGCGGCTTTAACCTCTGCCGGATCGGCAAGCTGGGAAAAAAACTGACATTGGCTGTGGGGATTTTCGCAACCTGCCGGATAACTTTGATCTACCCTTTACGCTCACCGCGTTCTTCAAGATGAAACCAATACTGATCCCGCTCAAAATGAAGCGTATGCAGAATATCGTTAATTTTATTAAAGCTTTCTCTTGCCCCTTCTACATGTTCGTTGAGGCGGGAAATAAAATGTTCTTTGAATTCTTTTTCCGCATCCTGATATGCTTTTGCGATCTTCTCGCGGTACGCTACAGTTCCGGTGTCTCAAGCCGTTTCAATAAGGTTTCCGCTTCGGTGTTTTCCGCAGGCTCCATTCTCAAAAGATAATGAAACTCATGCTCATCATCGGCGGCAAATTTGTTGTACTCTCTTTTACACGTCTCGGGCGCAAAAAAATGCGGCTACACAAAACCGTGCAGAGGACGCAGGCCCGAACACAGTTTTGTGTAGCCCGAGCCGCCATAAGGTGGCGAATCAGTTACATACCTGTTATATGACATTGTGCCTAAACTTTTTTATGAAATTAAAAATAGAGTTGTCCGGAAACTTCAGTTTCTGAACAACTTCATATAAAAAACGCGGTTTTGTCGAACTTTCGGACTAAAGTCCGCGTTCGCAGGCTTATATCCTGAAAAACCGCAAGACTTGTGAAACAACCAACTCGAACCGAAGGTTCGCAGTTGTCGAACAAGTCCAATGATAAAAAGTGTTCATTTAGAAAGGTGTATAATAAGCCGATAATCATGTAAGTTGTGCATATAGGGGGTAAAATTATGCAACATGTTTTAACTTTAAGGAAAATCTTCCTTATTTTTGGCTTCGCTCTGGTAATTTTAGGCTGTGATCCGAATAAAGCCCTATCGTCCAATGCGAATAAAGAAGTTGTGGTTGCTCAATATTCATATAATGCAGATGGGGAATTGCTCGGTTTTTTGGAATATGAGCATGATTCCAAAGGATACCTGACAAAATTCAGCAATTATAACGCAAATGGCGAATTATCCGATTATTCTGAATTAGTGCTTAATTCCCAAGGAAACGCAACGAAAGTAACCAATTACGGTGGGAATGGTGATTTGTTTTCTATAACTGAAATAGAGTACGATTCCGATGGAAAAGATACGAAAGGTAACTTCTATCACAATTCCAACGCCGAATGGTCAGGTTTTTGGGAATCCGAGTATAATTCCAAAGGAAAACAGACAAAAGTAAGCTTCTATAACGCGAATGGGGAATTGATCGATTATACTGTATACGAGTACGATTCCAATGGAAACATGACAAAATTGAGCGTCTATAATACAAATGGGGAATTGCGCGGAAACCATGAATTAGAGTACGATTCCAATGGAAACCAGACGGGAGAAAAAGAAACCTGGTATAATGAAATGGCGGATTTTTCCGGTTATGATGTATGCGAGTTAGATTCCAACGGAAACCAGACGAAAAGGAACCACTATAACGTAAATGGGGAATTGTCTTCTTACATTATTTACATTTATAAGAAAATATAATAGAGTTGTTCGGAAACTTCAGTTTCTGAACAACTTCATATAAAAAACGCGGTTTTGTCGAACTTTCGGACTAAAGTCCGCGTTCGCAGGCTTATAGCCTGAAAAACCGCAAGA
>JAITUY010000013.1 GCA_031286095.1 Treponema sp. | reverse complement strand
TGATGCCCTGATATTATTCTGATTTCGCCATACTGTTGCACAAGAAAATCTGTAAGAGCAACTATAGCCTTTGTTTCTGGTAAACGTCGTAATTCAAAATCCCTGTTTGGATCTATGCCATTAATTTCCCTATTATTTGTTTCGTGAACAGGGTTCAGCACAAACACGGTGGTATCATCAGGAATGATGAATGGATTTCGCTTTATATGTTCTTCCATTAAACGTATCATAGTTATACCGGCTTCTTCAACGCGATGAATTCCTCCTATTAAAAATAATGCTTTTTTTATGCCCGCTATAGGCCATTCTCGCTTTTGCGTTCCATTACCATAGACTCTAACTCGCATAGGCTGACTGTTCCTGGTTTCATTACCTATAAAGTATTTTCCATGCCAGAGGTTTAATTCTCCATCATCCTTTATTATTACAGGATCAGAATAAAAGCCGTGGGCTAGTATATTATGATTAAAATTATTGATTTCCGTGTCGGAAACATAAAAATAATATTCCGCCCCAACGTATAGGGTAACGCAAAGGTGACAGTCACCAATTATACCCGGCGTATTTTAACCCGATGTCGGAAAGCGGGTAAACGGGGGTGGCAAAATAAGGTAAAAATATATAAAATGATGAAAAGATGAAAAAGATTATTTTCCTTATTCTGTTTTCTTGCGTCGCTTTTTCAGGGTTTTCCCAGGCTGGCGGCAGCTCTGAAATAAAAACGGTTTATTTTGAGGAAGATGAAAACGGATATGTACAATTTTACACAAATGATCCGGAAAATACCGCTTGTATAATTACAGACGATTATCCAACAGAAAATACAAACAGTGACGGATTTGAAATGGAAGTAATAAGAATTAACGGTTCTGAAACCGTATTGTTTGGCATGTTATTCGGAGCGGAACACGGATTTAGCTGGTATGCTGTTTTTATCGGCTCTAACGGAGATTTCCAAATATATAAATGCAGCTCCTGGGCTATTATAATGTTGGCGGAAGGTAATACTAAACTGGTTGCCGGAGAACCTGGCAAAACAAATACCATAAAAGTGGCACAAAAAGAAGGGAAGTATAAAATTTATCTAAATAACAACAAGTTTCCGCTATATATTATTAATAATATTGATATTAAAGGAAACAAAATCGGCTATTGTGTTCATACAAGAGGGGATGATTCATTTCCTGAAAAATATGTTGATATACGATATAAGGTAAAAGAATAGGTCTCGCCGTGGTATCAGCCTCCGGTTTGCCGAAACACATGCGGTGTTTTAGTCTCTTGACATATATAAAATTGCTGGTATAGTTAAAAAAGGAATTATGAATGAAAAAGATACGGTTTATTAAAATATCCGCGCTTGTTTTCATCGTGTTGTTTTTGATCGCGCCATCTCAAACCTACGGCCAAAACAGCGGCAGGGAAGGAAATTTTGAATGGCGGTTAAGGGACGACGGCGTTGAAATTACCCGATATAACGGATCTGTCTTTGAAGTAATTATACCCAACGGCGTTAGACAAATTCGGTATGGCGCTTTCCGGCAAAACCAACTGACAAATGTTGTTCTTCCTAATTCTATCAAAAATGTAAGAATAACAAGATAGAGGCATTGTGAATTTTCAGAATATGTTGATTTCTGTACCGGGAATCATTATTGGTTTTACCATTCATGAATATTGCCATGCCTTTGCGGCATATAAGTTAGGGGATATTACGGTTAAGGAAGACGGAAGATTAACATTTGATCCGATTAAGCATATAGATATTATGGGCCTTATCTTTATCATATTTGCCGGTTTTGGGTGGGCAAAACCAGTACAATTTAATCCGAATATGTTAAAGCGGCCAAACAGAGACAGGGCGATTATTGCGGCTGTCGGACCTTTTTCAAATTTACTATTGGGAGTAATATTTATTTTTATCATGAAAGGTTTATGGGTATTGCCTGTTAATGATGAAAAAATAATTGATATTGTAGATTTTATAATTGAAATTTTATATTACTGGGCATTTACAAATGTCGGATTATTTGTTTTCAATATGCTTCCAATCCCTCCATTGGACGGGAGCCATATTTTTTTATCCGGTTTAAATATAAGGCATGAAACAGAGGTAAAAATAAAGCGGACAGGATCGTTGATTTTATTTGCTTTATTAATAATACAAAGCGCGACTCATATTGATATTTTACCGATAGGTAATATCGTAGAAAAAATTATGTCTGTATTATATTGAGGGAACATCTAAAAACTTCAGTTTTTAGATGTTCCCTTGACATAACCCCTTAAAGTCTTTACATTCTAAGTATTGATATGAAAGGCATTATTTTTAATATCCTGAAGAAATCCGTACCGGCTTCCCATGTTTTTGCCGTTTTTTCCGGCCTGATAATCGGCACGGTGTTCGGGCTTTCCATCCCGCTGATTGTGCTGTCCCATTCCGAAAAGGTAGCCAGTTATGAGGAAGTCGCCGCGGTCTCAATGGTCGAGGACGCCTTGAGGCTGGCCGGCAGGTCAAATTCGCAGGAAGAAGATTTTAGCTATATTACCCTCCCCGGAGTGCAAAAGTACGACGGCCCCCGTCTTGCCCAGTCCATGCCCATTGAAACCAAAGAGGCCTGGCTTTCATGGATGAGCAAAAACCGCGGCGACGATCCCGCTTTTCTTGAACAGCGCTGGAATTGGGCGCAAAACCTCGCGGAAACGTCCGAACTGAAACGCCCCGAAGACATAAGGGCGTTTCTGCTGACCCCGCGGGAGCATTTTGTCAGGGCCAGAAACAAGGGGCTTGAGTACGCCGATACATGGCTTTCCATAGGATACGGGGCGACCATAACCGATCCGGACGTTGTGTCCATGATGACTACGACCCTTAACGTTAAACCCCTGGACAAAGTTCTGGAAATCGGGACCGGTTCGGGGTATCAGTCCGCGATTCTTTCCTATTTAACCAAAGATGTCTATTCTATCGAGATAATCAGGCCCCTTTATTTTGAAACAGACGCTCTTTACCGCGATTTGGAGCGGAATTTCCCCTCTTTTTCCGTTATAAACCGTAAATTGGGCGACGGATATTACGGTTGGGAAGAATACGCCCCGTTTGACAAGATAATTGTCACCTGCTCAATAGACCACATTCCGCCTCCCCTCCTCAGGCAGTTAAAGCCCGGCGGGATTATGGTTTTGCCCCTTGGCCCCCCAAACCGCCAATATATCATGGAAATAGTGAAAAACGAGGATGCAGACGGCTCCATTATCCTGAGCCGCAGGGATGTCTACAATGGTCAAAGCGTCAGATTTATCCCCTTTAGGGATGAAGGCGGGACTTCTTACAGTACGCCTGTTGCAGAAGAACCAAAATAAACGCAAAAAAACGCATAAAATTGTAGACAAAAGTTGCCGAAAGTCTTATTATATACAAGAATATACAATATGAATAATTGGTTTTCCGTTGCTGGAAGCGGAGTCCTGAAAATTTTAAAAAAACTCTTTTCCCGGTTATGGGACATAGCGCGGTATAATCCGCTGTTCAGGAAGCTCGCGTTTGCTTCCTGTATTGCGGCGGTTGTTACCGGGGCAGTCTTTCTGGTTTTGTTTGCCGTTGCCTCGCCGGAATTACCTCCCGGAAATTTATTTTCCGTTATAAATGATGTATCGGGAATCTGGGAATCTGACAATTCAATGTCTCATGTTGTACTTTCTTCTTCCGGTGATGATTGGGCGTCTTTGACTTTATTTGACGGTACGGAGCTTGAGACAGGCGCAGGCCCTCAAACCCAGAATCGTTCCAGAGACATTGAATATCCGGTAAGGCCGGGAGAAACATTGTCCGAAATTGCCTATGCCTATGACATTCCCTATGATTTTCTTGCGTGGTATAACAAAATAACCAACGCAAACCGTATCCGGGTAGGAACGGTAATAATTATTCCTTCCCTGAACAATATCGAAATTAACAAACAGGAATTCCAGCGGTATAAATCAAGACAACGGCAGAATGCGGCTCCCGCAAGAGCGGTAAAAGCGGCAAAAAGCATCCAAATTGCCTATCAAAGCCTGGATAACGGAACGGGTTCCGGAGTAACAGTCCATTTTTCGATAGTGAATCCGCCTTCCAATTTAAGGTCTTATGAATGGGATTTGGGAGACGGGAAACGCAGTTTCCGGGAAAGCCCCAGTAATGAATATTCGCAGCCGAGGACGTACCCTGTCCGCCTGACGGCCCAGGATAACGCGGGGAATATTTACAAATCAAACCCCCTTTATATTGATATTCCGTATCCCGCTTCCATGCCGGAACACAGTACCACCAGGTTTGTCACCCTTTCTTCTCCCGATGAATATTTTGTGGTAAGCGGGGTCATTGCAAAGGTTGCCCATTACAATATTAACGACGTGCTGGATTTAAGCGAGTCAGATCAGTTTTTAACCAAAGCGCGGTTTAAGAAAAGCGGTTATTTTGGCGTTACAGTCCATGAACTCAACGGAAGAGAGCAGTACTATTCCGTTTTTGTGAGTCCTGTGCCGACCATGCATGTTGATCTTGCCGTTAGTGATTTTAACTGGTATAGGACGCAGTTTAACTCCGGCACTCCTTCCAACTGCGGGCCGGCTTCGGCGTCTATGGGAATAAGCTGGGGAACCGGAAAGTATTACCCCGTATCCGCGGTACGCGAGGCTATAGGCTGGCAGGGAAACGGCGGCACAGGTTTTGAAGACCTTCTAAAGGTTATTAATAATCAGGGTGTTTCGGCCAGTTTACAGCCGTTAAAAACAACGGATGATTTAAAAAATGTAATAGATTCGGGAGCAATTGCGATTGTTCTTTTCCTTACGGACGGGGTTAAAACCTCCCGCCATGATCCCAAATTTGATCTTTTTGGAAAATACTATAACGATTCTGTCGGTCATTATGTGGTTGTAAAAGGCTACTCCATGAACGGTGAATATCTGGTAATCCACGATCCCATACCAAGCGACTGGAGTTCCAACAGTTTCCGGTACGCGGACGAGATCAGCATGATGGGCCGCAACCGCTATTTTAACACAAATGAACTCCTGCGTTCCTTGCGCCGCAATGAAATGATCGTAGTACCCGGTAACTTCTAACGCCGGCAATTCTGCCGCGAACCTCTATTGTGCAAAACAAACCGCTATGTCAAAATGTAGGTTGAAAGAGGTAAATCATGCTAAAAGGCGGCAGACCCACAATACCCGCGCGCGCGGCGTATGTAATGATCGTCCTGGCGTTTGTTATGCTCGTGTTTTCAGGAGGCGCGAAATCTTCCGAAAAACAGTCCGGCGCGGCAATAGAAAAAATTTCATTCCGGAATATACCCGGCATAACCCGTGACGAAATAAACGCCATTGAAACTTTGCAAAAAAAATACAATTCCCTTGTATATGGAATGAGTCCGTCTACCGAAGCGTTCATCGGGAAAGACGGCGGGATTCATGGGTATGCCCCTCTGTTCTGCGAATGGCTGACAGAGATGTTTGAAATACCGTTCAAAATCGTGTTTTATGAATGGGGCGATTTGATGAAAGGGCTTGAATCGGGAGAGATCGATTTTACCGGCGAGCTGATGATCAGCCCTGAACGCCGGAAAACCTATTATATGACCAGCCCAATTGTGGATCGTTCGTTGAAAGTCTACCGTATCAGGGGCGGCGAAACACTTAACGCCATCATAAAGTCGCGCCCGCCGCGCTATGCCTTTTTGAAAGGCTCGGTATTACAAGCCGATGTTACAGAAGACGCGGGATATGTTTTTGAAACTGTTTTTGTTGATGATTATAATACCGCCTATCGTATGCTGAAGAACGGTGAAGCCGACGCATATTTTGGCCTGGACACCACGGATGCCGCCTTTAGAGCGTTTAGCGATGTGGTTGTTGAAGATTTTTATCCGGTGATTTTTAAATCAGCCTGCCTGTCCACACAGAAAGCGGAACTTGCGCCGGTTATCAATGCCGTAGAAAAATTATTGAACGAAAAGACTCTTGGCTATCTGTCCGGACTGTACAAGCAAGGACATCAGCAATATCAGGAAGACAAACTGTATAATCAACTGACAGAAGAAGAAAGGGCGTACATACAAAACAACCCTGTAATACCCGTAGCCGCGGAGTTTAATAATTATCCGCTCTCTTTTTTCGACAACAACACAAACCAATGGCATGGAATATATTTTGACACGCTGGATGAAATTACAAGGCTGACGGGGCTTGAATTCAGGCGCGCCAATGATCAGAATACGCAGAATAATGATTTGATTGATATGCTTGAGAAAGGCGAAGTCTTAATCATGCCGGAATTGTTTCAAATAAAAGAATATAAAGGCCGTTTTTTATGGTCGAAAATCCCGATTCTACAGGATACATATGCGTTTCTGTCCAAATCGGATTATCAAAACGTTGAAATAAGCCAGATCCCCTATGTGACTGTCGGCATCCGCAGAGACAGCGTATATTTGGAATTCTTTAAAAAAATGTTTCCGAATCACCGGCATCTTTTTGAATATGACACCCAGGAAGAAGTCTGGAGCGCGTTGAAACGGGACGAAGTAGAAGTGATTTTCGCCTGCAACAGAAGGCTGACCACTTACACCAACTTTTATGAGGAAGCGGGCTATAAATTAAATTTGATTATCAATCAATCGTTTGATTCATCGTTTGGGTATAATAAGGACGCATCCGTTCTTAAATCAATTGTTGATAAAGCCCTCATTATTATCAACATAAACAACATTGCGAATCAGTGGATGTATAAAGCCTATGATTACCGGTATAAACTGGTGGAAGCGCAGCGTCCCTGGTTAATCGGCGCGGCTGTTTTGTCTTTTTTTGTACTCCTGCTTGTGTTAATTCTTTTGATAAGAAGCCGCAGCGCCGGCAGACAGTTGGAAACAGTTGTAAAAAAACGGACAAGCGAGCTTTCGTTTAAAAGTTCACAGCTTCAAATGATGGTTGATTCAATTCCGGATCTGATGTTTTGCAAGGATGTTGATTTAAAATATACGCAATGCAACAGACAGTTTGAAGATTTTGTCGGCGTCCGCGAAACGGATATAATCGGCAAAACTGACATGGACGGCAAATGGTTGACCGGCGAATCGGTGGAAAATATTTTTAATATAGAAAAATCCGTGCTGAGCGAAAAACAGCCGGTTAGATTGGAGGAGTATGTTTCATCAGTTGCCACGGGGAATAAAGGTTATTTTGAAACGGTTAAAGCCCCGATAAAGCAGGACGGCGACATCGTAGGGATAATCGCCATAATACGCGACGTAACCCGGCGCAAGGAAATGGAAGAAGAAGTTAAGGCAGCTTCGCGCGCAAAATCTTCTTTTCTTGCCAACATGAGCCATGAACTGCGGACGCCGCTCAACGTGGTTATCGGGCTTACCGATTTAATCCTTGAAGACGAAATGACCGATCATGTCCGGCAAAATTTGGTGAAGATAAGCAACGCGGGCAATACTCTTCTCAGTATCGTAAACGACATTCTGGACTTCTCCAAAATCGAGTCGGGCAAGCTCTCGCTGTCGCCGGTTGAGTATTACACGTCCAGCATATTGAACGATATAATAACCCTTACCATTACCCGCCTGGAGGAAAAACCCGTAGCCTTCTATCTGGATATTGAGGACGATCTGCCGAACAAACTGTACGGCGACGATTTGCGGGTAAAACAAATACTTACCAACCTGCTCACCAACGCCGTCAAGTATACCAACGAGGGAAGCGTCGGACTCATAGTGCGCTGTACGCGCGAAGGCGGTACGGTGTGGATGGACGTT
>JAITUY010000256.1 GCA_031286095.1 Treponema sp. | reverse complement strand
GACTAAAGTCCGCGTTCGCAGGCTTATAGCCTGAAAAACCGCAAGACTGGTCAGCGTAGCTGACATGAGACAACCAACTCGAACCGAAGGTTCGCAGTTGTCGAACAAGTCCAATATAATTACCAAGTAAACATTACGCCAAGACCGTCTTTGTAACTTAAAAGTTCGCCTGTGTCTATGGAAAACGATACTTTCTTGCCTTTCAATACAACTTCCGCGGTTTCAGGCGGGGAGATTGCTTTTCCGTAACCGTCGGTAAAAGACAGGGTAGAATCTTTTGGCGCGCTGAAGGAGATTTTTAATTTGTAGCCGTATGATACTTGCTGTATCAGTTCAAGAAGATCATCGTTTATTGCGCCGTAAGGCTCGGTAAAAATAATGTTAAGCGCGCTTGAACCGTTACCGCTGTTTAGAGACGCGCGTTTTCCGCCGGGGGCAAGAAATTTTAACATGGCGTCCGTGTTTGAAAATTCAAGGGTTATTTTGTTTACGATGTCCCTTGAATCATTACGGGAAGAAAACGAGGAAAATTTCATGCCGTCTACGCGGTCTGCGGTGCGCTCCCAATCGGCTTTGCCTACGGGAATAATCTGCCATCTTTCATTGCCGTCCAGTTTACCTATGTTTTCCGCAGTGCGGGAAAAACGGTATTCAAGGGCAAGTTTTACCGACCCGTTTTTGCGTATTTGAAAATCCGCTGATAAGCCCAGACATGAACTGAACGCGAACAGGATTACAGGGATAACAGGCAATAATTTTTTCATCAAAATTCCTCCGAATGTATGCTCATGTCCTGAATACGGACAGGAGTCTCTTTTTCTATCATGTCAAACGCCTTGCGAAGGACTGTTTCGCCGTAGGCGCCGGAATTGGAAACCAGCGCGCCTCCAATTTGGGCAAAAGAAAGCGAATCCTGCAAGTCAACTTCCGCCGCGCTCATTTTAAACCTTCTGCGCATTTTTTCCGTAACGGATTTGATTATACGGCGCTTTTCCTTGATGTTGTCAATGTCCGGGATTTCAAAAATTATCTGTATCATTGAAACAACCATAGGAATATAGGCTATTATATACATAAAATGACTGTTTTGCGAAGTGCTGATAAAATTATTCTCTTTAGACCCCTGTGCCTTTGCGTATTTTTATTGATAATACCGGCATTTGTTTTTTCTCAGTCAGCCGGAGAAGTTGATATTGAAGAGGCGCGGCAGAAGATTTTAGGAGAGGCGCCTGAGGAAATTATGGGCTTTTCTTTAGGGGACTCCGATGTGTCTTTATTTTTAAGCGGTTCATGGATGGGTACTCTGCAGGGGAACGCGGGCTTTTCTTACTCCGCTTTAGGAACTCAATTTTTTGCTCCCGAAACGCCTCTGCTGTTCAAGCAGGAAACCGATCTTACCATGTCCTTGTGGATAAACAACAGGTGGTTTGTAGAAGCCAATTTTCTTGACGATTCCGAAAAAAACACCTACCGCGCCGGCTATCAGGGGCAGGACGGAGAGTTTGTTCAGTACGCGGGAGTCGGAAATACCGGACTTGATTTTCCTTCGTTTCCGTACCTTGATCTTGGCGGCGATTCTCCTTATTCATTTGGTTATTACGGCTGTATGGGAAGCGGCGGGATAAATGTCCACACTTTGTTCCGTTACGACGCCGCGGTCAGAGATGAAAAAGTATTTTTGGGCGGCAGGGAGAGAACATTCAGTTATGTGCAGTTATCCAACTCTATACGCGGGGTTTCTTTTGTATTGCCTGACACAAATATTGATTCGGAAATAATTGTTTACATTGAAGATAATAAAGGCTCACTGCGCGATTCTGGCGGCAGAAGGTGGCGGCAGGCAACTGTAAGCGAATACGCGGCGGGAAAGACGCAGGGTCTTCTTGAACTTAGTACAAGACCGGAAGGCATAGTTGCGGTTTCCTATTCAAAAGGCGCAAGCGACAGACCGTGGAATGTGTCTATGGGCAGTTACAGCGGCTCGGGATTTTTGTCAGAGGTACAGCAGTGGTTTAGTTACGGCAGAGGCGTCAGTCTTGATAATTATCCCGCGCCCAGGGAAATTTTGATAAATGGCAATTATGCCCTTGTCATAAGGGAGCCGGGGGCGTTTTCCCCGTTTGAAAGGCAAAATCGCTATGAATCGCCTTCGAGCATGTCGGAGTCGGCGGAGTTTGTACGCCTTTCATCTGGGACGGCTATAAGCGGTTACCAGCTTGTTCCGCTGGATATAAGCTCAGCGTCTGCAGAAATTCCACTGTATGTCGTAGCCGTCAGCAAGCGCAATATTTATGAACTTTTGCCGGCAAAAAGCGGCTTAACTCAGCGCTCTCCAGAAACTTGCTGGCCGCTTGCGCTGGAGTACCCGGAAATTTACCTTCCCGGCGCTCAAGTTTTTTCGGGGGACGCAGGTCTTAAATTTACAAATTACGGCGGTTCCGGTTCTTATCAAATCGGCGCGGACGTTGTTCCAGGTTCGATACAGGTTTGGCGAAGCGGAATTTTGGACGCAAATTTTAGTTATAATCCGTCTTCCGGCGAAGTGGCGCTTAACGGACCTGCCGGGGCAAATGAGTTAATTCGCATAACGTACCTTAAGCGGAGCGCCGAAACGCGGCTTGGCAGTATTGCGTCCGGCATCGGGGCGGTATATCAAAAAGAGGGAAGTCCTTTTTCGGTACAGGCGGCAATCGGAGTCCGCTGGAATTTGACGGAAGATTCTTCATTCTCAGAAGAAGGTGTTTCAAGCCCAGGTACTGCGGGATTAAGCGCAAAAACAGCGTGGGATTATGACAACTTAAAAGCGCAGATAACGGCGGGATTTGCGCTAGATCAAAATGACACTACAGGCATTTACAGAGCGGCGGGCATGGAAGGGCATGAAACCATACTGGCTTTACCGCCCGAAACATCGTTTATTTCAAACCCGCCTGATACCGGTCTTTCTACCGTAAACCGCGCGAATTTGATTTACAGGAATTACTACAGTAACAGCGTTATCGGCTCTACTTTAATGTCCGTTGACTGGAACGGTGCTGTTGTTGTCCATGATCTTAACAAGCCCTATCCTGTAAAAGACCCGCAGATTAAAGACACCCAGTCGCTGGCAATGGAGTTTACTCTTAACAGCGCGGAAAAATGGACAGGCTTTCAAACGCCGGTTGGGTATGACGCGGATATTATTTCACGCGCCGGAGAAATAGAAATCCCCTACAGGCTTTACGGTTTTAGTCAAAATACAGTTTCCGGTTTTAAACTGATTGTTCAAATTGGAGCGCTTTCAGGAGAAGATTTTGCGTATAACGAAAACCCGTCCCTTGTTTGGGAACAGACGCTTTTTTCAGGCGATGCAGATGTGTTCGACAATAGTTTAAGGATAGCGCGTTTTACAATTACCGAAACGGACAGATCGAGTCTTGCCGGCTCGAAGTATTTGCGCCTGATAGCGGTATATGACGGCATAATGGAAGAAGTTTCGGGCGTGGTTATTCTTTCTCCTCCTGTAGTACGTGGCGCGGCGTTCAGAGCGGTAATTTTTGACGGAAATACAATCAGCGGAGCGAACGGCTTTTCTTCCATGAATAACAGAGTAACTGCTTTGCAAATAGTTGACGGCGGAAATACTTTGGAAGCAGAATACGGCGATACTATTAAAAGACTTCATACAGTAGACGGAACGCAGAGGGTATTAAAGATTGACTGGAAGGATATGGAAACGGGAATTTCCGCAGGAATTGACGGGAGAATAGGGGAACTGCCGTTATCCGGTTACCGCGCCCTTTCGTTTTTTGTAAAAGGTTCCGCCAATAAAAACGGAACTTTAAGTTTTGTAGCCGCGGACGGACCGGATTCAATATTGCATAGACAGTTTGAGGCGCATATTCCGTTAGGCGCGTTCAGGGAAGGGCAGTGGTCAAAGGTTACAATCCGATACGCTGGGTCTGGCACGGGAATCACCGTAGACGGAGCCGGTGTTGAGGGAGCGCGGTTCCTTTATACGCCGCGCGCAAAGTTACGCGACAGACATGAGGGAAAATCTGGCTATACTGCTGTTTTAATAACTCCAGAACAAGGTACTGTGCTTGACGATGACAGTATCTGCATAGATGAAATTGTACTTGAGGAGTCCGCTCTTGTTTACAGGATAAACGCCGGTACGGCCTTTGAGTATTCAAAAAAAGGGACTTTGCTTTCTGTTGGAGGGACGCAGGTGTTATCTGATTTTTTAATTTCTACTTCGGTTGAATCTGAATTCCGCACAGACCCCGTGAACGATGAACCGGAAACAGAAGTTAGTATGGCGCACAGAACAGGAGCGGAAATTTCCGTGTTAGGCGTAAAATTAAATGGAAACCTGTCTTATACATTTGCGGAAGATAATTTTTTATGGAGCGCGGATCACGGAATTTCCCGCGAGTGGGAACTGTTTTCATTTAAGGAAACTTTTTACGCTTCTCCCGGGGAAAATAACGCAAAGCACGGTTTTAGCGCGGCTTTTTCATCGCTTTTTTATACAAAAATTGACACAGGCATAAATTATGATTATTCCGGTCTGGAGCGCAAATGGAATCTTGGTTTGGGGGTTAACACGGAAAGGGAAATTATCCCCTCAATTGATGTAAGCGCCGGCGCGGCGTGGGCGCAAGATGGAAAAGTCGAAGAGAATGAAAATTACGCTGATTTATGGGCGCGGACATGGAGACAGACGGTTCCCGACTCTGGAAAAGACGCGAAAGGCAGAAAAACTTCCGCAAAAATAACCGTTACGGAAGGAACAAAGCCTGTCGGCGCTGTTATTACTTTGGCAGGAAACGTAAATTCCACCAAAGCGAACAGTCTTACGGAGCTTGAACATTCGGGATTTCTTGACATTCCTATAACGCTTAATAAAACGGCATTTAACTTCCGCGCGGGACGTTTGTTTAAAAGACAGATTTACTTTTATGGAAGCGATGTGACTCAGGACGGCGATAAATTTTTTGAAAGTATAAATGATTTTGTTCCGTTATGGACAACAATTCCAGGTTATTCGCTTTTTGCCGATGATATAAACGACGTGATGGATGAAAGTCTTAACAATTCACCTTCGCTCAATATTACCAACTATATGGCATTTAACGACCATTTCAGTACAAGGGCGAATTTCCCGTCTATTTATAATCTTTTTGCCTTTGTTGTCCCTTCCGCAGTTTCTTTCCGGCTGGAAAGGATTATGGAGCAAAAACTTGATACAAGGTCGGATATGCTGAATCTTGCGGGAGGTCTCGGCTTTTCCGCCGTAAATATGTTCGGCGCTTTTGGCTGTCTGCCTGTTTTTAAATTTTATCAGAGCGATGAATTTACACATAATATAGAAACAGCGGTAATTTTTCCGCGTAACGATGATGTTTCGTGGAGGATTCAATCCGCTATTGGCATGGCTTTTCGCGGATTTCAGGGCGGCGCGCTGAATTTGGCGAACACGCTTACTTTGCGCAACAAGGGACTGTGGCTTGAAAGCGCTGTTGCCGATTGGACAGTGCCTGTAAAAAAAAGCCTCATCGGTTTTCTTTATGACTGGATTACGGCAAAGACATCGGCTAGCGGTTCATGGTTTAACCTGTCTTCGCTTTTGAATTCCGATTACGAACATTTGCGGAAAGAAAGTCTTGAATTGGCGTTTGAACAAACGGAAGATAATTTCCGTGTTATGTGTTCCATTGGTCATGAAGCCATAATCAGAATTTTAGGAAGGTTGAATTTAACAGGTTTTGTAAAGATCAGGTTTAATGAAGAAACAAAGACGAAAATCTTTACCGTGGACGGATTATTGGGAACCACCCTCAAGGTTAGTTTCTGACGCGTCCTGCTGTAAATTTTTTTCAGATTCTTTTTTAGCCGCTTCTTTTTCCTTTGCTTCCGCAGTTTTTTGCATATTGTTGACAATACTTCTTAGCTTGTCCCTGTTTACAGCGCTGACTTTTGTGTTTTTCTGTAATTTTTCTACTTCTTCAATATTGTCATAACCTTCGCTGACGGCGTTTTCCATCTCCGTAACTCCTTCACCGCTTGAGGCGTCGGCTGTCAGCAAAAGACGCGCAAGCGAAAAACGAACGTCCGATTTTTTTATATCTTCACCTGTGTCTACGGCAGTGGAAGTTGAAGCGGAATCGTCTGCCGGCGTAAAATCAGATAAAGCTGATCGGTATTCTTCCAGCGCCCTTGCGTACAGTTCATGTTTTTCCAAAAGCTGAGCGTACTCGTAACGAATCTTTTTATCTGAATTGCCGTTAAGCCATTTTGCGTAACTGTCAATTGCCTCAACCTTATTCAAGGCTTTTTGAGTGCGGGCATAGAGCAGTATCAGATCGTTGTTATCCTCCAAAGAAAAAGGATATTTTTCCATCACTTCTTCGGCTTTCTCATACCTTTCCATTGCGAATAACACAAGCGCGTGGTTGTAACCGTCGTCGGCGCTTTCAGGTACAAGGGCTAATAATCTGCTGTAATGTTTTTCTGCTTTTTCAATATCGCCCATTTTTATTCTTGTATACGCCGCGGCTCTAAGCGCAAGTATGTTGTCCGGGTCCTTTTTTAAAATGCCCTCAAAATGCTTAGCCGCCTCTTCGTACTTTTTTGTCTCAAACGCTATTCTTCCAAGATTGTACTGCGACGCGGTCATTGTTCTGTCGGCCTGTTTTGCGCGGTTCAGCCATTTCTCCGCTTCTTCATATTTTCCAAGCCCGTAATACGCCATACCGATTGAATAATATTCCTGAGCGTCAGCCGCAAGCCCGGCGCAGGCGCAAAACAGCGAGGAAAGAAAGATTAACGAGAATATAATGAAAACGCGCCCAGTTTTACCGTAAAAGTTGATAATTTTGCCGGCAACCTTAAAAATTACCCCATTCATTGGGGTAATTATAATATTAAATCAATATACTAACAACCGTTGACGCAGGGAATTCAATTTTTGTTTTTTACTGCGAACCTCACGAACTAACACGAACTTTTTATTACGCTTGCGGGTTTAATACCCCGCCCCCTTTGGTGGCTGTTCTGTACCAGTATAAAATTTTGTACTTAGTTGTATTTTTTCTTAAGCTTTGTCGAAAATAAAATATGCTTGCCTGCTGGGAACGAATGAATACTTTAATGGCGAAGAAAGGGTTAAATTTAAGAGAAGTATCCCGAAATGTGGGTATCTTACAACAAACCCTTAATAAACAGGTTAATAAGGACACTTTGCCTGATATTGAACAAGCCTACAAAATATGCCGCTTCTTCGGTATCAGCATGGAGAATTTCACTAGAGGAACAGAGCCGGACCTGCCAAACCTGTCCAGAGCGTACATAAAAATTGCTTACGCAATAGAAAATCTAAGCGAGGAAGGGAAAGAAATTGCCCTGAATACAGTAAAGGGGCTTGAAATCTCATACCCTTTAGGAAGTTCCAAATCGTCAGATTTACTTGAAGCCTAAGTAAAGTAAGAAAAATCCTCTTAAAGCCACGGCGTAATAAAGATAAGGTATTTAGCCCTCATCCTTAAATTTAAGGCTTCGTAATTGGTTTCGGCATTCTCGGCTAGCTCTGCCGTAGCAATGTCTTTGGCGTTTATATAGAAATTGTTGAATGGGGTGCGGGTATCGGACAGCGTAAGGTCCGAACCTGAAATCTTCAGTTTGTTATAGAAGCCGCCTATCAAGGTATAGTCCATTGTTACAAAACTGATGTTTACCTTGAGCCTATAGCCCTTCTTCTTCCAAGCAATCAGTTTCTGCCACACCTCTTTCCTTGACCGGAGCTTTGTATAGGTAATGTCTGAATTCAGTTCCTGTAGAGGATGGTTATTTTTATGTTCAATGAGTACAATCATAAATAAATAGGTTTACCGCAAAGAAAAAGCCTATTTATCAGGAGGAAGAAATGAATAAGACTGTTGGATCCCCCGAAACCAGTAATGTCCATGTCGGGAGAGTAAAGATTAAAGATATAGTTGGCAAAGTTTTCATAGATTGCGAACTTGCTGGCGACACAAAAACATTTTTTAGCGCCGACAAAGCAAGCGTATCTATCGTTATCGCTACGAAAGATTTTAATTCAAGTTTGACAAATTTAATCTCTAAAAAAACGCCTGTACTTATCGAAATGGAAAGAATGGCATTTGATGATTTCTTCATAGAAAACATTGAATCTTCAGGTGTTGACCTTATTACTATCAAGGCAACGTTTTCGAGAAAACCAACCGAAAAAAATGTTTCCGCTTGGTTTGGCATACCAAATAAGGACGAGTAATGGCAGCAGAATACAACAGAATTACCCTGCCTAGAGGTTCGCAAGTATACATAGCAAACTGCCGAGGAACGGCTATTGCGAAGGGAGCATTACTAGAGGATTATACTTTATCTTTGTCTTCCGACTTCGGGCAACTTGTAGACACCGGAGCAAATACGGCTTTTGATATGCTTGGAGGCGCTTTGAAATCGCTGTCTGGCAATAGATTCGGGTTTTCCAGCCAATTTAAGCAAATGGGTTTCCAGATCTGGAAAGGGACTCACCCTATTCAATTTCAATTTTCATTAGAGTTTCACTATACCTACAATGCCAGAGAAGAAGTAGTTATTCCGATAAGAAAATTAATTGAACTGCCGTTGCCGGGCGAAAGTACCGTTATCCCTGGTAATTTAATTCCTCCCGGCCCCAGCGTTATCGAAGCCTTAACTGGATCAAATGCAAGTAATACCCCAATGCCAAGTAGCGCCGCTGTCGTTGAAGGAGTGAGCGAAGAAAGCCTGGATTCTTTCGTTAATATTACTATCGGGGGAATGCAATTTTTAGGGTGTATCGTAACTGGAGCAGAACCGACATACAGTAAATTTGTGGATGAACATAATTGCCCTATCTACGGTCGTGTCGCCTTGACTGCAATAACTATGTATTCAGCAACAAAAGGAACAGTACGCGATGCTATGGGTTAAAATTATTCATCGGCATTATCAATTATCCAAGCGTCAAAAACGGCTTGCTTAATGGACGGATACGGCTCTGGCGGATTGTCTTTTATAAGGTCATAGTAAAACACATACCTATCCAAGATATAATCCCTTCCAGACTTTGTAAGGAACAGAAATATTTCGTAATCCCTCCCCTGACGCGGAAGGCTATCCCTCTTATTTACAAGTTCGGAGACAATGCTATCGCTTTTTGTCAGGTAAAGAGATTGATCGAAATTGTAAGACTTGACCTGATCTCTCGAAACAGTCCCCAGAACAACTATTTTTTGAAAAGGCGCAATATCCGATACTCGAATCGAACCCTGCCTAAATACCGGCTTATATCCCCCACCGACCGTTGCGCTATTAAGAAACGCTTCCCTGTTCGCGGCATCCAAACGCCGGGCAGATTCAATGCGGGCTACTTCCTGTGCCTTATCAGCCTCCGCCTTAGCTTGTCGAATTCTTTCTGCGACACGCCCGTCCGGGTCTGTTTTCTGGTTCTGAAAATATAGATCAAGAACCGCATAAAAATCTTGGGAAGTAAAACTTTTTGGCAGATCGCCAGATACCACTCCGAGTACATTTTTAAGCGGTATTAGCCTGTCAACAACAAAACGGTAATTATCCCTGTTCGTTCCCCTCCGAGTAAAAAGCACAAGGGGCATATCCCGTTCCCCGCGAATGGCATCAAGTTGCCGTTCTTGCTCGGCTGTCATGTCAAAAGAAATTGCCGTAGTTCCGCTCTGGAAAATATGAACCTTCTGACCTTGAACGGTTGCGGTTTTTATCTCGCAGGGGGCGGCATATCTTGTTTGCGTCAGTCTGGCCGCATCTGCAATGTTCCCTGCTGTCAAAGGAGTATAGTCCTTCAAATTTTGCCCGAAAACCAGAGCAGTTATAAAGGCGAAAACTGCAAAAAATACAGCCTTTCTCATAAATCTCCCTATTATTGGAAGCCTACCGACTGCCGTGAAATCTGTCAAGCTGAGGCACATACCCGTTACAGAGAAAGCCGCAATGTATTATAATTAAATTTTACGACTTACTATGGCTAAACTCAAATCTCAACTGACTGTAGCAGATAAGAAAAAACTCCACGAAGAATGGAGCGAGCTTGTAACGGGAAGCAAAAACGGCTTGGAATTCAACCCCGGAGATCCCGTTTTTACAAGCAATGCGGAAATGCCCGCCACTACCCATGCCTACGGCAAAAAAGGATACGAGATCTGCGTCAGAAGCGGGGTTTATTACGCCGTTTACGCTTACTTTGACAAAAAAGACAAAATTACGAAGGAAAAAGAAATCCCGCTGTTTTCCCGAAAATCAAAAAGCTTCAGCTTCCCTTACAAATTCAAGATAAAAGGCGAAGACAGGGAATTTACAGAAGCCGAATTCTCGGAAATCGAATCCATGCTCCACAGCCCTAAACGGCGGAAGCCTTTTTCCCCTTGATTATGCCGAGTTGCTTTTGGACTTCGGGATCCGAATTCTTTACCGCTTTCGCCGCCCGAGATTTCGCCGATTTTGACGGGGTGTAATTTATCGGCGTTTTGTTTTTTATGCTCTGCCCGACAGATTTCTTAAACGCATCGGGTTTTCCGGTTTCAACAAATACCAGCATAGTTTAATAGTCCCTGAAATACTTTAGGTTTGTAGCCAAGAAGGATTGATATGTACCCTATCTTTTACAGAATCTTTAAGCCAGCACAATAGATTGTTTTTCACCCGCCTCAAAATAGTCAAAGCATCTGAAAGTTCTTGGCGCTCTTTAGAAAAAATATCTTCTGAAAGATTTGCTGTCTCTACAAACACTATTTCTCTGCTTGCTTTTTCCAAAACGGTATAAAACCCGCATAAAATCCATACCTTACAGAACGACGATCCTCCGTTGCTCTACGGCGGGGTTCGTCATTATAAAATAGATTTGTTCGGAAACTTCAGTTTCTGAACAACTTCATATAAAAAACGCGGTTTTGTCGAACTTTCGGACTAAAGTCCGCGTTCGCAGGCTTATAGCCTGAAAAACCGCAAGACTGGTCAGCG
>JAITUY010000239.1 GCA_031286095.1 Treponema sp. | reverse complement strand
GACGTTTCCTCTTTGTATAGGCAAGACTTTTTCTATCTGCCTATACTGGTCTTCTTTTAGTTTCATTCCTTATTTTTATCTTATTTTATCTCTTTTTTCTAGTGTGAACACGCCCTAGTCATTAATTATCAGTCTTTATATAATATCCTCATGTTGCCCAAGTTGATAAAATATTTACTTGATGAAACTCCCCAGTCTCAGGAAACTGAAATTTCAGGATGGGTCAGAACTAAGCGGAATATGAAAAATCTCGTTTTTATCGAAGTAAGCGATGGTTCATGCTTTTCGGGAATTCAATGTACTTTTGACAGGTCAACAGGACTTGGCGCGCAGACCGAAGCGGCTCTTTCGGCTGTTTCAACCGGCGCTTCCGTAAAAATAAAAGGGCGGTTAACACCCTCTCCCGCCGGCGGGCAGAAAGTTGAAATTTTTGCAGACTCGCTTGTGATAATAGGCACAGCGCCCGCTGAAAAGACGGAAGGCAAAACGCGCGAGCTTGATATTGAGGCGTACCCTCTCCAAAAAAAACGGCACTCTCTGGAATTCTTACGCGAGATTGCCCATCTTCGCCCGAGGACAAACACATTCGGCGCGGTTGCGCGTCTTAGAAGCAGGATGTCATTCGCTATTCACAGATATTTTCAGGAAAGGGATTTTTATTATCTTCACACGCCGGTTATTACCGCAGGCGACTGCGAAGGAGCGGGGGCGATGTTCAAAGTTACGACTCTTGAGCCGTTGTCTGACATTGACTACGCAAAAGATTTTTTTGGGAAAAAAACATTTTTAACGGTGTCAGGGCAACTTGAAGCGGAAACCTACGCGACGGCTCTCTCGCGGGTCTACACATTCGGACCGACTTTCCGCGCGGAAAATTCCAACACCGCCCGCCACCTTGCGGAATTTTGGATGGTAGAGCCGGAAGTCGCGTTTGCGTCTCTTGAAGACGACATGGTTCTTGCCGAGGATTTTCTTAAAAATATTTTCAGCTCCGTGCTTAAAGAATGCGCGGATGAACTTGCTTTTTTTGACGCTCATGTTGAAAAGGGGATAATCGAAAATTTACAGCAGGTTGCAAACGCAAAATTTGCGCATATCACATATACTGACGCGGTAAAAGAACTTGAAAAAGCGTCAAGCGCAAATTTTGAGTTTAAGCCACACTGGGGCTGTGATTTACAGAGTGAACATGAAAAGTTTTTAACAGAAAAAGTCGCAGGCGGTCCTGTAATTGTTACCGATTACCCGAAAGAGATAAAAGCATTTTATATGAAGTTAAATGATGATGAAAAAACCGTGCGGGCGATGGACGTTCTTGTCCCGCGTCTTGGTGAAATAATAGGCGGCTCTCAGCGCGAGGATAATCTTGAAAAACTTATCCGCAGAATAAAGGAACTTGACATGAAGACGGAAGAATATTACTGGTATCTCGATCTCCGCCGTTACGGGTCTGTTCCGCATTCGGGCTTCGGGCTTGGTTTTGAACGTCTTATTCAATATGTTTCCGGCATGGCGAATATACGCGATGTTATTCCGTATCCGCGCGCGGTAGGGCAGGCTGAATTTTAACAATGAGCAAAAAAATATTTCTTTCTTTCTGGCTTGTTTTTTGCCTGCCGTTTACAGTCTTTGCCCAGTATTTTTACACGCCGCCTCTGCTTGTTCCCTGCGCGTCAAACGCGCCTGAAATTGTTTCCGTCTCGGCGGTTTTAATTGACGCGCAGACAGGCGCGCTCCTTTATTCTAAAAACCCGGACGAAGAAATATCTCCCGCGTCTCTTACCAAACTTATGACTTTGCACCTGTTGATGAAAGAGATCGAAGAGGGCAGGGCGTCCTATGATGAAATAATCCCTATTACCGGAAAAAGCTGGGCGCAAAGCCAGCCTCCGCGCTCCAGTTTGATGTTCCTCGCTCCCGGGCAGACAGTAACGTTACGTGAAATTATGATGGGGCTTGCCATTCCTTCTGGAAATGACGCGGCTATGGCGGCGGCTCTGCGTTTTGCGCCCAGCATGGAAGATTTTGCCGTCTTAATGACGGAGGAGGCAAGGCGCATGGGGCTTGCCGTTACGCGCTTTACGGAAGCGTCAGGCATTTCGGAATACAATATGACAACCGCCGCCGAGTTCGCATTTTTTTGCCGTCAGTATATAAAACTGCACCCGCAAAGCCTTAAAGATTTTCATTCCGTGCCTGTTTTTTCCTACCCGCTTGCGGATAACGTTCCGCCGGCTTTGCGCGGCAATCCTCAAACGATTACGCAGTACAACCGTAACAGCCTTTTAAAAACATTTCCCGGCGTAGACGGTTTAAAAACCGGATATATCGATGAAGCAGGCTACAACATTGCCCTTACCGCGCAAAGGAACAGCACCCGTTTTATCGCAGTTATTTTAGGCGCGCCCGCCAATCCTGGCGGAAGCCGTATCCGAGACGAGGACAGTACGCGCCTTCTTACATGGGCATTTGAAAATTTTAAGACGGTGCGCCCTGTGATAAACATGATCGAAAACGTCCGTCTGTGGAAAGGAAAGGCAAATTCCGCAGAACTTCAGCTTTCCCAGAGCGCTGATTTTACCTCTCCCGTCGGCAGAGCGGACAATTTATGGTATGAGATAATTATTCCCAAGCCGCTGACCGCCCCGCTGACCGCAGGCGCGCATGCAGGCTGGCTTGTTTTTTACGATGAACACGGAGAATTAAGCAGAACGCCGCTTGTAACGGCGCGTCCTTACGCGAAGGGAAATATTTTTAAAAGATTATGGCACTCTATTTTATTGTTGTTTAATAAACGTTGATCTTTTGAAGAGAGACATCTCGCAGAGACGCAAAATTTTTGTTATACAAGAGATATTGGACTTGTTCGACAACCCGGTTGGTTGTCTCATTGTCAGCTACGCTGACCAGTCCTGCATTTCTGTAAAAATACTTTTTATTGGCAGTTGTTAGGAAAACTGAAGTTTCCGAACAACTCTATTTATAAAAAATATAACTCTAATATGACAAACAACAACTCTGCGCCTCTGCGAGATGTTTTTTGGAAAACAATCTGTTAGAAAAGCCCAGAAATTTTCCCAGCGCTGTCAATGTCGATTTTTTCTGCGGCGGGGACAGGCGGCAAACCTGGCATTGTCATGATTTCTCCGGTGAAGACTACGATAAAACCAGCGCCGGCGGAAATTTTTACGTCTCTTACGGTCAGCCGCCACCCCCTGGGAGCGCCTAAAAGCAGAGCATCGTCGGAAAAACTGTACTGGGTTTTTGCCATGCAGATTGGGACTTTATCAAGACCCAATTTTTCAATCTGTTTGATGTGTTTTTGCGCATCACGCATAATAACGACGCCGTCGGCGCGGTAGATTTTTTTTGCGACAGCCTCAATTTTTTCTTCTATAGAAAGGTTTACGTCGTAGGCGAATTCAAAATTGTTTGGTTGTTCGCAAAGACGAACAACTTCTTCGGCAAGTTTAACGCCGCCCTCTCCGCCTTTTGCCCAAACTTCAGAAATAGCGGCGTTGACGCCTAATTCCCTGCATTTTTTTTCTACCAGCTCCAGCTCTGCCTTTGTGTCTTTTGGAAATGCGTTAATTGCGACAATCGCAGGAAGTTTGTAAACCTGCGTGATATTTTCTACATGCTGTAAAAGATTGGGAAGCCCCTTTTCAAGAAGCTCAATATTTTCCTTTTCAAGATCGGCTTTACCAGCGCCTCCGTGTGATTTAAGGGCGCGGATTGTCGCGACAATTACTACCGCCGAGGGCTTAAATCCGGCAAAACGGCATTTTATGTCCAAAAATTTTTCCGCGCCAAGGTCTGCGCCGAAACCGGCTTCAGTTACCACATAGTCGGCGCATTTCAGCGCAATCCGCGTCGCCATAATCGAATTACAACCGTGGGCGATATTTGCGAAAGGCCCGCCGTGAATTAAAGCGGGGTTTCCTTCGAGCGTTTGTGCAAGGTTTGGCTTAAGCGCGTCTTTAAGAAGAGCCGCCATCGCTCCGTGGGCGTTAAGCTGATCCGCCGTTACTGGTTGTTCGCCGCCATCTGATTTTTTTCCGTAAGTGTAGCCGACAATAATCCGCCCAAGCCGGTTTTTTAGATCGTCAATGTCAGAGGCAAGACAAAGTATAGCCATTATTTCCGAAGCGGCGGTAATATCGAAACCGTCTTCGCGCGGAAAGCCGTTTGCTCCTCCGCCAAGACCGTCGGTTACAAAACGAAGCTGGCGGTCGTTCATGTCGATACATCTTCGCCAGATAATTTTTCGCGGATCAAGGTTAAGTTTATTTTGCTGATAAATATGGTTGTCGATCATTGCGGCTAACAGATTGTTCGCCGCGCCGATAGCGTGAAAATCGCCTGTAAAGTGCAGGTTAATGTCTTCCATAGGGATTACCTGCGCCCAACCGCCCCCGGCGGCCCCGCCCTTAACGCCGAATACCGGTCCGAGCGAAGGCTCTCTGATCGCTACCAAAGTTTTCTTGCCGATTAAGGAAAGCCCATCCGCAACTCCCACAGTTGTCGTGGTTTTTCCTTCTCCGGCAGGAGTGGGATTTATGGCTGTAACCAAAATAAGTTTTCCATCTTTTTTTTTACCTTGATTTTGTTTAAGAAAACCGAAATCTACTTTTGCCTTATACTTTCCGTAATATTCGATAAATTCCTCGGGAATATCCGCTTTTTTTGCCACGTCTTTTATGTGTAACGCGTGTTCGGGGTACACCGTCTGAGCAATTTCAATATCAGAGCCTGAAAATTTCTTAATGTCCAGCATGCTATGATAATATTATGTTAAAGCAAAAATGTCAAGTAAAAGAAAAAACCATACTGATACGTTTATCCAATTGGAATGAAAATAAAGAAAAATACAACCTGCATCGTCAAGCCCATTGATACTGATAAAATAGTCCCTATCAGTAACGGGACTTAGAAGCTGTTTGTCGTTTGGCTGTAGCATTCTATGGCAGAATGTTTTCCGTTGCATAAAGCGCATGAGATTTACTCTGTCAAATTTATTGCCTCGCGTTGTTTCCTCTGTTATTTCTCACCGGAAAGTACAAGCATGTTCGCGCTGTAAATATGTATGCCGTTTTTGTTAACATAAACGCGGTTATTTTGACGTTAGCCCGATACGGTTTTGTGTAACCTAGCCGCTGAAAGGGTGACGTACAATTACAGTCCTGTTGAGGTTACAGAAAAACATAGTTTCTAAAAAAATGACTTCAAAATATGCCTAAAAATCAAAGGTTTTTCAATAGCTTTTTTGTTCAAAAACAGTTTTTCTGCAACCTCGCTATGTGCCGTTTGTCCGTACACTATTATTTTTACAATAAACTTTTTATCCCATAAAAGTGACTGACACTCGGCATATACTATACCTTATGGATGATAATCGGGAATCGTAATTGATTCCGACCACACAATTTTGGATGGAACATGATTTTCATCAATATCAGTAACAGTAATTCCAAAACGATTCGTCTCTGAACAATAACTAACCAATTCTTGCAGAGTAAAAGAAACAATAACTTGCCCACCACCATATCCTCTAGCCTGAACAGTAGAAAGATAATGAATATCATTAACAGCGTTCGATACCATCTGTATATAAACATTATAACTTACTGCATTCTGGACGGGATTCCAATTTACGTTAATTAATTTTTCTTCACTTACTCCATCATGTAATGTCATAACATTTGACCAAACTTTATCCACCGCTTCTGCTCGTTCCCAAGCAACAAGTTGGACATTCTCACACCCAACAACCGTCATCCCGAATACCAGCACAAAAACCAGTACTCCCAACCAATTTTTTTTGTTTACCATAGTTTTCTCCTTTTTTCAGCCATATTTTACAAAAAATTTTACTTGCGCCAACGGCGCATTATTTAATAATTTTGATTATTTTAAATCAAAGTTATTAAACCATAATTATCAACCAAGTCCATGACAAATGGCACATAACTGAACACAAATTAAATTTTTCCATTTACCCCCTGCATCAACTCGTTAGCTGAATTCAGCATAATTTCCCGGCAAATGCTGTCAGGCACGGGAGTCCCCGGACGATTCTGTATGGCAATAAGGGATTGGGCGATTTTTTTAAGATATTCACGCCCTTTGCCGCTGATACTGTCCAAACCGGAGTAAATGAGAGATAAATCTTCCATGCCCTCAGCAGAATATTTTATATATTGCATAGATGATATAATATCATCATAGCAGTATAAAGTCAATTCATTATTTGTAAAAAAATACAATTGGACTTGTTCGACAACTGCGAACCTTCGGTTCGAGTTGGTTGTCTCATGTCAGCTACGCTGACCAGTCTTGCGGTTTTTCAGGCTATAAGCCTGCGAACGCGGACTTTAGTCCGAAA
>JAITUY010000238.1 GCA_031286095.1 Treponema sp. | reverse complement strand
TTCGGACTAAAGTCCGCGTTCGCAGGCTTATAGCCTGAAAAACCGCAAGACTGGTCAGCGTAGCTGACATGAGACAACCAACTCGAACCGAAGGTTCGCAGTTGTCGAACAAGTCCATTCTTTAATTTCGATAGCGAGATGATTATGTAAAGAAACGGTTTGATTTTGTAGCATAGCGATACTCTCTACTTATTCAAGGACACAGTACTTTTTAAGTATGGGTTAAAGGGCTGGTTTGGGTAAATATCCTTGTTTTACCTTTCAATCCTATACGCAACATTATACCCATAACTGCCAGAATATATTTGTCTCTTCGTATATTTTCCAGTCCGTGTGATTCGCGGTAAAATTTCTCAATTCCTGAAACTGTGCACAGGGGCGGGAATCCGTCCGCCGCGTCTTATAAACACGTCGCTCTCGGCGGTGTTAACCGCCATTATCGGGGAGCCGCCCAAAAGACCGCCGAATTCCGCCCACTCGCCTGCTTTTTTACCGGGAACGGGAATCACGCGCACGGCGGTCGTCTTGTTGTTCACCATGCCGATAGCCATCTCGTCGGCGATAATGGCGGATATTGTCGCGGGCGAAGTATCGCCGGGAATTGGAATCATGTCCAGTCCGACAGAGCAGACGCAGGTCATCGCTTCCAGTTTATCAATGGAGATTGAACCGCTTTTTACCGCCGCCACCATGCCTTCGTCTTCTGATACTGGAATAAAAGCTCCGGAAAAACCGCCGACATGGGTCGAGGCCATTATGCCGCCTTTTTTTACCATGTCGGTTAACATCGCAAGAGCCGCCGTAGTGCCGTGGGTTCCGGCGGCCTCAAGCCCCATCTCCTCAAGAATACGCGCGACAGAATCACCAACAGCGGGGGTTGGCGCTAAAGACAAATCCAAAATGCCAAAGGGCGCTCCGACACGGCGGGCGGCTTCCATTCCAACAAGCTGTCCCATGCGCGTAATTTTAAACGCCGTCTTTTTGATAGTGTCGGCTAATTCGTCAAAATTCATTTCCCGGCAGTTTTCAAGCGCGGCTTTTATTACGCCTGGTCCAGAAACTCCCACGTTAAGAACGCTCTCGGCCTCCCCCGGTCCGTGAAAAGCGCCCGCCATGAAGGGATTGTCTTCAGGCGCGTTGCAAAAAACCACAAGTTTCGCACAGCCTATTCCGTCCCTGTCCGCTGTCTTTTCGGCGGTTTTTTTTATTATTTCTCCCATCAGCCTTACAGCGTCCATATTGATACCGCTTCTGCTGGCGGCGGCGTTAACGGAAGCGCACACGCGTTCCGTCTGCGAAAGCGCGGAAGGAAGGGAATTAATCAGCCTTTTGTCGCCTGATGAAAAACCTTTTTGAACAAGTGCGGAAAATCCGCCGATAAAATCAACTCCCAGTTCTTTTGCGGCAGAATCCAGAGTTTTTGCAAACGGCGTAAAATCCTCTTCCTCACAACTCGCGGCGACAAGCGCGATTGGCGTAACGGATATGCGCTTGTTGATAATAGGAATGCCGTATTCAGTCTCAATATCACAGCCCGTTTTTACAAGCGAGCCTGCGGTATGCAAAAGTTTTTCTCGTATTTTTTTACGTGTGGAATCCCCCGTTGAACCTATACAGTCCAGCAAGGAAACGCCGAGCGTAATGGCGCGTATGTCAAGCTTATAACGAAGAAACATATCAACGGTTTCTTTAATTTCAAACGGCGTAAAAAGCATAATATCCTTTATATTCGATGCATTGCGGAAAAAACTTTTTCATGCATTAAACTAATGCTTACGTTTAATTTATCTCCAAGAGACGTAAGTTCTTTTTTTATGTCTTCCAGCGCGGAGGAGCCTTCTTTCAGGCTTACCATCATCATCATTACAAAGTTTCCGCTTAAAACTGTTTGCGAAATATCTTCGATATTTATTCCGCGTTCTGCCAAAAACGCGGAAACTTTTGCTATTATTCCTACTTTATCGCTTCCTACAACCGTAATTATCGCGTTCATAGTGTTCTTAATATCCTTTCCGCTTCCGCCCTTCCTGAATAACTTGGATTGCGGCTTATAAGATCATTCAAATAACGCTTCGCGTCAGCGCCCTTTCCCAAAGTTACGCACGCCATTCCAAGTTCAAACATGGCGTCCCAGTTATCGGGAACCAAATTCAGCAGAGACTGATACGACTTTGTCGCTTTTTCCAGTTCGTTCGCTCCGGCGTAAGCGCGCGCAAGGTTAAACAGCACGGTAGGATCATTTTGTTTTGTATTCAAAGCGCGCTCGTAATGAACAATACTGTATGTCCAGTTTTCCTGCTTTACATATACGGCTCCTAAGTTGTTATTAACTTCAAAGTTAGACGGCTCAACGTTATACGCCTCGTTCAGATAACGAATAGCTTCGTTGTAATTTCCGCTTTTAATATAAAGACCGCCAAGATTTATTCTCGGACGCAGATATTTTGCGTCAAGGGAAGATGCAAGCTGATACGCGGAAATAGCCGCGTCCGCGGCGCCCGACGTTTCGCAGGTAAGGCCAAGAGTATAAACATAAACCGCGTTTGAGGGGCTTAAGTCTACTGCCGTTTTAGCGAAATTAATCGCTTCGGTATTTTTTTTAAGTTCAAGTTTTACCACCGCCATGTTGTAATTGGTCTGCGCATCGTCAGGCTTAATCTGTAAAGCTCTAGCAAAAAAAGATTCCGCCTGCGAAAAACTGCCCGCCTGACTGTGGACGGCTCCAATTTCGCATAACGTATTGTAATCGTTTGGATTATTCTGCAAAACTTTGTTAAAGGCGTCGATAGCGCCCTTTGTGTCGCCCTTTGCGGAAAGTATTCTGCCTATTTCGCGGTGGGCGGGGTAATAATCGGCTTTTACGGCGACAGCCTGCTTGTACGCGGAAAGAGCCTCGTCGCTACGGTTCAATACGCGCAATGTGCCGCCAAGGTTGTACCACGCCGGCTCATAATTGGGATTTGCCTTAACCGCGCTTTGAAAAGCGTCCCGCGCTTCCTGATAACGTTTTGAAATAAAAAGCGAACGTCCAAGATCATGCGCGTACAGGTAATTGCCGGCATCCAGACGGGATGCCTCGCGGAATTCGGTCAGGGCTTTATCGTTTTTGCTTTCATCACGCGCAAGTTTTCCAAGAGTATGATGCGGCAGAGCCTGCGTATTGTCTTTTGCGACGGCTTCATTTGCCAGCTCTTCCGCCCTTTTTCCTGCAGTTTTGCCGTTAGCCGTATTTGCATTTTTTGAGTTATATTCGTAATACGCGTCCGCCATGTCGGCAAGTTTTTGTGATTCAAAACGGTTCTCTTTTTCAGGCATGGCTTTTCTTGCGTCTGAAAACAAACGATCCGCGCCGGGAAGGTCTCCCGAATTAAGCTTCGCTTTCGCGTCTGCGACAAGATCGTTCACTTTGCGCATCTGTTCCTGCAGTTGCTTGGAAACTTTAGCAAGTTCCTCATCCTGCGCCTTTTTGCGGGCGGCTTCAGCTTCCGCGGCCGCTCTGTGCTCAGCGGCGGCTTGCGCCGCGTCGTCAGCGGCATTGGAAACAGCGCCGCCCGATCTTTGCAAATTGGAAAGCAGAGCCGCGTTTTGACGGCGCTGATCTTCCATCAACTGGCGTTGCATTTCTGTAAGCGCGTCGGAACCTTTTTGGCGGTCCATTTGTAAAATTTGCCGCTGAAGTTCTATCGCCTCGGCATCCTCCGCGTTTTCAATTAAAAGATTGTCAATAAGATTAAGCGCGCGGTCATATTCGCCCTGTTCAAAATAACTTTCGATTAACTTAAAAGTATTCAGCCTTTTGTCATTTTGCGTTATCGCGGTTCCGCCGCCCGGGTTTTTTCCTTTTGCGAGAAAAACTATGCCCAGTACGATAAGAACGGCAAGCGCTATTCCGCCGCAAATTAAAATTAGTTGTTTTTTTGACATTTTCCCCCTCCGTATTAAAATCAGTCTAACACAAATTCACCGTCATATTGTTCGACATTTTCCGCCCCGGAAGACAAGCTCTTGCTTGCATCCGCCGCGGAATGAAGCGACGCGGAAACAGAATCCAAAAGTTTCTTCCTTTCTTCCGCGACCCTGCGTTCTTCTTCTTCGGCAAAAACTTTTCTTCTTTCCTCCGCCGCGAATTCGCTCTTAATCAGAGCCATAAGCTGTTCAATTTTCGCCTTCTGGTTTGAATTCGGTTCAAGCGTCAGATATTGTTCGTAATCGGAAACGGCGTTCTGTAAATTTCCGGCTTTTATACGGGTATTCGCCCTGCCCAAATACGCTTTGGAATAACCGGAATTAAAACCTATTGCCTGCGAATAGTATTGCTCCGCCATTTCGTTGTTTCCAATTTGAAAATACACATTCCCAAGATTACTGGCAACATTGGCTGAAGAACTGCCCGCAATTGGGAGCGCCCGCCTGTACACTGCGACAGCCTCATTCGGCCTGTTAAGTTGCTCGTAAACAATGCCAAGATAAAGATAAGCTTTGGTATTGGAGCTGTCATCAGACACCGCATTTTCCAGATAAACAACCGCCTCCGAAGGTTTGTTCTGCATCATCAGCGATTCGCCCCTGGAAAGGTTAGTCTGAGCGTAACAAAATACCGTTAAAAAAAGCCATATACCAGCAATTATGTTTTTTTTCAACTTTCTACCTTCCTAATTCATCAAAATTATACTATTATAATATGCAATAATGATTATTTATTATATCGGCAAATATATTTTTGTCCATCAGGGGCAAAAAAGGTGAAAATCCTCTGTATTTCCGATCAAATTGACCCATTAGTCTACTCTTCTTCCATAAAGGAACGCTTTTCCGATGTGGACGTGATCCTTTGCGCCGGAGACCTCCCATTAGACTATCTTGATTTTATCATTTCCAGCCTGAATAAACCACTGTTTTTTGTTTTTGGAAATCATCATACCGAAGAATTGAGGTACTATAAAAAATTGTGGAATTCCCCGCTGATAGAAGACATCAAGGAATTTCACAGTTGCGGCGCGATTTACGCCGGTTCAAAGGTAGTAATAGAGGAGAAATTTATTGTCGCAGGTCTTGGAGGTTCAATGCGTTACAACAACGGCAATAACCAGTTTACGGATTTTCAAATGTTCATGGAAGCGGCGAAACTTATTCCAAGACTTTTGTGGAACCGTCTTATTCACGGCAGATTTTTGGATATTCTTCTTACCCACGCTCCGCCAAAGGGCATACACGACAAAAACGATAAATGCCATTGGGGATTTAAAACATATCTTTGGTTTATGAAGACTTTTAAACCTAAATTTTTGGTTCACGGTCATATTCATCTGTATGATTTATCAGATGTGCGCTGTACCAAGTGGGAAAGCACAACCGTAATTAACGCTTACGGTCATTATGTAATTGATTTTGGAGATTTAAATGGAAATTGACAGTGTTACTCTTCAGGCTCAAGCTGATTTTTCACGCGCCAGGGGCAAAGCGGTTCTTTCGCAGATTCAGCATTTTTTAAACACAGACCGCAACAGACTGCTTTCGTTTAACGATGTTAAGGATATTCTTAAACCCAAAAACGAGGTTTACAGGGGAAGTCAGGTAGTACCGATAAAAATGATTGTCGGCAGTGAGGGGCGTTATCATGATTTTAACAAATATTTTCTTCCCAAAGCCGAACATATGCGCTACCGCTGGCAGAGGGTGGACGAAGCGCATATCAAGGACATAATCCTGCCGGCAATTCAGTTATACGAAATTGGGGGAGTTTATTTTGTCCGCGACGGGAACCACCGCGTGTCGGTTGCAAAAACTCAGGGGGTTGAATTTATAGACGCCGTGGTAACAAGCCTTGCGACCGAAATAAACATCAAGCCTTCTATGACTACCGACGAATTACGCGAAGCGCTTGTCTCATACGAAAAAAACATCTTCTACGAAAAAACAAAATTCGGAGAGCTTACAAATTGTATGGATTTAAATTTCAGCGTGCCGGGGCGTTATGACGTTATTTACAACCATATACTTGTTCACAAATACTATTTAAACGAAAGTCTCGAGGAAGAAATTCCTTTCAGCGATGCGCTTGTATCATGGTTTAACAACGTGTATAATCCTGTAATAACGATTATCAGGGAACAGTGGTTGCTTGCAAATTTCGCCGGAAGAACCGAAGCCGATCTTTACGTTTGGATTATCAAGCACTGGGATTTTTTGAAAAAAAAATACGGAACTTATTCTCTGGCGAAAGCCGCGGGGGATTTTTCAAAAAAATACGGTCAAAAAGGCAGTTTGTTCAGGTACATTGCCATGTTCGCGGGAAAAATTTTCCGCACAAACAAAGGAAGGGCGTAATGGCGGTTTTATCAATACAGTCTCATGTGGTTTACGGATATGCGGGAAATACCGCGGCGGTTTTTCCTCTGCAAAGGCTTGGACGCGAAGTGTGGGCAATCAACACTGTCGAGTTTTCCAACCACACGGGTTACGGCGCTTGGAGGGGTAAAGTCCTTGGCGCGGAACTTTCTGCCGATCTTGTTACAGGGCTTGAGGAAAGGGGCGTATTAAAACGCTGTGAGGCTGTCCTTTCAGGTTATTTGGGCGATGCTGATGTCGCCATGTCTATTGCGGACGCGGTAAAAAAAGCGCGTAAAGAATCACCTAACGCCATTTACGCCTGCGATCCCGTGATGGGCGATGTCGGACGCGGTTTTTATGTAAAACCTGATATTCCCGGTATTTTCAAAAAAGAACTTATACCGCTTGCGGATATAATCACGCCAAATCAGTTTGAGCTTAACGCTATAACGGGAATGAATACGCAAAATATGGACGATACGCTTAAAGCTGTAAAGCTTTTGCATGAAATGGGACCTTCTATCGTGCTTGTAACAAGTTACAGGGAAAAGGACGGGGAACTTTCCATGATTGCTTCGGATAAAAATGAAACATATAAAATTACAACTCCCGAATTGCCGCTTGACAGCGGCGTTGCCGGAACCGGAGACATGACGGCGGCGGTTTTTTTATCGCGGTATCTTGAAACTAAAGACCTTAAAAAAACTTTGGAACTTTGCACCGCTTCTGTCTTTGGCATTTTAGAGGCAAGTTTTAAAACAGCGGATAAAAAAAGCGGCGCGCTAATAGAGTTAAAAATTATAGACAATCAGAAGGAGCTTGTTTCTCCTTCATATTCTTTTAAAGCGGAAAAAATCTGAGTGAAACCGGCCGTAAGGAAAAACGCAAATGTTGCTGAATGGGCAAAACACAGCCCGTACGACCGTTATTTTGATTTTATAGCCCCTGACGCTGACCGTTACGCGATACTTCTGGAGCGCATAAATACGCTTAAATTAAATTCGGCGGCTATTGACATAGCAGGGAACCGCCATATTTTTATTTTTCCGCCTGGGCAAAAATCTCTGCGTTCTTCGGGCGGTGTTTTCCCGTTTAATAAATTAAGCCCTTTTTTATTTTCCGCCCATTACGATCGTGTTCCGGGAAGCCCGGGCGCAAACGACAACAGCATCGCCGTTTTTCACCTGTTGAATACGGCGGCTATTCTGGCGAAGCGCGGAACAGACAAATGGATCGTCGTTTTTACCGACAAGGAAGAACTGTCGGCTGGGGAAGGAACCGAAAACCTGGGTTCTTTTTCGATGGGGGAAAAATTAAAATCGTGGGGGCTTGAAAAAGCAAAAATCTACAATTTTGACGCTTGCGGCGCGGGGGGCGTTTTTATCTTTTCCACCACAACCGATCTTATTTTGAAGAATAACCCCCGCCCCAACCTTCGCAAAGTAAGCAAAAACATCGCTTTCCTGCGCGATTACGCGCTCGAAACCGCGCAGAAATTGCGGCTGGATAGGGTGCTTCTTGCCCCTACACCGTTTTCGGACGATGTAGGCTTTTTGCGTGCGGGTCTTGCCGCCCAAACGGTTACAATGCTCCCCGTTAACGAAGCCGATCAATATGAGGCTCTTCTGAGAAGCCGTCCCGATTTCGGAAACCTTATAATTTCAGGCGAAATCAAAAAACCCGCCGAATACCGCCGCCTGCCCGAAACATGGCGCAGTCTGAATAACGCACAGGACGCCCCATCGCGCCTTACCCCCCAGTATTTCCAGTCTGTAGTAGACTTTATGGTGGAACTGTGCGCCGGCGTCAGAAAATAACATATATCCGCATAGCGTCCTTTATCAATATATAAAAATATGTTATAATTATAATGAAGAAAGTTAATCATAATTATCAAGAGACGGATACCGGATATGACAAAGAGAATAATCGTCGGCAAGGCGTTACGGCGCAATTATCGTGAGCTTATTTTTGTATTTGCGGCTTTCGCTTTAATGGCTATGGTAGGTTATTTTTTTATCGGACGCATTTTGCGAAACCGCCTTTTAACCGGCGCGGGGGATATGCTCTACACCGCGGAAGCGAACATCAGGGCCGGACTTTCCGAAGCGGAAACCACGCTTATTAATTCTTATTATGTTGTAGAAAGCATGGTGGAGCTAAACGCTTCCCGGCAGGATATTCTTGACTACCTTACAATTACTACCGATTGGATGCGGCGGTGGGATCAGGGACTGCTTGGGTATTACGGTATTTACGGATTTATCAACAATGAATTCTATGACAGCATGGGATTTAACGTGTCCAATGACTACATTCCTCATAGACAGCTTTGGTTTCAGACAGCAATACGAAGCGGAAGGAATGTCGCTTATACCGCTCCTTACGAAGATGTCCGTACAGGCAATACTATTATTTCTGCAGTACGGAACATAGATATAAAAAACGGCGAAATAGCAGGTATCCTTAGTATTGATATTAACATCAGCTGGTTAATGGAATACATGGGGGCGCTAAAACTGTCGCCGAGCGGCTACGGTATGCTCCTGAACCGCGGCATGATGCTTATAACTCACCCGGACAATAAGTTTGCAGGAAGCTTGCTTGAGGATTTAGGCAAAAGTTATGCTGAAGTTTCCAGGACTTTGCGTTCGGGCGGAGAAGTATTTGCCCGGCGTATAACCGATACAAACGGCGATTCGGCAATCGTTTTTATCAGACAAATATTTAACGGCTGGTATGTATGTGTCATAACACCTTATTCCGAATTTTACCGTGACCTTAATGTTTCCGCCACAATTCTTATATTATTAGGAATTAGTTTGTCCCTGTCGCTCTGCTTCATATTATTGCGCTTTTACGCCGCGAAAATGCACGCGGACGAAGATAATAGGTCCAAGTCGTCATTTCTTGCCAGCATGAGCCACGAAATCCGTACCCCCATGAACGCCATTACCGGAATGGCGGAACTTTTGTTACGCGGAGAACTTTCTGACGAGGCCCGCGGTTACGCGAGGGACATTAAACAGGCTGGAAATAATCTTGTTTCTATCATCAACGATATTCTGGATTTCTCAAAAATTGAAGCGGGCAAGCTGGAAATAATCCCCGTCAAATATATGCTTGCTTCTCTTGTTAACGATTCAGTCAATATTATCCGTATGCGTATCGGAGAAAAACCACTGCGGTTTTTTACTAACATTGAGGGGACTATTCCCAACAATCTTATCGGAGATGAAGTACGCATGCGGCAGATATTTCTTAATTTACTGTCCAACGCTGTTAAGTACTCCGACAAGGGGCATATCGGCTTGTCTATTATGGCGCAGAAAAGGGAAGATAAACAAATCTGGCTCAAGATAATTGTGGCTGACACCGGAAAAGGAATTAAAAAGGGAGATCAGGAAAAACTTTTCGGCGAATTTGTTCAGGTAGATGTAAGGAAAAACCGCGGTATAGAAGGAACCGGTCTAGGGCTTGCGATTACAAAACGTCTTTGTCTTCTGATGGGAGGGGACATAACTGTAGAAAGCGAATACGGCAGAGGTAGCGCTTTTACGGCTGTCATTCCTCAAGGTATTGATTCACCTGAACCTTTTGCCATAGTAGAAGAACCGGAAAAGAAAAAAGTTCTGATCTTTGAGCGCCGGACTGTCTATGCGCAGGCAATATGCTGGTCGTTGGAAGATATGAAAGTTCCTTATACTCTTGTCAAAACCCCGGAAGATTTTTCCTCGGCAATATACCGCGAAGAATGGTTTTATGTGTTTTCAGGTTACGGTCTATATGACAAAGTTAAACTGTTTTTGGAACAGCCCGATTCCGCTTTCTACGGAGGGAAAAAGCCGCATATTGCCCTGATGATGGAATGGGGAACAGAAGGGTACATACCCAATGTGCGGTTTATGCCAATACCGGTACAGTCTTTATCAATCGCCAATGTTCTTAACGGCAAAACGGACAGCAAAGGTTATTCTGAAAGTTCCGGTATAATCCGTTTCACCTTCCCCAGCGCACGCCTGCTGGTGGTAGACGACATTGCCACAAATTTAAAAGTTGCCGAGGGGCTTCTTACGCCTTACATGACAACGGTAGATACCTGTCTAAGCGGCCGGCGCGCTATTGAGATGGTAAAAATTAATAACTACGACATTGTTTTCATGGATCACATGATGCCGGAAATGGACGGAATTGAAGCGACTTCGGCTATACGCGCATGGGAAAAAGAGTCAAAACTGCGTAAGCATGTTCCAATAATAGCCCTGACTGCCAACGCCGTTGTAGGGATGCGGGAAATGTTTATTCAAAACGGATTAGACGATTTTCTTGCCAAACCAATCGATGTTTCAAAACTGGACGAAATACTTAATCACTGGATATCAAAAGATAAAAGAGAAAACATTATAGAGAGCGATAAACAAAACAGGGAAAATCATTCTGACTCCGAGCTATCCGCTAACCAAGGCAGAAACGCCGATCCGCTTTTTAATATTCCCGGCGTTGATACGCCTAAAGGAATTACCATGTGCGGCGGAACCGAAGACGCTTATAAGCAAGTGTTATCCCTGTTCTGCAAAGATGTTGAAGAACGACTGCCACTGCTCCAGGAAGCGCTGAAAGAAGATGATTTAAACATGTTTGTTACCAATGTTCACGCCCTAAAAAGCGCGTCCGCTTCTATAGGAGCGGCTGAAATATCAAATCAGGCCGCGGGGCTGGAAGCCATAGGCAAGGCGGGAGACACAGCCTTTATCCGTGAAAGCCTGCCGGACTTTATACGCCAGCTTACGGAATTGATTGGCGGAATAAACGCCGCCTTAAAAACTGACAAGGCGTCAGCGCAGACTACCCAAACAGCAAACGCTGACGCAGAGACTATTGCATTGTTACGCGAGCTTAAACTTGCTGTGTCAGCGCAAAAAACCGTTGAAATTGACCGGATTCTGGAAGAACTTAACCAAAAACAGATGGACGCAAAAACAAGTGAAACATTGCAAAAAATTTCCGATGACGTGCTTATAACCGAATTCGACAGCGCCATGAAAAAGATTGACGAGGTACTGCGAACATGACAGCAAAATCCGCCGAACCGTCAAAAAAAAATTTCAACAAGACATTTCTTGTTTTTTCATGCGTACTTTTACTGATCATTGCTTTTGTGGCTATTGTAACATATTTAATTTCCGCGCGTCAAATTAACCGTTCTTTTATTGAACAACAGCTCTCCATAGCGTCTGAAACAATGCGGTTGCGTTTGGCGACAACGGTAAACAGCGAACTTGCCCTTGTATTAAAAATGGCGGATACCCCGGTTATAAGGCAATACTTTATGAACCCGTCTGATCCGGCTCTTAAATCTCAGGCAAATACAGAAATTGCAATTTATCAAAAACATTTTGATAATAAAGTGGTTTTCTGGGTCAGCGACATAGATAAAGTATTTTATACAACAGGAAACGAGCCTTACATTATCAATCCTGATGACCCTGACAGTTATTGGTACAATTTAACGTTATACGAAACTGAAAGATTTAATTTTAACATTAATTATAATCCTGATTTGGATCAAATAAATCTTTGGGTCAATGTTCCGGTATTCATTGAAACGGGGGCGGTTAAAAAGCCCATCGGGATGCTTGGCACAGGCATAAACCTGACGGACTTCTCAAATTTTGTAGCTTCCGGTTACATGGACTTCGATAAAAACATTACACCGTATATGTTCAATAAATACGATGAAATTACTTCTTCGCCGGATTATGAGCTGGTTCAAAATAAAGTCCGCATTGACGAACTGCTTGGCGAAACCGGAAAAGAATTGATTAGGGTCGCGCACGGACTTTCCGAAGGAGAAAGCATTAGTTTTATTTACGATAAAAAATTATATCTGGTAAACTCCATTCCGGCAATGGAATGGTATCTTGCCGTGAGTTATCCCCTGCCGGGATTGCTGGCGCTCAATCGCGCCATGAACACGGAATTTTTTAGTATGTTGTTCCTGATCCTTTTTCTGTTCATAGTTATTAATGTTTTCATCTCTCGTTCTGAAAATGAAATAACGAAGCAGAACCTGCAACTGCTTGAGGCAAACCAGAAAGCGGAATCCGCTTCGCGGGCAAAAAGCGATTTCCTGGCAAAAATGAGCCATGAAATCCGCACTCCAATGAACGCCATTACCGGCATGGCGGAACTGCTGCTGCGGGGAGACATCTCCGGCGAGGCCCGCGGCTATGTGCAGGACATCAAACAGGCGGGGAATAATCTTGTCTCGATAATTAACGATATTCTGGATTTTTCAAAAATTGAGAGCGGGAAACTGGAAATCGTTCCCGTCAAATACCAGCTTTCATCTCTGGTCAACGACACAGTCAATATTATCCGTACTCGGCTTATGGGAAAGTCCCTGCGGTTTTTTACCAATATAGACGGAAATATTCCCAACTACCTCATCGGAGACGAAGTGCGTATGCGGCAAATACTCCTTAACCTTCTGTCCAATGCGGTAAAGTATTCGGAAAAGGGGCATATCGGTTTAACCATTACCGTGGACAAGCGGGAAGCTCAACGGGTTTGGCTCAGAATAGCCGTAATTGATACGGGAAAAGGGATAAAGCCGGAAGATCAGTCGAAACTCTTCGACGAGTTTGTCCAGGTAGATATAAAGAAGAACCAGGGTATTGAAGGAGCCGGACTGGGGCTTGCTATTACAAAACGGCTCTGTATTGTCATGGGCGGTGAGATAACCATGGAAAGCGAATACGGCAAGGGGAGCGAATTCACGGCAATCATCCCCCAGGGTATTGAATCGGAAACGCCTTTCGCTTCTGTGGAGGCGCCGGAACAAAAGAAGATACTGATCTATGAAGGCAGGGCCGTTTATGCCAAATCAGTATGCTGGACTCTGGAAAACCTGAATGTTCCCTATATTATGGTAACGAATCCGGATGATTTTGCCGCCGCGTTGTGCCGGGAAGAATGGTTCTATGTGTTTTCCGGTTACGGCATGTATGAAAAGGTCAAGCCGGCGATGGAACGCGGATCCTTTCCCAAAGGGAAGAAGCCGCCCCTTGCCCTCATGCTCGAATGGGGAACCGAGGCTTACATTCCTGATATGCGGTTTATTTCCATACCGGCACATTCTTTGTCAATTGCTAA
>JAITUY010000204.1 GCA_031286095.1 Treponema sp. | reverse complement strand
TCCACAAAGTCGGTTACTTTGTGGACAGACCTTGCATTTTCTCGCCTAAAGGCTACGAAAATGCATTTTTTAAAGTAGTCTGTCTATAATGTGTCCACATTATAGACAGACTCTAATTAGAGTTGTTCGGGAACTTCAGTTTCTGAACGACTTTATATAAAAAACGCGGTTTTGTCGAACTTTCGGGCTAAAGTCCGCGTTCGCAGGCTTTAGCCTGAAAAACCGCAAGACTTGTGTCGGACTTTAGTCCGCGACAACCAACCGGGTTATCGAACAAGTCCATTGTTAACAGCAATAAGGAGTTAAAATATGATGAATAATTATAAACAAGGCGGAACTGCCGCGCTTATCAAAATTGCTTACCGCAATATTTGGCGTAACAAACGCAGAACATTTTTTTGTATTGCGGCGGTTGGAATAGCGGTGCTTTTTATCGTGCTGTATTCGTCTATGATAGACGGAATGAGCAGAAATATTAACGATGTAGTGCAAGTGTATGATCTTGGACACGTCAAAGTTGTTTCGTCTCAATATGACGCGGAAAACGAGTATATGCCCGTGCAGTACCCGGTTGCGGACGGGAGGAGTTGGAAAGAGATGTCGGCGGAGATTAAAAACATACATGGCGTACGCGCTGTGTTTCCGCGGATTTTATCGCTGGCGGCATTGCAGGAAAGCACGACCAAGCACGCGATATTGTGGGGAATTGACATTGAGAATGAAATGGCGGCTAACAACTTTAACCTGACGAATCGAAGTGACGGTTTAATAGAGGGACACTGGCCTGTTTCAGGAACAAACGAATGCGCGGTGGGGCGCGTCTTTGCCCGTAAATCGGGGCTGTCCATAGGCGACAGGATTCCGCTTAAAACGGTGTCCGCCCAGTTTTCCGATAAAATCTGGAATCCCGTTATTACAGGAATTTTTAATTTTGATTATATAAAGTACGACGAGCAGTTTATTATTGTAGATATCGAACGGCTCCAGAGGCTGTTGGCGCTTAACGAAGGAACGCAGTCTCTGGTGATTTTTGCAAATGACGAAAAAGAGAGCGGCGCGATTGCTGATGCGGTACAAAACCTTTTGGGAAAGGACAATGTTGTTACAACATGGCGGGATAATTTTTGGGTTGCGGTAATGGAACTGGTAACGCCCATTTACACGGTGATCTTTTTGGTATTTTTGATTGTGGCGAGTTTTCTTATCATCAATACTGTGGTGATGATCATTCACGAGCGAATAAAGGAAATCGGTATGATGGGCTGTCTTGGCATGACACGCGCCGAAATTGTAAAGGTGTTTTTTTTCGAGTCGCTTTTTCTTGCCGCATTCGGCGCGTTTGCCGGAGTAATAATCGGCGGGGTTATTGCCGGTATCGGTTCTGTTTATCCCATACGCATGGGAGATATGTACGGAGATACATTCAGCGAGTTCCCTTTGGGTAACGCAATTTTTCTTGGGTTTAGTCCCTTTATATTTATCCGGGCATGGCTCATGGGCGTAGTTGTCGCGTCTCTTTTTACGCTGATACCGTCTTTGAAAAGCGCGTATGTGGAACCTGTGGAAGCATTAAGGAGATAGGAGGATTTATTATGAGCAAGAAAATTTTATCGTTAGCGCTGATGTTATTCACCGCTGTTGCCGTTTTCTCTCAAACTGCGGCGGAATTATTACGGCGGGTGGATAATAACGAGATTTACTCAACCATTGAGTACGAGGGTGAAATCATCATTGAGTATCAGGGACGCCGTTATGTGAAAACAATGAAGGCGTGGGGCATGGGGAATATCCGCAGTTTTATTGAATTTACCAATCCCGAAGACAGGGGAACAAAATATTTAAGAAGGGACGGCAGGCTTTTTGTTTATTCGCCTGACACCGAGGAAGTAATGCTAATTTCAGGTCATATGCTGAAAGAATCCATGATGGGTTCCGATATGTCTTACGAAGACACTCTCGACAATGATACCCTGTCGAGCCGTTATGATCCCGTTCTTTCCGGTTCGGAAATTGTAAACGGACGGGATTCGTGGGTTTTGGAACTAAAGGCAAAAAAGAAAACCGAAAGTTATCCCGCGCGCAAATTGTGGATAGACAAGGAAAACGGCGATCTTTTACGCTATGAACTTTTTGCCCTTTCAGGAGCGAAACTTAAAGAGTATAATTTGTTGAAGGCGGAAGTAATAACAGGACGGCGTTTTCCGGTAGAGATAGAAATGCGCGATCTTATGCGGAAAAACAGCAAGACAACTTTTATTATGAGAAATGTGACGCTGGACAAGCCGATAGCGAACTCGGTATTCAGTCAGAGGAATTTGGAGAGATAGGGAGCGGGAATTGATCTGTTGTTATAAATATGCGCTTAATAGTATTACGCTGTGTTTACGAACAACAATCCGGCTCCTTACTCCGCATTTAAAGGTAATTATGAAACGTCAAATAATTTTATTTATATTCGCTTTTTTTGCAATAATTAGCAGTCTTTCCGCACAGATGACTGTTTCCGGTATTTTAGACTCTACCGTCTCCATGCAGGCTGGAGCGGGAGACGCGCCGGATTTTTCATCGGGGTTTGAAGAATACGCTAACATAAGATTTCAGTCTAAAATCAGGGACAGGGCGGCAGTTTTCGGCGCGGTGAACCTGATCGCCGCTACTGGAAATTATGCGGCTAACTCTGCCGTGTTGGCAGGTGTTGGAACAGGCTCTCCTTTCAACTCGACATCTTATATTTACGGAGAAAACTATATTGCCGGAATAGAACTTGAGCGTCTTTATTTCCGGCTGTCAGGCAAATCTGTCAATTTTGACGGCGGACTGATGCGCCTTCCATTTGGTTATGGTCAGGTGTTCGGGCCTTCGGATTTTCTCAATCCAAGAAATCCCCTGAAACCTGACGCCCGTCCGCGCGCAATTTTAGGAACCGCTTTTTTTTGGTATCCAACTGAAGAAACAAAACTGCTTATCTTTTATTCCGCGCCCCGCGATCCTTTTATGCAAAAAGGAGACGGGTCATTTTTTGGATTGTCTTTTGACAAACACTGGAACAAGGCGAGCATACAGACATTATATTGTTTTGAAACGCCTAATACAAATTCAGATTATGGAATTCACCGCGCGGGACTTTCTGTAAAAGCGGATATAGAAATAGGTCTTTATATTGACGCTCTTTATACATATAACTATGAGGCGGAAACAAAACTGGACGGGCTTTCATTCAGCGCGGGCGCGGACTATTCTTTCTTTGACGGAAATTTGATCATTCTTGCCGAATATTTGTACAACGGCGAAAACTCGTCAACCGCGCCAGGTAATGGCGGCAGTTTTTCGTATAACAATTACTTATACACAAGTCTTACCTTTCGTTTTAATGATTACACCAATTTAAGCGCCGCGCTGATTTCCGGTTTGGACGATATTTCCTTTACGCCAATTATCACTCTTAACCACGATTTGTTTCAGGGATCGGCATTGATTATTACGGCGCAAGCGCCTCTTGACCGCGATTTATTTTACGGAGACGGCAGGCGCGGCGAGTTGGGACCAGTGCCGCCTGATGAACTTCAGCCCTTGTTACCCATGCGTATGGGGCGTTATTTTGATTTTTCTGCGAAGATTAGGTTGAGGTTTTAATAATGGATTTGTTTAATAACCAACCGGGTTGTCGAACAAGTCCAATAAGTCCTATGTTATAATTTGTATTTTCCCATTACGAGGTGTCCAACATAGGCAAAGCCTAATCCCTTCAACTTTACCATAGGATAAAACCGTCTTTCTCCGTAATCCTTGCGGTAATCACATTCTGTTACCATATTCGGATCGATAATAACAAACTCGGTAAGATCAAAGCAACCCCGCTCAATAATATTGCGCCTGTTTTTTTTAGGATCGTATTCAAGTTCTGGTAGTCTGTAACAACTAAAACTACACTTTGTTTTTTATCACGCAGAGATCGCAGAGGACGCAAAGGCGCGGAGAACTGCGCTTTGTTACCTAATTGCGCGTTTCCCGCTATGCTTTATTCTTTTATAATAAAAAATAACATGAAAGGGATACAAGTTAGCTAATCACCCTTGATCCTCTGCGTCTCCGCGCCCTCTGCGTGAGGATGTCTGGTAATAAGTTATTGTGAACATTTACCTGTTACAGAGTTTTAGTACTATGACAGCTAAAACTTCATTTTATTTTTTATCTCGCAGAGGCGCGGAGAACTGCGCTTTGTTACCTAATTGCGCGTTTCCTGCTATGCTTATTCTTTTATAATGAAAAATAACATGAAAGGGATACAAGTTAGCTAATCACCCTTGATCCTCTGCGTCTCCGCGCCCTCTGCGTGAGAATATTTTAAGGTAAATTCAATATAGATTGAGGTTGAAAGAGATAAACTTAAAATTGCTGTTATTATTCTTTGTTTTTTAACCAAGATTTGTTTAAGAAAACAACATTGCCAGCCCCCATGAACAACCCGAAAGATTGTGGAGGCGGGCAATGCGGGCGATCACCCATGCTTGATTTTCTTTATTCCTGTGTTGCTATAAGCCCCGTTAATATGCCAAAACTATCCTTTACGTTTGTTAATGTATATGTTTTTGTTCCAGAAAGGTCAAACAAATCAGGACCGGTATTACTGCCGTTTTTATAATAAAATTTTGTTCCAACGGTATAATTGGAGCTAATCTTAAATTGTGTCTGTGTAGTATAAGACCATAATTTTGTTGTTGTTGTACCAGCGCCATAAGCAGAAGCCATAAGCCTGCCAGATGGTGTTTCAAATGAAACGCCTTTTTCGCTGGCGGAGGTTGCGTATTTTATAGTTACAGTACATACCGTTGCTGGAGTATGGGACGTTGGTTGAGATTCTGCGGAGGTAGTAGGTTCTGAACCTCTTGTATCCGTGACAATTACTTTAAGAGTTTTCCCAAAGTCATCCGCTGTAACTTTATAGGTCTTAGACGTTGCGCCGCTGATGTCTGTCCCGTCCCGTTGCCATTGGTATTTTAAGGCACTTACTACGGGAGCTCCGCTTACATTCGCCGTCAGTGTCATTTCCTCCATATGCCCACTAAGTACCACCTCGGAGATTTCCGATGAAATTGTTACCGTACCGGTAAACCCTTCAGGTTTTGGAGTGGAGGGTACAGGTGGTACATAAGGGTCTCCATTGTTTTCACAGCCCCCCACTAACCACAGCATTCCGAATGCCAGCGTCATTACCAGCATTCCCAACCATGTTTTTCTGTTCGTCATAATTGTTCTCCTTCCGCGTAATATTAGTTTTTTTAATTTTATTACGCATATATAACAACAATTACTTAAATATAAGTAATTGTCAAGTAGTAATTACGTTTTTTTAAGTAATAATCAATTTATGGGCTTTAAGGAGAACCTGAAGGCTGAATTGGCCTTCAAAAATATACTTATTAAAGAATTAGCCTCAATTTCGGGTGTAAACAGGCGGACTATAGACAATTATATGCGGGAGGACGGTTCCATACCCTCCGCCGATGCCGCCGTACGGATTGCAGGGGCTTTGGGGGTGACGGTTGAGTACCTTATTAACGGAAATGAGCAGAATGAGCGCGCTTCTCCCGCGCCTTTTCCCGACTCGCGGGTTGTACTGAAAAACATGGAGGCGTTGAATAAACGCGACCGCAAAATAGTTATTAATTTGATAAAATCTCTTAAAGATATGGAAGATTCAGAGAAAAAGGCAAAGTAGCCGCTACAAAATTGTTGGAACCTTTAATAGCCAGTTGTTTTTAAAGGTTCCAAAATATAAAACCGCTATTACTGTTTTATCCATGTCATGCTTCCGGCTTCCCTTGTATATGTTCCAGGCGTCCCATTTTCTGCGTCATCTTTGTAAAATTTGTCCCGTAAGCCACCGGGAAATGAATCTTTATAACTAAAATTATCTAAAGGAATTGTACCTTGAAATGTTACATTGGTAAGAGCGGCGCAATCGGCAAAAGCTTGATCCCCAATGCCGGCAATGCTGTTGGGTAATATTACGCTAGTGAGATTGGTACAACGGGCAAAAGCGGCATATTCAATGGCAGTTACACTATTTGGTATGGGAAACACACTATCTGTTTTTCCTTGTGGGTATGACAGTAAAGTAGTTTTATCTTTGTTATACAATACGCCGTTTGTTGAGCTGTACACGGCATTGTCTTCATCAACATTTATGGCATAAAAATTTTTGCATTCATTAAAGACTGTATCGCCAATATATGTGACGCTATTTGGTATGTTTATACTGGTAATGTTTGTGCAATTTGAAAAAGCCATCTCTCCAATGCTGGCAACGCTGTTTGGTATAGTTATACCGGTAAGGTTTGTACAAACAGCAAAAGCTCCCTTCCCAATGTTTCTAACATTGTTTGGTATGGTTATGCTGGTAAGACCAACACACCCAAAAAGAGCAAAATCCCCGATATTGGTAACATTGTTAGGTATGTTTATACTGGTAAGACTTTTGCAACTTTGAAAAACCCCATTTTCAATTATTGTAATTCCGTGTGGTATATTTATACTCTCAAGTTTATAGCAAACGGCAAAAGCCATCTCTCCTATGCTGGTAACATTGTTTGGTATGTTTACGCTGATAATACTTGTACAACCGTTAAAAGCGCATTCTCCTATACTGGTAATGCTGTCGGGTAATGTTACACCGGTAATGTTATAGCAGTTTTGAAAACCCCTGTTTTCAATACCGGTTATGGTACTGCCGGAAAGGTCAAAGTTTATAAACTTGTTTGTATTTTTTAACACTGGTAAAGAAATGCCTGTTAAATCGTTAATATTTAATAAAATTGTATAGGGCTTACCGGCAGTATTGGCGGGTAGCTTATTCAAAAGAATTTCTAATTCATCAATACTGTAGACGGTGTATACGCCGCTTTTATTATAAATTCCGTCGTCTTCATTGCAGGCAATGAAAGAAAAAATTATTAACGTGAAAAATAATATTATTTTCAAATTGATTGTTTTTATCATATTATATTTAAGAATACACCGGCTATAACCAAACTGTCAACTTGTTTTATTTTGAGATGGAGGCGTCCAAAAAGAATTTTTTACCACAAACCTCACGAACCAATACAAACAGAAGAAATATATCTTACAAATTCACGCAATATAACGCGGATAATGATACGATATCAACTAAAAATTCGTGAGCATGCATAAGGTACGCGGTTCGTGTTTGTCCTCGGCAAGAAATTTTTGCTTCTCCCTCTATCGGCGTTGGTATACGCATATACGTTTCTGAAATGTCAGAACAATAATAGAGTTGTTCGGAGACTTCAGTTTCTGAACAACTTCATATAAAAAATGCGGTTTTGTCGAACTTTCGGACTAAAGTCCGCGTTCGCAGGCTTATAGCCTGAAAAACCGTAAGACTTGTTCGACAACTAACTCGAACCGAAGGTTCGCAGTTGTCGAATAAGTCCAATCACCATTTTTTCAAGATTCGGAAAATTTAGAAGAAAGGCAAAGCAACTGGCGTAAAATTATGTTTAAATGTTATACTAGAGTCGTTCGGAAACTTCAGTTTCTGAACAACTTCATATAAAAAACGCGGTTTTGTCGAACTTTCGGACTAAAGTCCGCGTTCGCAGGCTTATAGCCTGAAAAACCGTAAGACTTGTTCGACAACCAACCGGGTT
>JAITUY010000105.1 GCA_031286095.1 Treponema sp. | reverse complement strand
GCGACCTCTGCGAGATAAAAAACAAAGTATAGTTTTAGCTGTCATAGTACTAGAACTCTGTAACAGCTAAATGTTCACAATGACTTATTACCAAAAATCCTCACGCAGAGGGCGCGGAGACGCAGAGGGTCAAGGGTGATTAGTTAACTTGTATCCCTTTCATGTTGTTTTCATTGGACTTGTTCGACAACCCGGTTGATTGTCGAACAAGTTCAATAATAAAAAAGCATAGAGGGAAACGCGCAATTATGTAACAAAGCGCATTTCTCCGCGCCTCTGCGGTCTCTGCGTGATAAAAAATAAAATGAAGTTTTAGCTGTTACAGACTAGTAGGTTAGTTTTTGGGGCGGTGCGGTTTGTTACGCCGCATTCCCCAAAATTATTTAAAATGCCCCTTTTTATTGTTTTAGCTTTTTTACTTGTTTAAAAACGCCAGCGACACTGTCCCCTGATTAAAATACAGCGTTCCTTTTTCGGTCTTTAAAACACAGCGCCCCGCGGGATCGATACCTGAAAAAATGCCGCGCGCGAGAATTTTGCCCGGCTTGCCGATTGAATAATTTTCCGTTTTATCTTCAGGTTCAAAAACGACCGCTTTTGCCCCTACGCAGTCGGCAAGCGAGTTCCACTCAGCAGAAAGGGCGCGGTTACCCTGCGAATATACCGCTACGGAGGTGAATTTTTTTCTGACCTTTTCAATTTCGTTTAGTATTGAGTTAAGCACGGCGCGGCGCGAAAGATGATGTCCCGTAATTTCCGCGCAACTTACCGCTTTGCCGGAAGGGACGGGGTTATTAATATTTACGCCCACGCCGCAGGAAAGCCATGATATTAAATCTCCTTCTCCTGAAATTTCAGTGGTAACGCCCGCGATCTTTTGCCTGTTGATATAAATATCGTTAGGCCAGCGGAGGTACGCTTTTTTTCCGCAAACGGACGAAACCGTGCGGACAACGGCAATTTGCGTAACAAGAGAGAGCAGGGAATAGTCCGCTATCGCAAGGCGCGGGCGTTCCAAAAAAGAAAAGAAAAGCCCCCCTTGGCGCGATACCCACGTCCTGCCGCTTCTGCCTCTGCCGGCAGTCTGTTTTTCAGCGGTAAAAACGCTTCCGCCCGCCGCGCCGCGTAAAGCCTGTTCCCTTGCCCTGTCCATAGTGCTTCCTGTGTTCATGTAATGAAAAAACATATTTTCCTTTTCGCCGAATTCCCAGGGGTACAGAAAATCTTTTTCGTTTTTTGGATTAAGCGAATAACCGTTGTCCCCCGTTTCGATAGCGTAACCCGCCTGCGTTAAAGCCTGAACCGTTTTCCAGATTGCGACTCGGGAAACGCCCATTTCTTTCGCAAGAAGACTGCCGCTTAAAGGCTCTCCCTGTTTGTTTCGCAGAAGAACGAGAAGACGCGCCTTGCTTGTTAAACCTGAAACTGTTTTTTCTTTCATATTTGCTCCTTTTTAACTTCTCGCCGACAGCGCTTTTGCCTTTAACGCCGCTTTTTCAAAACACAGCGAAATTAAAACAAAAACAACTGTTCTTATTTTAGCAGGTCCCTCTTTTCCGCCCCGCGCCTTCCACGCCATATTTACGGAAGTCCATATTTTGAAAATTTCGGGGATAAAGCATAAAAATAAAGATATAATTTCCAGCCGTACAACTTCCCTTATTTCGAGCGGGCTTGTAGTGCGGAACAACAGCGCGGAAATCTGCACAACAAGAAAAAGGCGGAGGCTTGTCTGCAAATAATCATCGCGGGGAATCAGCGCTGTACGGTCAAAATTATCAGTTAAATTTGAGAGTACGGACAGGGCGTACATAAGAATCGCGTAATAAAAGACGGGTTTAAAATCAGTTAATTGATCGTATAACGACAAACCGCAGACAAAGGATACGGCAACGGCGGATATTATACCCGCGCCAAGCCATAAAGACGGCAAAGACATACAAAAAACGGAAAGGGGCAAAAGCATTAACAGTTTTACAACGGCGGGAACTTTATGCAAAGGCCCTTTTATAGTTTTGTACTTAAATACCGTGTTTCCCGTTACCATAAAAGGTCTCCCAATTCCCGCGCGGGATTTTTAAGCGGGTGATGTATACCCCACGCCTCAAGATCACAGGAAAGAGCGCCGTCTGCGTCCCCGTCATAAACCTTCATTCCTTTATATAATACTATAAAACGGTTTGAAAGCGCCAAACATTTTTCAAGTTCGTGAGTAAGAATGACTACGGTTTTTCCGTCCGCGATTAATTTTTTAAAAAGAGCGTTTACCTGCACGACGCCGGGAAAATCCATGTTGGCGTAAGGTTCGTCAAAAATGATAATACGCGCGTCCATTGCCAAAACTCCGGCGCAGGCAAGACGGCGTTTTTCGCCGCCGGAAAGCGAGCGGGCGGGGAAGTTTGCCCTTTGCTGTAGACCCGTTTGATCAAGCGCCGAGTCAACGCGGACATTTATTTCTTTTTTAGAAAGTTTCATGTTGCGCGGTCCGAAAGCGATGTCTTCACGCGGAGTTTCCCCAAGTATCTGCGAGTCCGGCTCTTGAAAGACAAGCCCCACTTTCTCGCTTGTCTTTACTTCTCCCGAAGACGGTTCTTCAAGCCCAGCTATGATCGACATTAAAATACTTTTCCCCGAGCCGTTAGCCCCCGCTATTACCGCGCACTCGCCTTCTTTTATAGAAAGCGAAACACAGGAGAGGGCGTAGAAACTGCCATCGCGCGTTTGTTCATTTTGCGTCATACCTTCGTATACGGGGAATTTTTTTGTTACGTTAAGAACATCTACCGCCATGTTTGCTATTCGTTGTTTATGTACCTTGCCGCTACCGGACGGAGAGCGAGCGCAAGCGGAATACTTAACGCCAATTTAATTAAATCGCCTATAATGAAAGGCGCTGTTCCAGCTAAAAACGCCGCCTTAAGCGTCATTGATTTTAGAAACATCATATAAACGGAGCCGCAGAACAGGATTAGCGCGAACCCCAAAAAAGACGCGATACAAAGCCGTATAAACGCTGGGGCAGAAAACCTTTTCTCGCTGACTTTAGGAAGTCCGCAGACAAGTCCGCCGCAAAGGCTGGCGGCAAAGTAGCCAATTATATATCCACCAAGCGGTGTAGTAAAAACCCCAATGCCGCCGGGAATTACAAACACAGGGATACCGATAATACCAGCGAAGATAAGAATGAGGACTGCAACCCCTCCGTAAAAACTCCCCAGTACTGTACCCGAAAGGACGACGAACATATTTTTCAGCACTATAGGCACTCCGCCGAGCATAGGAATTTGAAAAAAGTTAGATACGGCGATTAGCGCAGAAAAAACCGCAGAAAAAACAAGACGATTCCGTATTAATTTGTTAAATCTTTTCATTGTTAACCTCTTAAATACGCAGGTTAACATGATTTTACTTTATTGTCAATAGGCATGTTGGAGGAGATGTTTCGGAAAATACCTCTCGCAGAGGCGCAAAGGCGCAAAGTTTTCGTACGAAAGTTCCTATATAATATACAACATATTATCCTAATACGAAAATCTTGAAGGTAAAGAAAATATAAGAAACAACAACTCTGCGCCTTTGCGCCTCCGCGCCTCTGCGAGAGCGCCTTCTGAGTATCCGCCCCTGCGAGAGATTTTTCTTTTTATTGCTATAAACCGTATAAACGGCTATAATGAAAATGGAACTTTTAGCTGATAGCAGAATATCAACTGCGCAAGAACTCGGCAACTCGGAGATGTTTCGGAAAATACCTCTCGCAGAGGCGCAAAGGCGCAAAGTTTTCGTACGAAAGTTCCTATTAATATACAATTATTATCCTAATACGAAAATCTTGAAGGTAAAGAAAATATAAGAAACAACAACTCTGCGCCTTTGCGCCTCTGCGAGAGCTCCTTCTGAGTATCCGCCCCTGCGAGAGATTTTTCTTTTTATTGCTATAAACCGCGTAAACGGCTATAATGAAAATGGAACTGAAGATGGATTATATGTCGGCTGTTTCCGCCGCCCAAAAATGGGGCATAGGAATTAGGCAAGTACAGCGTCTTTTAGCTGATGGCAGAATACCAAACGCGCAAAAACTCGGCAACTCATGGGTGATCCCAGTCAGCGCGGAAAAACCCTTAACCCGCGCCTTGATAAAAAGCGGAACGGCGGAGAGCCATATCGCGGTTCCATTACCAGTATCTTTACAAGAAAGACTGGCGGCAATGTGCAAAGCTGTATATATAAACAATAGCAGGGACAATCCCTACGGCGTCATTGACTCCATTAAAGACGAAAAACTGCGATCGTTTCATATAGCTAATCTATTTTATATGAAAGGCGATTTTAAGCAGGCAAAGCGCTACTGCAAGACTACCGAAGGCGATGAGGCGGCGAAACTCCTGATAAGCGGGATAGCTATTGCGGTTGCAATTTCTTCGGGCGATTACGCCTTTTATGATGAATATGAAACCTTTCTGAAAGCCGTCATAAAAAGCAAAAGGGGAGCAGAGGTAACTTCTTATGCGGAGTTAATGCTTGCTTTGGGATATATGGGCGCGGGTCTGCCCGAAATGGCGGCAGAGTGGATAAAAAAAGCGGACTTCACCAATGTTTACCCGGTTGTGAAGTACACTGCGATATGCTTGCGTATTGAGTATTTTCGCTGGCAGAAAAAATATGAATCCATGCTTTCTGCCGCCGAAGCAATCCTCTCCCTGTCAAGCGATGATTTACATCGGGAATTTAATTCTATAGAAATTCAACTGATGACAAGATGCGCCATCGCCTGCCACTACCTTGACCGCATGGACGAGGCAAAGCGCTGGCTGATGAGCGCAATGGACATCGCCTTCCCCCACGGTTTCACCGTTCTGTTTACGTCTATCATCACAGACCTGAGCGGTTTATTGGAGCGATGTACGAAACAAGCATATCCTGAATATTATGACAAGATAATTGCGCAATCAAGGCAAATAGTCAATAACTGGGTTGCGTTTCATATTCGTTGCCGGAAGAATGATAACGCCCCGTTTCTCCTGAGCATACAGGAACAGAAAATCGCCAATCTCGCGGCGCGGCGCGTTCCCTATGCCGAAATATCCAGACGCCTCGATCTTTCACTGGGAACCATCAAGAATACCGTACAGGTTATTTACAGCAAAATGAATGTAAATAACCGCGATGAACTTTACGAAGCGCTTTGGTAAAAACAGTATATTGGGATTTTTGGATAGATACTAAGGAAAAGTCTAAATTTTCAGTAGAGTTGTTTAAAAAATTTCTTATAATTGTATTTTTGTAAGGCTTTTGTCCGAAAAAATGCAAGACTTGTTCAATATAAAATAATAAAAAAGCATAGAGGGAAACGCGCAATTAGGTAACAAAGCGCATTTCTCCGCGCCTCTGCGTGATAAAAATGAAATAAAGTTTTAGCTGTCATAGTACTAGAACTCTGTAACAGCTAAATGTTCACAATGAATTATTACCAAAAATTCTCACGCAGAGGTCGCGGAGGCGCAGAGGATCAAGGGTGATTAGCGAACTTGTATCCCTTTCATGTTATTTTTCAATAGAAAATAATAAAAAAGCATAGAGGGAAACGCGCAATTAGGTAACAAAGCGCATTTCTCCGCGCCTCTGCGGCCTCAGCGTGATAAAAAATGAAAAAAAGTTTTAGCTGTCATAGTACTAGAACTCTGTAACAGCTAAATGTTCATAATGAATTATTACCAAAAATTCTCACGCAGAGGTCGCAGAGGTCGCGGAGGCGCAGAGGATCAATGGTGATTAGCGAACTTGTATCCCTTTCATGTTGTTTTTCAATATAAAATAATAAAAAAGCATAGAGGAAAACGCGCAATTAGGTAACAAAGCGCATTTCTCCGCGCCTTTGCGTGATAAAAAACAAAGTTATGTTTTATGTCGTGCAAACGACTTGGAATAAGGCGTCAATGACCCCAACAGGTGACTTTTTCAAGACAAAAGATACTAGCAATCAAGCAAACTTTTCCCATAATTACAGTAGAAGTAACGGTTATATAAAAAAATGTAAAGGGAAAAAGGAAATTGAGATTCCCCATTCCCTGTTGGAGGTTAATAATGAAAAAAAATAATAAAAATCAATTAAGCGTAAAAACGGCAATGTGCTTTTTGGCGGTAATTCTTTTTCTCCTGCTTTCAGGCTGTTCCGGTCTTTTAACGGAAAAAGACCTATCAAAGGGAACTATAATTTTTAACTTTGGCGGCAGGTCCGTGTCAAGCACGGCAGTTAATATGAGTAATATTGAATATATAGTTACGCTTTACAATGAGAATAATAAAAAAGTCTATGGTCCCGAGAGCGTGAGCGGGAAAGCGTCAATAGAGATAGCCCCAGGCGCTTACATGGTAGATGTAAAAGCATACCTAAACAGCGCTGAATACGCGAGCGGGAAAATTGAAAATGTGCAAGTAACAGCCGGGTCTTCTACCAGCGTAAAAGAAATTGCAATGAAAGTTGATATAGCCGGTTATTTGAAATATGTCTTAACCAGAGGCGATACTCCGATAGACCTGCCGCTTAATTTTACTCTGGATTCAGCAAGGTGGAATAAAATACTTGAAGACATTTACAACAGTTTAAAAGAATGTAACATAGATGAGGATAGTGTTCTTGTAAACCTTGACCTGTCTGAATGCGGGCGTTCATCTGAATTTAAGCCAGATGAATATGCCGATGAAGGCTACGATGAAGGCTACGATGAAGGCGAAAACCCCGGCGGTCTTTACAGTGATGGAACCTTTGTTAACTACAATGTTTCCATAAATAATGAACCTGATTCTGGTCTTAGACCAGTTTATATAAGTACCCTTATCCTGCCTAATAGTACGAGTGCGATAAATGGAGGAGCTTTTGAAAAATGGGAAAACCTTAACAGCATAATCATACCAAGCGGAGTTACCGCTATTGGGGCTTATGCTTTTTCCAATTGCGAAGCGCTTACCACAATATCAATACCAGACAATGTTACAACCATTGGTTTTGGCGCTTTTTATTATTCAGGTCTTACAATGGTAAACATACCAGATAAAGTTGAAATAATTAATGACAATGTTTTTAGTGATTGCGGAAGTCTTACCAGCGTAACCATAGGGAGTGGAGTTACCTACATTGGAGACAGTGTTTTTAGTGGTTGCGAAAGTCTTACCAGCGTAACGTTTAAAAGTAATTCAATTACTTTTTCAAGTTATTTTTGTGCTCAAACTGATTCAGTTAATGGTTTGTCTGATGCATATAAAAATCCCAATAACGGCGGCGCTGGAGAGTATAATCTGATAGATGGTACTTGGAGCAAAAAATAAACTTTTTAGCAGAGACATCCAACGCTGGAAGATTAAATATCACCAAATAGAGGTACTTTGAATGAAAATGTGTTTATCTTTTCTTTTTATTGCTTTGCTTGTTTCCGCTATTGCGCCGCCGGCTTTGACGGCGCAGACAGCCGCGGAACTTGAAACAGTGCTGGCAACGGAAACCCTGAGCTACGAACAGGCGGCGTCTTTTGTATTGAGGGCGGCGGACGTGCCTTTTCCGGGGACGGCGTTGAGCTATGCCCTTGAACAAAAATGGCTACCCGCAAAAGCAGTACCCGGCGATACAGCCGTCCTCGACAGGGTTGCGCTTCTAATCATGGGCGCATTTGGTATCAAGGGCGGAATCATGTACTCGGCTGTGAAAAGCCCGCGCTACGCATACCGCGAACTAGTGTATCAGGGAATAATCCAGGGACGCTCCGATCCCCAGCTTGCCGTATCGGGAGACTTTTTGCTTTTTATGATAGGCAAAGTTCTCGGCCGGACCGAAGAGGATAATCAATGAGTATAAAAAAAATACGGCTCTTTTTTCTTTTTTCACTTTTCTTTTTTCACTTTTCTTTTGTTTCGGCTTTGGATTTCGGAATGTTCCTTAATCAGAACGCCGGTTACGGCGGCGCGGGAAAAGACGGAAGTTTTGATTATAAAATAGGCGCAGTCCCGCGGCTCACAGGTCTTCTTGGACAGACAGGCGATTTTATAATTTCCGCCGGGATTGAGGCAGACTACAATGACAGCTGGAAGTTTGTGCCGGAATTGCTGAGGACAGAACTCTCTTTCCACAGCGGCGAATGGGTTTTTGAATTTGGGCGTATGTACCACTCCGATCCGCTGGGCTTTGCCGCCGAAGGGCTTTTTGACGGCGTAAAAGTTGCGTATAACAGCCAAGCCGGAACATTCAGCGCGGGCGCGTGGTATACGGGCTTGCTTTATAAAAAAAGAACAGCAATAGAAATGACAGACGAAGAAACCATGGCGAACAACGCCCCGCTGGACTACGGCAATTTCGCAGGCACTTACTTTGCGCCGAAACGATTCCTTGGCGCGCTGGGCTGGGAACATTTGGGCGGAGTTGTGCAGGCAAGGGCAAGCGTACTTGGGCAATTTGACTTTTTTGCCGAAAAGCCCCTTAACAGCCAGTACGCGGTTGTAAAGCTAACTTTGCCTGTTAAAATATTTTCTTTTGATCTTGGGGGATGTTTTGAACTATTGCAAAATGACGGAGAAACAGGGACAGCGCTGGCGGCGTCAGCGGGAATCGCCGTTACGCCTCAAACCGTGTTTAAAAACAGGCTTTCGCTTTTAGCGCGCTATTTTTCTGGCGCGGGAAACGGCAACACTGGCGTTACCGCCGGCGCTTTTACGCCTTTTACCAGTCAGAGCAGGTGGAATATTTTTAAGGTAAAATTTTCAGGGCTTTCAATAATTACGCTGGATTATGCCGCCCGTCTTCATCCCGCTTTTTCCGCGGGTCTTTCTTCCGCCTATTACATAAGAAACGATTTTGAGACATACAAAGGTTATCCATTATCCGGTGAAACGGGCAAAGGATATGCTTTAGGCAATGAATTTTTCGCCAGGCTTTTATGGAGTCCCTCGTCTGATTTACATGCAAACCTTGGAGCAGGGGTATTCCTGCCTTCAATGGGCGATGCCGCTCCGAATGCGGATAATTTCTGGCGTGTGGAACTTAACATTGTATTTTCGCTTTTTTAGGAGGTTAAGATGAAAAAGGCAATAGTGCAATTTTTATTGCTGGTAATTTTTTTTGCGGGGGCGGGCATTTGTGTCTTTTCCCAGAATGGAATGATAAAAGAATTGAGCGGCGTTGTAGAATTAAAATTAGCAGGGGCTGATGAATATGTGCCGGCCGTAGCCGGAGCGCAAGTGGCGGCGGACACGGTTATTTCAACAGGCTTCAAAAGTACAGCTCTGCTTGAAGTGGGAAGCGCCGTAATCGCCGTGCGTCCTTTGACCCGCCTTACCCTGAAGGAGATAAAGGCCTCGCAGGGAACAGAAACCATCAACGTGAATCTTCAGGCCGGAAGGGTGCGGGTAGACGTAAAACCGCCCGCCGGAACTAAAGCCTCATTTTCGGTAACAAGCCCTTCCGCAACCGCTTCCGTGCGCGGGACAAGTTTTTTCTTTGATACAAGAAACCTCAGAGTCCGTGAAGGCAAAGTTGCCTTTAGGGGAAACCACGGCTATACGGTGCAGGTAGCGGCAGGTTCCCATAGCGGAATAGGGGAGAACGGAATAGCTTCTGGAGCACAGGACGACAACAGCGCTGAGCTTGCGCCGCCAAGCCCGCCTGGATATAACGCCGCGCCCATAGGCGGAACCAAGATAGTAAAACCCGGCACTATTATAATAAATATAGATGAAATTAATTGGGAATGATTAAAAAAAAGTTACTCCATGAAATTAGAGACAATGCAATTGTCGGGCTTTGCGCGGCGCTTTTATTTTCTCTCGCTTACATTTTGGGCATATTAGGTTCGCTGGAAGACCGCCTTTACGATTTTTTTCTGCGCTTTAGGGCGAACCGTCACCGTATAGAAAACATCGCTTTTCTTGATGTCGACGATCACGCTATTTTTTACAACGGTGTCTTTCCGTGGCCGCGTTCAGTTCCCGCCGAAGGACTTTTACGCCTTAAAGAATACGAGCCATTAGCTGTAATTTTTGATATTGAATATATTGATCGTGGCCCTCAGGGAGTGGACAGCGTATATCTTAATCAGGGACTTAAGAATGATTTTAACCGCAGTTTTTCTGAGATAAGCTCGGCAACGCAGGAAGTATTATCGGCGTTAAGATCAGGGCGAATAGGGCGCAGTGATATTGGCGATTACACAGGTTCGCTCATCAATATTATTGACAGGGAACATAAAAACCTTTACACAAGAGCGCAAAGCGTTGCCCGTGATAACGATCTATATCTGGCCCAGTCTTTTGCGCTTAATAAAAACAGCTGGGCTACCCTTAACTTAAGGGAAAACCCGCTTGACGGAGAGCAGGCGGAACGCCGCCCGGTTGCACAAGAGCTTTTTTCCTACCCGTTAAAGGCCTCTATCGGCGCAAACAGGGGAGCCGGTTTTGTCGACGTATTGCCGCCCCTGCCCATGTTTGCCAAAGCCGTGAAAGGAGCCGGATTTACCAATGTCGAGATTGATAATGACGGCATAAGGCGGCGCGTGTATCTTACTCAAAATATAAATGATCACTGGTATCTTCAGCTTGCTTTCGCCCCCTTAATTGATTATTTCGGCAAGCCGGAAATTGAATTAACAAAAAACAAACTAACCATAAAACAGGCGCAGTTTTCCGGAAATGAAAAAAAAGACATTGTTATTCCGCTGGACAGCAGGGGCAGAATGATGCTTGACTGGCCTATCGAAGATTTTGAACACAGTTACAGCCATGTTTCCTTTGCGGATTTTTCACTTTTGGACGAGATCGAGGCGGAACTGGAATATTATACCCGCGCTCTTGGTTCCGCGGACTTGATGACGTTTGTCCAGTTTGATCCTTCAATAAGCCGCGTTCCTGGTATCCTTGCGGGGCTTGAGGAAAATTTTGATAATGCGCGCATGGCAAAGATTTACGCCCTTGAGAAAAACGATGAAGACAGTTTTAACGGTTACACCGGATACCGCAGAGCTGTTTTTACCATGTTACGCGAACTTGTTTCCCTTAACGTAGATGAAAAAGTAAAGGAATTGGCGGCGCGTCTTGGCTTGGAACATCCCGAAAGCGCGGAATTTCTGGAAGACGAGGCGGATTATATTGCGCAGTTAATTAACGCAATAAAAGTCGATTTTGATCGCCGTAATGAATTAAACGAATCCAATGACAAGATGCTGCGCAATAAATTTGTTATTCTGGGCAGAACTGATACCGGAACCACAGATTACGGCGCAAACCCTTTTCATGGAAAATATATAAATGTAGGAACCCACGCCGTTGTGCTTGATACAATACTTTCTGAAAGTTTTATCATTCTCTTAAATTACTGGTGGCGCGTTGTCTTTATGATTTTGTTTGTTCCGCTTTTCTTTATCGCAAGCGCGCGTTTTTCTAACGTATTGCGCGCCGTTTTAGGTTTTACCGTTACGCTGATTATTTTTGCCGGTTCCGCTTTTTTATTCCGCTTTACGGGTATTTTTTGGGGACCGCTCGGAACAGTTTTCGCCATGATCGGCGCGGTAATAACGCGGGAAATTATTTCCCACGCCGGGTCGGAAAAAGAAAAACAGTTTATCCGCACCGCGTTCTCAACTTATGTTTCGCATGACGTAGTAAAGGAAATTATTTCCGATCCTTCGCGCCTTCAGCTTGGCGGAACAAACCGCCACATGACGGCAATTTTTACCGATGTACAGGGTTTCTCTACAATTTCCGAACAGCTTGACCCTGAAGAACTGGTAAGCCTTTTGAACAGTTACCTCAGCGCGATGAGCGACATCGTTCTCGAGGAAAAAGGAACAATCGACAAATACGAAGGAGACGCGATTATTGCCTTCTTTGGCGCTCCGCTTAATCTTGCAGATCACGCCCTTCGAGCCTGCGTTTCCGCAATAAACATGAAAAAGGCGGAAAAAGAACTTAACAAAATAGTCATAGAGCAAAAACTTTCTCCCGCCCCCTTGTTTACTCGTATTGGGATTAACACAGGCAATATGGTTGCGGGTAACATGGGGACAGAGAACAAGATGAACTACACAATCATGGGAAATGCGGTAAACCTTGCCGCGCGTCTTGAGGGAGTAAACAAGCAGTATGGAACTTGGATTCTCGCTTCTGAAGATACAATACGTGAAACAGGACACCAGCTTTTAAGCAGAAAACTTGACCTTGTGCGCGTTGTTGGTATCAATGAGCCTGTACGTCTGTATGAATTGCTAGAACTTTCTGAACTTGCGGACAGCGGCGAAAAAAAACTAGTTCAGATTTTTCATTCAGCTCTTGATCTTTTTGAAAAACGGAACTGGAAATCCGCCGCAGACGGCTTTAAAGAAGCCCTTTCAATAAAGAATGAAGATTACCCTTCGCAAATGTACCTTACAAGGTGCGAACAGTTTATTCTTAATCCGCCAGATGACAAATGGGACGGCGTTTATAATTTGACATCAAAGTAAGCTTTTATCAATATTCACCCATACACTGTACTCTGTAACAAGCTAAAACTACACTCTGTTTTTTATCACGCAAAGGCGCGGAGAAATGCGCTTTGTTACCTAATTGCGCGTTTCCCGCTATGCTTTTTTATTATTTATAATGAAAAACAACATGAAAGGGATACAAGTTAGCTAGTGTCTGTCCACAAAGTCGGTTACTTTGCGGACAGACCTTGTATTTTCTCGCCTAAAGGCTACGAAAATACGTTTTTAAGGTAGTCTATCTATAATGTGTCCACATTATAGATAGACTCTAGCTAATCACCCTTGATCCTCTGCGTCTCCGCGCCCTTTGCGTGAGGAGGTTTGGTAATAGTTATTGTGAACATTTAGCTGTTACAGAGTACTAGGAGTGTCCGAAAATAATTCTTTACCGCAAACCTAACGACAAATACGAACAGAAGAAATATAACTTACAAATTAACGTAATATAAGAGAATAACAATAGACCTGTTCAATAACCCCGTTGGTTAGAACAAGTCCATTACTTTTTTGACACTCCGAAATAATAAAAATTCTTCCCGATTCTTACTGTTTCTTATTCTTCCTAAACGCTTCCAGACACTCGCGGCGGAAAATAACCACGGAAAGACCTCGGTACTCAATCTCGGCTTTTAATTTTGCGGCATTTTCTTCCAGCAGTTGTTTTTTCGCTTCAAGCACAATAAGATGGCTACTGTTTACCCCGCAACCTGAAATCAGGTTGACAAGTTTTTCAGATGGAACCATGGTTGGCTGACAGCCCGTCATCGCTACGGTGGAGTTGTCCAAAATGATAATAGTCATTGGAGTGTTCGCCGTAGCCGCATCTATAAGCGCGGTTATGCCAGAATGAATAAACGTAGAATCGCCGATTACGGCGAGCGAGTATTTAAGTCCCGCGTCGGAAGCTCCTTTCGCCATGCCGATACACGCGCCCATACAGACGACGCTTTCGATAGCCGAATACGGCGGGGCCGCGCCAAGCGAATAACAGCCGATGTCGGAGTTAATTGCTACATCGGGATGCCCAGACCGAGGATCAAGGCTGGCGGCGGCTTTGTTGATTGTTTCGTAACTATCCGCGTGCGGGCATCCCTGACAGAGTTGCGGCGGTCTTTGGGGCAGACCTGCTGGCGTTCTTAAAGCGCTCTTTCTTGGCGCAAGCCCTAAAGCCGCCCTTACATTGTCCGGGTCAAGCTCTCCGCTTGGAATAAGTGGTTTTATGTTGGTAAAAGCGCCGCCCGTTATACCAAATATCTTTCCCGCGATAAAATTCTGCCCTTCCTCGATAACTATAACCTCGTCCGCGTTTTCGCATAACTGGCGTATTTTCTTGACGGGCAGGGGATACGCGCCGATGTGAAGATGAAGCGGCGCTTTTTTTCCCTGTTTTTTGCGCATGGCAATAAAATCATCAAGATTTTCCTCATAATAATTACAGCCTATGCCGGACGTGATTATGCCAAGATCGCTCTTGGAACCTGTCAGTTCGTTTACAGAGTGCTGGAAAGCCCATTCTTCAAAAACAGCCTGCTTGTCAAGGAGCGAGGCATAATTCTTTCGCGCAAATGCGGGAAGAAGCATCCATTTTTCTTTTTCGTCTGTTTTGGAAACCTTGTTCTGCTGTTTTTTAGGAGCCGTAACCACTCCAGCGCGCGCGTGCGCCAGGCGCGTAACAAGCCGCAGAAGTACGGGAATGTTAAAACATTCCGACACGTCAAACGCTTCGCGAACCATGTCATACGCTTCCTGCTGGTTTCGCGGCTCAAGACATGGAACCATTGCGAAATTTGCGTAAAAGCGGGAGTCCTGTTCGTTTTGGGAACTGTGCATTCCGGGATCGTCCGCTACTGCGACGACAAGTCCGCCCTTTATTTTTAAAAGAGCCGAATTGATAAACGGGTCCGAAGCGACATTAAGCCCGACATGCTTCATGGTAACGATTGCGCGCCGTCCCGCGAATGAAACGCCGAGAGCGGCCTCCAGCGCGGTTTTTTCGTTTGCGCACCATGCGGCAGAAGGACCGGACGGATTTTTTTTATATTCGTCTATAAGGTACTGCAGTATCTCCGTTGACGGAGTTCCCGGATAGCCGTAAGCCGCGCTTACTCCTGCGTGAATTGCGCCTAACGCAACTGCTTCATCTCCCAAAAGCGCCTGTTTCTCATTGCTCATTTATATAACTCCATAAAATAAGAATAAATAATTTTACCACGAACCACACTCACGTGACCGTCCGAAAAGTTATTTGCTTCCCGGACACCACCATCAAACCAACACGAACAACAGCAAAGATATTCATTGGTCTTGTTCAACAACACGGTCGGTTGTCGAATAAGTCCTGCATTTTTTCGGGATCAAGCCCTGCAAAAATACTTTTTTATAAGAAAGTTGTCTAAAAACTGAAGTTTTTAAATAACTCTATTAAATGTTCGTGATAAAATATTCTTCTATATATTATTTCCCTCCAAGATCATCGCGTACTTTTACATTGACCGTTTCTTCATAACAGGAGAAACAATAATCCGTTGTAACTTTATCAGGCTCTTTGGTCAGTACGCTTGCGGCAGGCACTATGACAAGACCTGCAAGCATGGCAAAAGCGCCCGCGTTAATAGGCGACTGTAAAACAGCGGGAAACGAATTTCTGAAAAATATGTTAAGCGTCATAAGTATGACGCAGAAAATAAAGTTAAACCAGACCGCTGGTTTTGTAACGCGCTTCCAGTAAAGACCGTAAATAAAAGGAGCGAGGAAAGAACCGGCAAGCCCGCCCCATGAAACTCCCATAAGCTGGGCTATAAAGGAAATTCCTCCCTTGTACTGGATAATTGCTATACCGGAAGATATTAAAATAAACACCACAATCAAAGCGCGAATGATCATAAGTTGTTTTGTTTCGCTCATTTTTTTTATGATATTTCCTTTTAAGAAATCGAGCGTTAATGTTGATGATGACGCCATAACAAGCGATGAAAGCGTTGATATGGAAGCGGCGAATACAAGCACTATAACTATGCCGATTAAAACATTGGGAAATTTAGAAAGCATGGCGGGAATGATCGAGTCGAATATTATGCCGCCGTTAGAAGCGTACGCAATGCCCGAGTTAGCGTATAACCTGCCGAAACTGCCCAAAAAGTAACAGCCGCCTGCCACAAAAAGAGCGAAGATTGTGGAAACTATCGCTCCCTTGCTTATCATTTTTTCGGATTTTATCGAATAAAACCGCGAAGTCATCTGCGGCAGTCCCCATGTTCCAAGAGACGTAAGAATTATGACGCCTAACAAACTTAACGGATCGGGGCCGAAAAATGACGTAAGTACGCCTGGGACAAAAACTTTGTTTACGTTTACTTCCTTAATTTCGGCAAGTTTCGCCAAAGCGTTTATAAACCCCCCGTTGCTGATGAGTACCGCGCCGATAATGGCTACAATTCCCAAAAGCATAATTATGCCCTGAATAAAATCGTTTACCGCTGTGGCAAAATAGCCTCCGACCACAACGTATACGGCGGTAAGAAGCGCCATGCCGGTAATACAGTAAATAAAATCAACGTTAAACGCCATTTGGAACAGGCGGGAAAGACCGTTGTAAAGAGAAGCGGTGTAGGGGATAAGGAAGATGAAAAGTATAATCGCCGCCCCTATTTTCAGCGGCGTTGAGTTGAATCTTGCCCCAAAAAATTCAGGCATGGTTGCGCTTTTTAAATGTTGCGTCATTACGCGCGTACGCCGCCCAAGTATAAACCAGGGCATAAGCGAACCTATAAAGGCGTTGCCCAAGCCGATCCATGTGGCGGCGGTTCCAAATCTCCAGCCGAACTGCCCGGCGTAACCGACAAAAATTACCGCAGAAAAATACGATGTTCCGTAGGCGAAAGCCGTAAGCCAAGGACCTACCTGCCGTCCGCCAAGTACAAAATCATTTACGCTTGCCGTTTTTTTGCGGAAATAAAAACCTACAAAAATTGTAACAATAAAAAACAAAAGCAGAAGAATTATTTTGATAAGCATAAAACGCTCCTTTATAAAATTTGGGCTTTAATTAGCGTGTGTCTATAAAGTAACCGGCTTTATGGACAGACACTAATTGTTGACTCTTTCGACATATTCGTTAGTCTCGGTATTCACGAGTATCTTTTCGTCCTGTTTGATAAAAAGCGGAACCCTTACCGTTAAGCCCGTTTCCGTAATGATTGGTTTTGTCGCGCCTGAAACCGTGTCGCCTTTCACATAATTTTCGCTTTGCGCGACTGTAAAAACAACCTTGTACGGAATTTTTATGTCTATTACCCTGCCTTCCCAAATTGTAAGATCGTAAACGTCGCCGTCTTTAAGATAGAATTTTTTGTCTGGAGCGTCCGTGATGGGAACTTCGTACTGTTCAAAACTTTCGTTATCCATAAAGTGATAATTGTCCTGATCCGCATATTGGTACTGGCAGGCGTGAATATCGACCTGCGCGTCTTCAACTTCCTGCTGAGTGGGGATTGTAAGGCTTAAAACGGACCCGTCCTTTATACTTTTCATTTTAATTCTGGCTACAGAAGTTCCCTTTCCGGGATTGTGCAATTCCCTTTCAACCACCAGATACGGCTGTCCCTTTTGAAGCAGGCAAGTGCCTTTTACGACGTCTACGGCTTTAATCATGTTATTCCTCTAAAAAAAATATATTTTATAGAAGGATAACAAAAATCTGAAATAATGGGAAGTGATTAATAAAGGAAATTTATAAATATCTTCCGTAATGATAGAGCCTATCAGATATTTTGTGTAAATGGCAAAATATCATTAGAACGGAACCCGTTCTTTTCCGAACTCAATGGCGAACTGGTTTAACGCCCGCCCCCAGTCCCGTATCGGCATCGTCCATTTTTCAGAAGCGTTCCTAACCGCCAAATACAGTATCTTAAATATAGCATCGTCATTTACAAAGATCAATTTGTTTTTTATGACTTTGCGCAAAGAAAAGTTTAATGACTCAACCGCGTGAGTAGTATAAATAGCTTTGCGGATTTCTGGCGGGTACCTGTAAAACTCGCTCAAGTCATCCCAATGCCTCTGCCAGCACTGGTATATCATCGGGTATTTATCATTCCATTTCTTCCCGAAATCTTCCAAAGCGTCTCGTCTGGCTTCCTCGCTTTAGCTGAGTAAATAGCCTTCAGACCCGCGCACAGTTTCTTAAGGTCTTTGCAGGAAACAAACCTAGTTGAATTCCTGACCATGTGGACTCGGACTAAAGTCCGCATGCACAACTGGATACGCGTCTGAGGGTAGATTGCGCGTAAAGCGTCGGGAAAGCCCGTCAGCCCGTCCATGCAGGCGATGAGTATGTCTTCCACACCTCGGTTTTTAAGCTGGGTTAACACGCTCATCAAGAGGGGAACCTTCGCCCTGCCGGGCTCGGTTGAGGATACCAAAATTTAGTCCCTTCGTTTTCCGCTATCCATAGCCCTCGGACTTTAGTCCGCACGCTCTTATTGCAACTTTTACCGTCCTCACGGCTCTTGACGCACAGGGCGTCCAGATACATTATCGCGTAGGATTTCTCAAGAGGGCAGTTCTGCCATTCCCTGACTTCTTCAAGGACGTTATTCGTGACGCGGCTTATCAGATCAGGCGACACTTCCACGTTGTAAACTTTTTCAAGATGTTTCTGGATATTGCGGTCGCTCATCCCAAACGAGTACATTGATATAATCTGATCGTTGAACAGCGGCACGCGCTTTTCATGCTTGGGGACTATTACCGGCTCGAACGTCCCCTTCCGGTACCGGGGGACTTTAATTGTCGTGTTTTGATTTTCAAGTAGCACTGTTTTTTCCGTGTGCCCGTTTCTACTGTTCCCGCTGTTGTCCCCGGCGCTGGAATTCTTTTCATATCCAAGATGTCCCGTCATTTCCGCTTCAAGCGCCCTCTGGAGTATCTTTCCGGTTAACTGTTTTATTAAACCGTCCTGTCATACAACCTCGTTCTGCATTAGTCTGCGGAAGCCGATATTATCAAGCAATTGGTCGATAATATCCTTTTCCTTCTTCTCTTTCTTTCGTGCCATGACCATAATCTCTCCTTCAGTATTTCTACCACTTTATGACCATTTACACAATTTTTATGATAGGTTCTTCTAGTCCGATTGCTCCTCTTTATACTTGATATATTATCTAAATACGAAAATCTTGAAAGTATAATGAAAATTTTACGAACAACAACTTTGCGCCTCTGCGAGAGGTATTTTTTCCTGCTTTTTCGCCTTTGGAGCTTCGTTGAATACTGTAGTAATTGGTACGTTTTTCGTGAAGCAAGAAAGCCTCGCGCCCAAGAGGATCGGTATATAAGAGTTCCGCAGTGCAAAAGATCAAGGGGTCTCACCTTTCTTTTTTGTTTTCAGGAAAGTACAGTTCTGTTAGATCAGAAACGGCTTTTAAAAACGACACATTTAAGTCTTTCACGTAGCTCCTCATGTTATCGCCGCACATATCTTCCTGAAGGAAAAACTGATACGGCTCGACATTCAGGGCGTTAGAAAGTTTAGCCAAAGATTTAGCGGAGATGCCTTTTTTGCGATTTTCAATATCATTGATAAAGTTGTGCGTAAGACCTGTAATAACCGAAAGGTCTAACTGCGAAATATTACGCATCTTTCTAAAACGTTTAATGTTACTGCTAACCAAATTATGTATAAAGTTTTCATCAATTTTCTTATTCATAAGTAACATTCTCATTTTTTATAGGAAAACAAACAAACAACCGATGGCGGATAAATTGTCGCTGTTGGAATTTGTCATGAAACAACACGAAATGCATTATTGACGAAAGTGCGCGGGGAATGATAATACGGAAAAGATATCTCGCAGAGGCGCAGAGACACGGAGTCCTAGTCCGATTGCTCCTCTTCATACTTGATATATTAACTAATACAAAAATCTTGAAAAGTATAATGAAAATTTTACAAACAACAACTTTGCGCCTCCGCGCCTCTGCGAGAGGTGTTTCTTCAATAAATCTTCTTACGCACCTCTGTGAGAGATATCTCTTCCGTATCTCTCGAAAGATACTTCTTTATGTCAAATAATCCCTTAAATTACCGGTTTTAAACGCCGATAATTGAACCAAAGGAGTGTAAATGGCTAAAAGAATATGCTTGATTCTTTTTTTAAGCGTTTCATTTGTTCTTAACGCTCAGGCTTACATGGTTTCGGTTTTTATAATTGAATCTGGACTGCCTATGGAAGGGGTGAAAAACGATCATTCCAAGCAGTTGGAAAACGCTTTTTTCGACGTGTTTTTTGACGCCGGGTATATTGTCAGCAATACGCCGATGATGCGCGTTCCCTCAAAACCAAAAATGAGCATGGAGAAATTTGTAGAGAGTGAAGTGGACGAGGCAAGGGAAGGGGGTGCTGATTATTTTATTGCCGCCCAAATTGATTATTCAGGCGATTCTTTAACGCCCAGTGAAATTTCTCTTGTTCTGTTCAGAACTACGCCGTACATGATAATACAGGAACGAAAAGTAAAAATAAAAGCCTACAAGTCGGAAAAAGACGAAATTGATGATTTGAAAAATATCGTAAAGGGGCTTATTCCCCGTATAAACGAGCATTAGAGGGGATAATTATGAGGAAAGTAACAGTTGTTTACGTTATAACGGCTCTTTGTTTGTTTGTAAGCGCTTCTCCATGGGAAGGGGCCGCTGTGGTCGCCCCCGAAGGGGAACTTCCCGGAAACGGTCAATATGTTGCGACCAATTCGTTCCCAAAGAACACCGTAGTTGATATCGTAAATATCGAAACAAATAAAAGCACTCGGGTTATTGTCGCTAATAACCTTGACAGTCCTGGGCTTCTGGCGATTGTTTCACGCTCTGCCGCAGAATTAATCGGTATGAGGGCGGGTTCCGTAAGCAGAATAAGAATGACCCAGCCGACCGATCCTGTCGCTTACGCTCGTTTTACGGAAGGATTGTCCTCCGGCTTTCCCGATTATGATTCCGGAAAAGTAATTACCGAAGAAAGTTACGATGAAGGATTTGTGAACCCGGCGGCAAAGTCAAACAGAGCCGTGGAGTATGATTATGATGATTATACCGCGCCGCCGCGCCCTGCGGAATATGATGATTATCCGCCTCCGCCACCTGTTAACACTCCGTCTTATGCATCTGCGCCAGATACCGGATATCCATCTTATGTACTTGAACCCGAATGGAGCGGCACAAACAGCGCGCGCAATATTGTCGATCTTCCCAATTATACCGATACATATACCAATACAGAAAGAACGGAAAAAATTGAAGAACCGGAATTAATCGCAGAAACTGAAACTGCGGAAATGGAAAAAGCGAAAGAAGTGGAAGAAGTTTATGAAGAAGTAGCCGAATATTTTGAAGAAGAAGAAGCGGAGGCGGTAGCCGAGGCAGAAGACGAAACCGTCGAAGTATTTGATTATTATGAAATTGATTATTACGAACCGGAAGAGGTAGCGGACGTTAGCCCGGATGATGTCAGTCCGGCGGAATACAACATTGTACCTGCGGAAGATCGTCCGCCTATGAATATTTACGGAATCGATCCCGCCTTAATTATTCCCGGAATTTCAAACGCCCCGCAACAGTCAACTGCGAATAACGAACCTAATTTTTCGATACCAAGAATATACGAATTGTCGCGCGGAAGTTACTATGTGCAGTTAGCGGCTTTTGATACGGCGGAATCCGTAGAGAACAGCGTAAGCAGGATAGACCAGCACTATAAACCTGTCGTTTACAAAGACGGAGAAAGGTGGTATCGCGTCCTTTTAGGCCCCTTGAATCAGGGGGAAAGCGCCGCCGTTCTTGCGCGTTTTAAAAGTATAGGTTATAAAGACGCTTTTGTAAGGCTTGCGCGATAGGTTGTAATTTAGTAAAATAAAATTGGGTCTGTCCAAGAAGAATAATTAACCAAGAACCAAATATTCACCCGGTCGCTTTAGGCGGTCGGGCAGACAATGGCGGGATATGCGCTAAAAGTCGGTATGGTTCGTGGTAAAATTTTTCCTTTGCTTGGTTAACCCAAATTTGCTTGTAAAAATTTTAATTCACGGAGAAAGTTAAGGACATGAAAAAATTTTTAACAGTGTTGTTGTTTGTAACATTGGTCTTTTCCTGCACAAAGAAGAATCATGTGCAGGCGCAGAAAGAGCTTTCCGTGCTTGTTTTTATTACCGGCGTTACGGCGGGAAGCATACCTTACGAACAAATGGCGCAGGGCGCGCTGGAATTTGCCGGGGCTAATTCAGGCGTAAGCGTAAAAATTTATGAAGCCGGGTTTAATCAGGCGGAATGGGAACAACAGCTTGCCGAAATGGTTTCAAGCGGCGTTTATGATATTGTTATTGGTTCCAATCCGTCTCTGCCTGAGTTATGCGTAAACGTAGGCAAAAAGTTTCCAGACCAAAAATTTATAATTACGGACGCGAAGTATGCGGGGAATCCGCAGATACGGACATACCTGTACAACCAATACGAACAATCGCTTTTTCTTGGATACCTTGCCGGCCTTGTTACTACAAGCAATATGCCATACGCAAACAAGCAGAAAAAAATCGGTTTTATCGCGGCGCAGGAATATCCTCTGTTGACAAAGCAGATGGTTCCCGGCTTTTTGGAAGGCGCAAAATTTGTTGACAAGGAGATAGAGCTGGACAAGCGCATAATAGGCTCATGGGCGGATGCCAGCAAAGCCGCCGAACTTTGCGCCGCCATGATCGATTCAGGCGTTGACGTGTTCACCGCTATCGCCGGAGGCGCGGCTCAGGGAATGATTAAAACCGCCGTCGAAAAAAACAAATATATTGTAAGTTATAACGCTAACGAATATAAACTGGCGGACGGTCTTGTACTTGGTTGCGGAATAATGGAACAGAAAAAACTTGTAAAGGAAATACTGGAAGACGCGCTGGAAGGAAGAATAGAGTACGGTATCGCGCAGACTGTCGGCGTAAAAGAAGGCTACCTTGGCTTTATTTTTGACGATCCCGCATATCAGAAAAATATGCCTGTAGATATACGTGAAAAATTTGAAAAGTTTTACAATGCTCTTAGCGAGGGTAAAATAAACTATACAATTCCGCCGCTTTAATGCATAATTTTTGTTATGAACGACGCCCATTATTGTGTAGAACTTTGCAATATAAGTAAAACTTATCCGGGTAGTGTAAAAAAAGCAAATAACAATATAAGCCTGTGCCTTCGCAAAGGCGAGATTCTTTGTATTGCCGGAGAGAACGGGGCGGGTAAAACCACTTTAATGAAAATCCTGTGCGGCATGGAAACGCCGGACACGGGGGAAATTTTTATAAACGGTAAAAAAGAGCGTATAACTTCTCCGTTAGCGGCAAAAAAACTGGGAATTGGAATGGTACATCAGCATTTTATGCTTTTTCCCGAATTTACCGTTGCGGAAAATATCGCGATGGGGGAAGAACCGCGTAAATACTGGTTTTTCTTTGATGAAAAAAAAGCGCGCTATAATGCCGAAAAAGCGCTAAATACACATAATTTTGCCGTAAAAAGCGCTCAAAAAGTAAAATATTTAAGTCAGGGGGAAATGCAACAGGTTGAAATTTGCCGCGTCCTCCAGCATAACGCGCAAATAATTATTCTGGACGAACCTACCGCCATACTTACCGGACAGGAGACGCGCTCGTTATTCAAAACATTAAAAAACCTCGCGTCAAAAGGAATTTCCGTTATTCTGATAACTCATAAATTGCATGAGATAAAACAAATTTGCGAAAGAGTAGCCGTATTGCGAAAAGGAGAACTTGCAGGAGTCCGGGACACTGCTGATATTGACGAATACGAAATAGCCCGCATGATGATTGGCGAAAATTATACCGCAGAATGCGAAAAAACGCCTGAAAGAATCAACACGGACGCGCAAGCCGTTATTGTTTTTGACAATGTTACAGTACGCAGGAAAGGGCAGAAACGCCCGTTGCTCGAAAATGTTTCGTTTCAGGCGAGGCGGGGCGAAATCCTTGGATTTGCCGGCATAGGTGGTAATGGGCTTGGCGTAATCGAGGCGGTTTTAGGCGGCTTTCTTCATGCATCGGGCGGAAAAATTTTTAACAAAGGCAAAGATATTTCCAGTCTTGGAATACGCGCACTGCGTAAACAGGGACTTGCGTACGTTCCCGCCGACAGACTGCGCGTTGCCAGCGCAAGAGAAGAATCAATTGAGGAAAATTTGATAATTAACCGCCGCGACAGGTTTTTCAAAAAAATGATAATCGACAAAAATGCCGCGCGGGAATTTTCAGAACAACTTGCAAAAGATTACAGCATTGATGGCGCGAATGTAAATGAAAAGGCCGCTTTTCTTTCCGGCGGCAATTTGCAAAAATTAATTTTGGCGCGCGAGATAAACCTGTTAAAGGATTATATTGTTTTTTCAGAACCCACATGGGGTCTGGATATAGCCTCGAGTAATTTTATAAAAAAAGAAATACAGGCGTTACGGGACAGGGGGACTGCTGTAATTTTAATTTCTACAAATCTTGATGAAATACTTTCTCTTGCAGATCGCATAATTGTTATGTATAGGGGAAAAACAGCCGGAGTTTTTGAAAATACAGGCGCGCAGGTTAAGTCAGATATTGGCAATGCCATGCAGGGAATAGGAATAAAGGAATGAAGGAACGCTCAAAATTAACAGGCGGACCGCCTCAAACGCAAGTTTTTCGCCCACTGCCTGTTTACGCTGGAATATATATCCCTGTTATTTCGCTTTTGGCGGTAATATTACTTGTTTTTATTCTTAGCGACACTCCTGTAAGAACGCTTTATTTTTTCTTTATAGGTCCTTTCAGCAACTTGTTCAGTTTCGGCAATATGCTGAACGCCTCAGTTCCGCTTGTAATAGGGGCGTTAGGCGTAACTATTGCGATGAAAGCCGGAAATTTTAACCTTGGCGGCGAGGGGCAAATATATTCGGGCGCTTTTTGCACAACTGCCATTTCGCTCCTTCTTTCAAAGTACGGCATAGGGCAGTCGGGCGTAATTACTGGAATCCTAGCCGTAACTTCCGGGTTTGTCTGCGCCGGGTTGCTTGGAGTGTTCAGCGGCTTTTGCAAGGCGATGTGGAATACAAGCGAACTTATCACTTCTTTTTTACTGTCTTGCGCGGTCATTCCCGTTGTCAATTACCTTGTATGCGTCCCGTTTAACGATCCACAGTCGTCGCTACAGTCAACGCGCAAAATAGCGGAAAATTTACGCTTGCCGCTTATCTTAAAACCATCTGTTTTAAGCGCAGGTTTTTTTATCGCAGTAGGAATGGTAATAATAGCCCAATTTTTTCTTAAAAGGACAAAACCTGGTTATGAAATACGTATGACCGGAAGCAACGAATTATTTGCGCGTTACGGCGGAATCAACACAAAACTGATAACAGTCGCGTCAATGGCGGTAAGCGCCGGCTTTTACGGGCTTGCGGGAAGCATGGCGGTAATGGGGACATATCACGCGGTAATAAAAGAATTTTCCGCGGGACTTGGCTGGAACGGGCTTGCCGTAGCTTTAATTTCAGGTTTTAATCCTTCTGCCGTAATCCCTTCCGCGCTTTTCTTCGCATGGATCGGAACCGGCGCGAGAACGGCCATGCAGAATACGGGTCTTACTTACGAAGTCGCCTCTATTGCGCAGGCTGTAATTTTCTTTATTTCCACAAGCCTTGTTATACGCAACATTTATTCAAAGAGGGGAAAGACTGATGTTTAAAAGCGCCGTTACAATGATGATTCCTCTGCTGTTTGCTTCGGTAGGCGGACTATTTCCAGTTCTTGCCGGAACCCTCAACATCGCGCTTGAGGGACTGCTTCTTGCGGGCGCTTTTTCGTCTCTTGCAGTCTATTACGCTACGGGAAGCGTTTTCTCTGCAATAACGGCAGGAATAATCACGGGGACGGCGCTTTCGGCTCTGCACGCATTTGCAGTATTCAAATTACGCGCAAATCTTTTTATTTCCGCGCTTGCAGTAAACCTTTTTTCAAGCGGTTTGTGCGTAGTTTTTTCCGATAAATTATTCGGTACAAGAGGGGTGGTTGTGTCCGAAAACGTAACCGGACTTCAAAAATGGTATGTTATCGCCGGAATAATTACGCTTGCGGTATCTTGGCTTGCGATCTACAAAACGCCCTTTGGCTACCGTCTTCGCGCCTGCGAAAAAGACGTCTGCGCTCTTGTCTCTCTTGGGATAAGACCGCAGGCGTACCAAACCACAGCTTTGCTGATTTCCGGCTTTTTATGCGGAATAGGCGGCTCATTTTTAAGTTTGAACCTTGGCGCATTCGTGCCGGGAATGTCCGCCGGAAAAGGCTGGATTGCGCTCGCAGTAATCTTCCTTGGGGGACGAAACCCATTGGGCGTCCTTTTTGCCGCTTTTATTTTCAGCCTTGCCGAGGCTTTTTCCAATTATTCGCAGGGGTTCATGTCCCTTCCCGCCGATTTTTTGCTCGCTTTTCCGTATATTACCGCGTTAATCGCCCTTATTTTTATATCGATTTTTCCGCGCCGGGGTACTAATTAGTATCTGTCTACAAAGTCGGTTACTTTGCGGACAGACCTTGTATTTTCCCGCCTGCTACGAAAATACGTTTTAAGGTAGTAGTCTGTAACAACTAAAACTACACTCTATTTTTTATCACGCAGAGGTCGCAAAGGCGCGGAGAACTGCGCTTTATTACCTAATTGCGCGTTTCCAGCTATGCTTTTTTATTATTGACTTGTAAGATAACCCGGTTGGTTGTCTCATGTCAGCTACGCTGACCAGTCTTGCTGTTTTTTAGGCTATAAGCCTGCGAACGCGGACTTTAGTCCGAAAGTTCGACAAAACCGCGTTTTTTATATGAAGTTGTTCAGAAACTGAAGTTTACGAACAACTCTATTTTATAATGAAAAACAACATGAAAGTGATACAAGTTAGCTAATCACCCTTGATCCTCTGCGTCTCCGCGACCTCTGCGTGAAAATGTCTGGTAATAAGTTATTGTGAACATTTAGCTGTTACAGACTAATAGTCGCGTACATTAGGGTACGAGTCATAATGTGCCCACATTATAAGACTCTAATTAGTAATTGGTTAATTTTTTTAAAAAAAACAGTAAAAAAAACTTGCAAATATTATAAATTTACCTTATTCTTGATAAGAGGGGTAAATTTATTCCAAGGACGCCTATTCTATATAAGTTAGTTTGAGATGTCAAGGGGGATACAATGGGTAAAAAAACCATAATTTTTTGTCTTTTACTGACACTTTCTTTTGGGGCTGTTTGGGCCGCAGGAAGGAAGCAAAATGAATCAAAGACAGCCGAAGATCCTGCCGCTTTTAAGGATGTAATCGATTCAACCGAGAAAAAACCGGGAAAATGGAATTACTATCTGGAAGCAACTGACAGGGCCAATAACGTTTCCCGCGCCGGGCCTGACAATATGTTTATCGATCCAGCGTCCGACCTTCCAAAAACGACAATAATTAACCCTTTGCCGAATATGCGCGTTCAGGGAAACTTGAACATAGTCGGTATAGCGATGGACGATGACGGGGTAAAAAGCGTCTGGCTTACGGTTACCCGAGGCAAGGACGGGAAGGGCGAAGAGCTTGTCAACGTCCAGGCTGACGGAGCCGATTACTGGTCTTACTACCTGGATACTACAAATACTGAAATATGGACGGACGGGGTATATACAATCACGACTTGGGCTATTGATATAAACGATCTTTCAGGAATTTCCGATTCTTTTCCTGCAAAATCCCATAGAAAACACTCAATTTACTGGAATCTTGACCGTAAAAAGCCCAATATCCTTATAACAAGCCACGAAGTAGGCGCGCTTGTTGCCGGAAATGTGCGTCTTAAAGGTACTATTGCGGACGGTAACGGTATAAACGCCATTTCTTATTCTCTTGACGAAGGTGTAAAATATCAGCCTTTAAAACCAAGTTACGATAAAAAAAATGATCTTTATGACTGGGAACTCAATCTTAATTCAAAAACTTTTGAAGACGGTCCTAAAGTTATCTGGTTCAGAGGGCAGGACGGACAAGGTTCTGTAGGAGTTAACGCCCACCTGTTATACATCAACAACACTCCGCCGGATGTAAGTATTGTTTTCCCGGAGCCGACAGCCACAGTATGCGGTGTTTTTTCAATTGCCGGATACGCAAAACACCGCGTCGGGTTAAGCTCCCTTTCATGGAAAGCGGGCGGTAAAGAAGGCGGTACTATTCCAATTCTTCCCGGCAACCCGTGGTGGTCGGCGGATGTAAATATCCGTGAATTAAAAACATCCAGCATTGATATCGAAGTCCGCGCCGTGGATGTTTCCGGCAATGTTACAGTTTATAAGCAAAAATTCAAAGTTGATCAAAATGCCGATATGCCCACTATTACTCTTACCGATCCTTCTGCCGGAGCGATTACCGATAATAAGGGAAACCTTGTTGTTAAAGGAACCGCTGTAGACAATGACGGCGTTTCTTCGGTTTTCTACTCAATAGGTCCTAATCAGGCGGTAGAGGTAAAGACTTCAGGATATTTCCAGTTTGTCATTCCAGGAATTCCTGAAGGCACTTATAATTTGGATATTTGGGCGAAAGATATTACAGGCGTTCTTGGTCCCAAGGTACAGGTAAAAGGCATAACGGTTCCCGCCGCGCTTTTACAGCCGGGAATTTCCAGCGTTATAACCGGTAACCGCCCTGAAAAATTTTATACAGGTATGAGAATACCGCTTGAACCAAAGATCAAAAAGACAATGGAAGTTGAAATAAAAGGGTTGTCTCAGATAGCGAACGCTACAATTTCTTTTGCAGACGGTCCTGCGGACGCTATTAAACCCGTCGCTGGGAAGGACATGGTAAGCCGCGCTGTTGTAACGATTCCCCCAAGTCTTCCGTCAGGTTATACAAAAATTGAAATACGCGTAACAGACCGCGCCGGGCGCGAAGTTGTTTTCCCGGAGTATGTTTTTATAGAGCAGAATGATCCGGCGGTTCCTGAGAATCCGGATGCGCGCAGAGGTCAATGGCTTGACTGGGTGCGCCCGGTTATAGGCGCAAGCGGACGCATGGTGCTTTCATCAAAGGACGACGTATTACTGGGTCTCGCTAACGAGCCTCTGGAAAGGTCCCGTTTAAGGCTTAACGGAGTAGGCTCGGAAAATCTTACCCTTGATGTAGACGAATACGGCAGAGTGCAGTTAAAGGCGTTAAGGGAAGGCAGTTTTGGTCCCCTTACCCTGCTTCTTGGCACATTCAACAGCCAGCAGTTTAACGTTATCGCAGACTTTAACGGTCCGGTCATAACGGTAAAGGAAACACCCAAAGACTGGGTAACTACAAGCATACCTTTCAAAATTAACGTAACAAGCGTGCATAGGGTCAATTCAATTGCCTATTCGGTAGATATGGGAGGAAACTGGCAACCTCTGCTTAGTGCGAGTGAAGCCGCCGCTTTGGGCGCTCCTGTAAATACTGATATTTCGCGTACAATTAATGTTACCAATATTCAAGATGGTTCCATTAACATCATGATTAGGGCGATTAACGACGCCGGAAACGAATCGGTAGCGAACTTTACCGCTTATAAAGATACAATTGCGCCGGAAGCCGAGTTGATTATGCCTTTGGCAGAAGCAAGGGTAAACGGCGTTCAGAGGCTTGGTTTTGCGATAAAAGAAGCCGGAGCGCTTAAAACGGTTACTTATAACAGACCGTCGTCCGCCGGCGTTAACGCACTGACTGTAGAAGTTTTTAACGCAGAAAAATGGGACAAAGAATACGCTCCAGTATTCCTAGAAGTTCAGATGGACCCGATAAAGATGCCGCTTAACAGCCGTATGCGCTTTATCTTTGAAGACATGGCGGGTAACAGGAGCGAAACTAACACATGGCAGTTTGTAATTGATCCTGAATACGGCGTTCCGGTTGTTCAGATCGTTCTGCCTCAGGATAATGAAGTAATCACGACGGACTTTGTCGCATCCGGCGTAATGTTCGACGACGACGAAGTTTCTCATATTTTCTGGAGGCTTGATAACGGGCAGGAAAAGCGTGTAGACGCAAAATACGGTTTTTCTATTCCGATAACTCTTTCGTCCCTTACAGATAACGAACACAGCGTAACCGTTACGGCGGAAGACATCTACGGCGTAAAGAGCATGCCTGTTACGCGAAAATTCAGGGTGTCGCTCGCTGAACCTACGGCAAGGGTAACCTTCCCCAGGTTTGATTCCGTATTAAGAGATGTAATTCAAATAACAGGAACAGCCGCCGACAAGAACGGGATAAAAGAAATCTTTATTTCCGCGGATAACGGCAATACCTACAACAAGGCGCAGGGAACGGAAAGCTGGGCCTACAGGTTTAATTCCAGAATCTTAAAAGACGGTCCTCATGTAGTCTTTATTCGTGTTGTTGACAATTATGATATACCCGCCACTTACGCGAGCATGATAAACATCGACAATACCGACCCTGAACTTGTACTTGACAGCCCTGCGGACGGTTCTCTTTCAATAGGAAGACTTGCCATCATGGGGCGCGTTATAGACCCGAATCTTGACAATGTTAGCATCGAAATCCGCAGTCTGGAAGGCGCAAACGTAAACGCGAACGTAAAATCGCGCAAGCTTGGTTCTTCCGATACGATTAAGCAGGACTATGAGCTTACAGGAATGCGCGATGGTCTTTATAACATCGAAATCGTATCTACGGATAAGGCCGGTAACGTTTCGCGTAATTCGCGTAACTTTGCGCTTGCCCGCGAAACATACAAAAACATTGTGGAAATTTATTATCCGCTGGATAACGAACACGTTCAGGGCAATTTTAAGCTGTACGGTTACGCAGGTGGAACCGATGCCGCCGGCAAAGTAACGGTCAAGGTAAACAACATAGACAAAGCCAGCGCGGAAGTTGATCCGGTATCCGGTTTCTACACCATATTACTCAGTACCGATGAACTTGTTGAAGGCAATAATACGGTTGTCGTCTACAGCGATTTCGGCGGGTACGGGACTGTGCAGTCGCGCGCGCAAAACCTTGTTTACGCGCCATATGGTCCGTGGGTTACAATTGACAGTTTCAAGTTTGGCGAATTTGCCTATGAAAGACCCTATGTTACAGGACGCTATGGTTACACCTTAAGCGCGGAAGATCAGGAATTGCTTGCCGCCAAAGAGACTGATAAAGAAATAAAAGACGCTATCAAATTAAAAGTTCCAAGTTATGTGGAAATCAGTTTTGATAACGGGAAAAACTTCATAAAAACCAGTAAGGCGCTGGCGAAAAACGTAAATTACCGCTACCGTCTGGAAACAGGCGATATGTATGAAGGTATACATTATATCCTTCTCAGAGCGACCATGAAAAACGGTGAAACCGCCCTTACGCGGTTACTTGTTCAGGTTGATAAGACGCCTCCTGTTATAAGACTTATTTCGCCGGAAGCGGGAAGTGTTTACAACCAGACAATTATGTATTCGGCTTCCGCGTCTGACGATGTGGAACTTGTAAGCCTTACCTACCACTTGCGAAAGGGCGACAAGGCGGCTTATGAAATACCAGGCTTCCTGCAAGGAATGTATATTGAAGGAATTATTCCTCCGTTCTTAAAACAAATGTTTAACGGGTTGCCTAATATGCCGTTTGGCGGCGGAGCTACATACACGGATTTCGGGCTAGGATTAAGCTTCTTTGATGACAATGTAAAGGTTCAACTTCAATACGGTTTTATGACACAAGACCTTTATGAAGCATTAGGCGGCTCTCCGCCTCCGCTGGGTGTTCGTTACGGCGGACATGTTATTGCTCTTAAACTTATTCCCAGTCTTTACACTCTGCCTCTAGGCTCTTTATGGGGTCCTGACTTTGACTGGCTCTTTGCTTCGTTCGCCATAGGCGCAAACTTCTCTATGTTCGACGTGGCGCAGGAAGGGTACACACAGAGCGGCAAGGCAACATTTATGAGCGCGTTATTATTTCAGATAGAGTTCCCGAAAGTGACAATTCCAAAACGGAAGAACTTAAGGACATTCAGCCTGTTCACGGAAGGTCAGTTGTGGTTTGTACCTACAGATGCTGATGCGGAAAAGCTGGGTATAGAAATAGTAATTCCGCACATCATAATGGGCTTAAGGATTTACATCTTCTAAAGAGTAAACGTTTAACAGTTAACTGGGGCTGTCCGCAAAGGACAGCCTCTTTTTTTTATGAATACTTTCCGCAGAGGCGCAAATGCAATTTTCCCCATGGGGTACGAAAATATTTAAGGTAAAAAAGTATAAAGACAACAACTCTGCGCCTTTGCGTCTCTGAGGGAGATTTTTCCAAAACATCGTCTCTGTGGTAGAATTTAAAAATTAAAATTCATATAATAGAGTTGTTCGGAAACTTCAGTTTTCCGAACAACTACCAATAAAAAAGTATTTTTGCAGGGCTAAAGCTTCTTTAGCCCGAAAAAATGCAGGACTTGTAAGACAACCAACCGGGTTGTCGAACAAGTCCAATACATTATGGAGCAAACATGGAAACAATGAAAAGAACTGCCGACTGCGGGTCTCTGCGGAAAACCGATAACGGCAAAACGGTTATACTTAACGGATGGGTACACCGCAAACGGAATCATGGCGGCATTTTTTTTATAAACCTGCGCGACCGATACGGCATTACGCAGGTAACGGTTGACACAGAAGGCAAAGAACAGCTTGCCGCCATGTGCGGCGAACTGCGTAACGAATATGTAATAGCCGTCGAAGGCAAAGTCAGCCTCCGTCCTGACGGAATGATTAACCCCTCAATGGAGACGGGCGAAATTGAAGTTACCGCGGAAAAACTTATAATATTGAACAAGTCCGAAATTCTGCCTTTTCAAATTGACGAAGAAAGCAACGCGAGCGAGGAAACGCGGCTTAAATACCGCTATCTTGATCTTCGTTCCTCCGCAATGCAGAAGACAATCAAAATGAGAAGCGAAACCGCTTTCGCAGTCCGCGAATGGATGACATCTAACGGCTTCTACGAAATAGAAACTCCCACATTTATAAAATCGACGCCGGAAGGGGCGAGGGACTATCTTGTTCCTTCGCGGCTGTACCCCGGCAAATTTTACGCGCTTCCTCAGTCTCCTCAGCTTTACAAGCAGATTTTAATGGTGGCTGGTTTTGACAAATATTTTCAGATTGCCCGCTGTTACCGAGACGAAGATTCAAGGGGCGACAGACAGCCTGAGTTTACCCAAATTGACATTGAAATGTCGTTTGCCGGAAGGGACGACGTTCTTTCTGTTACAGAGGGCTTGATGGGGCATGTGTTCAAAAAAGTTTTGGGAAAGGAGATACCGCAAAAGTTCCGCAGGCTTACATGGGAAGAGGCGATGGAATTTTACGGAAGCGACAAGCCTGATCTCCGTTTCGACATGCGCCTTAACGATTTTAGCCCGTTTGCGGAAAAATGCGGCTTTCAGGCTTTTAAGGACGCGCTTTCAGGCGGCGGGGCGGTAAAAGCGCTTGTAGTAAAAAACGGTTCTTCTTTTTCGCGCAAACAGATCGAAGATTTAGAAAACCACGCTAAAATTTACAAAGCGCGCGGTCTTGCGTGGATAAAAGTCGTTTCAGGCGGCGCTTTTGAAGGCGGCGTTTCCAAGTTTTTTAATGAAAGCGCCGCGCAGATAACAGATGCGCTGGGAGCGAAAGAGGGCGACCTAATTCTTATTGCCGCGGATGCGAAGAGAAACATCGCCAATACCGCGCTGGGAGCGGTCCGCGCAAAACTTGGCAAAGACCTTGGCCTTTGCGATCCGGGCAATTTTGAATTTGCGTGGATAGTTGATTTTCCCATGTTTGAATATGACGAAGAACAACAGAAGTGGGAAGCGGCGCATCATTTATTTACATGGCCTCAAGAAAAATACCACTCAACAATGGAAAGCGATCCAGGCTCCGTAAAAGGCGACCTTTACGATCTTGTACTGAACGGTTACGAACTTGCGTCCGGTTCAATTCGTATTCACGACCCGGAAATGCAAAGGCGCGTGTTTAAAATAGCAGGCATTGACCCCGCGCAGGCTGAGAAAAAGTTCGGCTTTTTAACGGAAGCGTTTAAGTACGGAGCCCCTCCTCACGGAGGAATTGCCCCCGGTCTTGACCGTCTTGTAATGATCATGGCGGGTCTTTCCTCGTTAAAAGACGTTATCGCTTTCCCGAAAAATTCATTCGCCGTAAGTCCCATGGACGACTGCCCGTCTGAAGTAGATCAAAAACAACTGAACGAGCTTCATCTGTTGATAAAAGAATAAATTATTCTCGCGGAGGCGCAGGGTACGGGAAAAAGCTCTCGCAGAGGCGCAAAGGCGCAGAGTTGTTGTTCGTTATATTTTCCTTACCTTCATATTTTCGTATTAATGATATAGGAGCTTTCGGACGAAAACTTTGCGCCTTTGCGAGAGGTATTTCTTCCTAATTACTCATGTTCAAGTTTAAGCGTTACAGTCGGCGCGTCGCAGACTTCAGTCGGTCCGAAATATTGAATTGCACCAGGAAAAAGATAACTTGTTTTTTCAGCCCATTCGGCGCGTTTTGCCTCGAATGTCTTGAACGGTTTGCCGTCAAGAAGAACAAGGGCTTTTTTAATAACGGGTTTTTTGGAACCGTGCCGCTGTTCAAGATTCATCATCATTGTAAGAGGGACGCCGCCCGCGATCCATTTGCCGGCGGGGGCGGTAAGGTTCTTCACGCTGGAAAGATAGCCGGTCAACCCCGAGGCGATAAGAACAAACGCGCTGTAGCCAAGACTGTAACAGTAATCGGAATCAAAGTTTGAGGGGAACGCGCAACGTCCCTCGTAACCAAAGAAGTGGGTCAAAGACGCAAATTTGCCTGAATACTGACCTCTTTCTTTCATGATGTTTAATTTTTTTTCTACCATGCCGACAAGCAGTTTTTCGGTTTCTATTCTGGAAACCTGAACGTTGCCGTGAGGATCGCGATCCATCAAAAATTGCTGGGCTATTTCCTGCGGAAACATTTTTAGAAGAGCGTAAGACACATCGGTAAGCCTGCCGGACAGCCACTGCATTTGATCGGTAAAATTATGCAAAGACGTAAATTTATCTTCTTCATCGGCAATTGTATCATTTAGCTCATTTATCAGTTTTTTAATTTCGGGTATAAACTCGACAAGCCCTTCTGGTATTAAAACAACGCCGAAATTTTCGCTGTTCCCCGCGCGCTTTACTATCGAAGCGCAAACTTGATCTACAATGTTGTCAAGGGAATAGTGTTTTGCCTCTATTTCTTCAGAAATCAAACAGACGTTAGGCTGTGTCTGAAAAGCGCATTCAAGGGCGATGTGGCTTGCGGCGCGTCCCATAAGTTTTACAAAGTGCCAGTATTTTTTCGCGCTGTTGGTGTCCCTGCAAAGGTTGCCGATCAGCTCGCTGTATGTTTTGCAGGCGGTGTCGAAACCAAAAGAAGTTTCGATATGTTCGTTTTTTAAATCTCCGTCGATTGTTTTAGGACAACCGATTACTTGAGTGTTTGAACCATTGGCAACAAAATATTCGGCAAGAAGGGCGGCGTTTGTGTTTGAATCATCGCCGCCTATAACGACGACCGCGTCCAGTCCCAAAGCCTTCGCGGTTTTAAGGGAAGATTCAAACTGCTGGGGCGTTTCAATTTTTGTCCGTCCCGAGCCTATTATATCAAAACCGCCCGTATTGCGGTATTCGTCTATCCGTTCTTTTGTAAGGGTAACAGTCTTGTTGTCGATAAGACCGCTGGGACCTCCCTGAAACCCGAAAAGGGTAGAGGCAGGATTTGCTTTTTTAAGACCGTCAAACAAACCGGCGATAACATTGTGTCCGCCGGGAGCCTGTCCGCCGGAAAGGATAACGCCGACTTTTAATTCGCGGCGTATTTTGTCGTTTTTTCCCTTTTTAAAAATTGCCGTCGGCTTTCCGTAAGTGTTTTTAAAAATCTCACGGATTTCCTCTTTGTCGGAAACAGCCTCGGTAGGGGAGCCGAATTCGACGCTGATTTCATCGACGGAACCTGCTAAAGTCGCCGGTAATTTCGGGACATAGGCATATCGTGCTTTTTGTAAAGCGGAAATGTCCATATTTTTCTCCTAAACTTTGGGATTTATTTTTTCTTATGTCTGTTTTTCCGCAGTTTCTTCTTGCGTTTATGAGTGGCTATTTTTCTAAGTTTGCGCTTTCTTCCGCAGGGCACTTAATACTCCTTTATTACCGTATCTGGCGGCTCAAGCCGCTTTTGTTATTATGCAATAATTGTAAAAAAAGGTCAACCTTTCATATACCCGTTTTCTACAAGATATTTTCTGCTTAAGGCTAGGCTTTCAAAAGGATCGGTTAGGAAATCATCGTCCTGTTCAATAACCGCGTAGGGTATTTTGTATTTTTTACACCTTGAAAAAATGGCCTTCCAGTCAAGGTTGCCTTGCCCTATTTCGGCAAACTGCCTCTGGCGGCCGGCAACGCGGAAATCTTTAAGATGAAGGATTCTTATTCTATTTTTTAGCTTGTCCATATAATCGCAGGGATTTGCTCCGCCCGCCTGTACCCAGAAAACGTCTAGGGTAAACTCCATTTTCGGACATTCTTTGATCATACGGTCAATCGCGCATACGCCGTTAAATTTCATGAATTCAAGTTCGTGGTTGTGATACCCAAAACCAAGCCCCCCGGCGCGCACCTGTTCGCATATTTCATTTAATTTTTTTATAAACGCCGTGTAGCCGTCGTAAGTGTCGGGGTAAATATCCGGTTTCATGCCTATGCCGATCTGCGAACACCCTAGTTTTTTATGTTCGTCTATCAGTTTGTCAAGTTCTTTTGGATCGGCGGCGGATTCCCATGGGGAGTGGGTTCCGCAGGCTTCTATACCGTTATCTTTAAAGAGTTTAGCGAGTATATCCGTATCAACCGGACCAAGACCTGAAATCTGCACAAGATCAAAACCCATTTCTTTAATTCGTTTTACAGATGATTCTATTTCCTTCGGTGTTTTTAAATAATCGCGTATCGTGTACATTTGAACGCCTATTTTCATAATAATCTCCCGCTTGTAATTACCGCTACGGTATGATATTATATCTAATCAAGAAAGACCTGACAAGATTGGAAAACATTGGTAGTTTTATGAATGTAAAGGACAGCGTATACAGCGAAACCTCTTTTTTTGCTTTTAAAAAAACAGTTTATGTGCCTTCTCTAAGACGCGCCACGCTAAAGTATTATTTGTCGTTATTTTTTAATTTTTTCTTTTTCCAGCACCGCCAAGCTTTTTTGCCTGGCAGGGTTCCCGTAAGTAATGTCGATCATGTTCTTGATAAAAAGATACCGTTTACGCCGTCGTGGGTTAAGATTTACATAGATTTTGCGAAATATTGGATAAGACTGCTTTCGTTTATACTCAGGCGCTACGGACGAAAAGCGTACGCTCCGGCAGGGGATTTTATTTCTGGAATGGCCGATCTTTACACCTTTGCCGCTCAGGTTTACAGAAAAAATCTTTCTACAACATCGCGTCCGTTTTACATAAAGCGCCCGCTCTTCATGGTTATACACATGCTCGATCCCCACTTGATGTGCATTCCAAGCCTGCACGTTATGGTTGTAATTTACACTTATACCATGTTTGTAAAAATCGCAAAATCTTTCGGGGAAGAAGAAAAGTTAAAAGATCAGATTTTAGAAATGAAGTACGGCGCTCTCGCGATTGTAGAGGCTATCCTTTTTGTAAAACAACACAGTATCAACTGTATTGCGGCGGCGTTATACGCTATGAACTGTTACAGTAATGAGCTTTTCCCTATGCAGGAAGCGGAGCATTTTATAAGCCTGCTTTTTTCAAAAATACCGGATTTTGGAGTACACACAAAAACAATACATCCGTCCTATGCCCCAAAAATAAAATTGCCGGACGCGGTACAGAATGAAATAAGAGAATATATACTAAACCTTTTTGAATGTTTTGTTTCAGAAAGAGACCCAAAAAAGTCATGGAATGAACCGCTTTTAAATTTTTTGAAAACTAGTCTTTTCCAAAACTCGGTTATAGGAAAATCTTCAACTGTAAAATAGTTAGCGTTACAATAAGCCAAGTAAAATTTTCTCATAAATTATCCGCTTCGCGGCTGATCTCATTCTTTCGCGTGAAAGCCGTCCATCCTGAATGGCGGCGGTAAAAGCGCTGTGCGTACGCCTTAAATCCTTCGGCCAGACAAGCACCATGTCCGCCCCCGCTATGACGGACATAATCGCAGAGGATTCAGGAGTTTGTCCGCCCGCAGACGCCATGCTGAAGTCGTCGGCAATCAATATCCCATTAAAACCAATTTCGTCCCTTAACCAGTCTTTCATAACAACCTGCGACAGACTCGCTATTTTCGTATCTAGCGCCGGAACGGCAGTATGCGCGGCCATAACCGCCCTTGCGCGGTTTCTTGAGATAAGAAACGTAAAAGGGTAGACTATGTTATCAAGCGCGCCTTTGTCCGCGCCCAGCACCGAAGCGGAGTAGTGCGGATCGTTTCCCGCACTGCCGGGAAAATGTTTTATGACGCATAAAACCCCCGCCCGTTCCATTCCGCTTATAAAAGCAGACGCGGCGTCCGCAGTAAAAAGAGAATCGGGGCCGTAGGAACGGCTTTGTAAAAAAATACGGTTTGCATCGTTTAAATATTCGGCTACAGGAGCGAAATTTAAATTGATCCCCAAATCTTTTAATTCGCGTCCCGCCCTGAAACTGTCGCTCTCTAATTTTTCAAGAGCCGTCTGTCTGTCCTGTGTGAGCGCAAGTTCCCAATAAGACTCTGCGGAAGGCAGACCGGCAGTTCCGCGCCTGAAACGGTTTACAGTTCCTCCCTCATGATCCACCGCTATAAACGGCGGAATACCAGCCCCGCCTGTTACAAGCGCAGAAGTTTGCGAAAGCAAGGCGCGGATTGAATCGTTATCGTCGTCAAGATTGTACCTGAAAAGCATAATCCCGCCCGCAGGAAATTCAGTCAGCAAGGCTACGACATTATCATTCAATTTGCCCTTACCCTCTATTCCGCTGATAAGAACCTGCGCGGAAAGAAGCCTGTCGTCAAGACCTTCAGCAATTTCTTCCGCGCGAAGCCTTATAGGGTCGATTATATCGATACTATCCCCATTTTTCGTGTCGTTAACCTCGTTTTTTGAGCGGTTAACCATTTCACACTTAACACAAGAAGGCAGTAAGAGAAAACAGATAATCGAAACAAGGACAAAACGCATAAAACTTTTTTCGGAAAAGTCTCTCGCAGAGGCGCAGAGCCTTACTCCGGTAACTCCTTTTAATATATGATATACAATCGTAAAACCAAGATATTGAAAGTATAACGGTAATTTTGCAAACAACAACTTTACGCCTCCGCGCCTCTGCGAGAGGTCTTTTTTCTTACTTATCTTTCAGATTTTTTCTCAAAGTGGGAGAATTCAAGGCTGAAACTGGCGCGTCCCTGAGACACACTGCGGAGGCTTGTCATAAAGCCGAACATTTTTTCCATTGGGGCCTGCGCCTTTATTTCGTCCGCATCAGGTTTCGCGTTCATATTGAGTATTTGTCCGCCGCGCTGTGTTACAAGGCTCATAACCTCTCCGACAAATTCATGAGGGGTGTTAAGATTGACTGCCATAATCGGCTCGAGCAGGATAGGGGAGGCATTACGGCAGGCTTCGTCAAAAGCCATACTCGCGCAGGCTTCAAAGGCGAAAGCGGTTCCGGTAACTTCCGAATACTGAATGTCGGTAACCGTCGCCGTTATGTCAATGCAGGGATAGCCCATAACAATACCGGAAGAAAACGCGCCGTTTATGCCGTTTTCAACCGCTTCAAGTATTTCCTGCGGAACTTCGCTTTTCCGCCTTGACGCGAAAACATACTTGTTGCCTGTTCCCCGCGTAGCTGGTTCTACGCGCAATGTAACTCCGGCGGTATTTTCCTTCCCGCCGATAATTTTTGAAAAACTTTCGCCGTGTTCGACTGTTTTGCTTATCGATTCACGGTAGGTAACCTGCGGGTTTCCCACCTTTGCGCCAAGTTTGTATTCTTTTAATATGCGCGTAACAAGCACGTCAAGATGAAGCTCTCCCATGCCGGAAATAATAAGTTGTCCGGTTTCCTCATTTTCCCTGATTGTAAAAGTCGGATCTTCTTTGGAAAGTATCGCCAGTATATCCTTTAATTTTTCCTGTTCGGAAATTGTTTTCGGCTCAATCGAAATTGAAATGACAGGCTCTGGAAACTGCATCTTTTCAAGCAAGACCGGCCAGCCTTCACTGCCGATAGTGTCCCCCGTCTGCGCTAGTTTCATACCGATTATGACACCTATATCACCCGCGCCCAGACTGTCCATAGGCTCTGATTTATTTGAATGCATGCGCAAAATTCTGTTCGCCCTTTCGCGCTTTTTCTTTCCTTGATTGTAAACTGCTCCGCCGCTAGGAATAGAACCGGAGTACATTCTTACATAGCAAAGACTTCCCGCTTCGCGGTCATTTTGAATTTTAAAAACAAGACCGATGGGCTGTCCTTTTGGATCGCAAGGGATAGTTATGTCTTCCTCTTTTTTAATATGATGTCCCGTTGCGGGCGTTATCTCGTCCGGCGCGGGAAGGTAATCGACCACCGCGTCTATAACGGGCTGAACTCCCAAATTGCGCCTTGACGCGCCCGCGAACATTGGGAGCAACTGGCGTTTAAGGACCGCCTTGCGAAGTTCCGCGCGGATAAGGGCGGGGTCAATTTCGTCTCCTGCAAGATATTTTTCGGTAATAATATCTGAGACGCCGGACAGTGAATCGATCATTTTTTCGCGCCATTCTTTTGCTGTTTCTTCGCGCTGATCCGCTACCGGGCTGTAGATCATTTCATCGCCGTTGTCCTGCCAGCGGATTTCTTTCATTTCGATTAAGTCGATAACGCCCTCAAATGAACCTTCCCTTCCTATTGGAATTTGAAGCGGAACCGTATTTATTTTCAGTTTATTTTTTACATCTTCGACGACGAAGAAAAAATCCGCGCCCAGTCTGTCCATTTTGTTTACATAACCTATGCAGGGAACATTGTAGCGGCGCGCCTGCCTCCAGACAGTTTCGGTCTGCGGCTCGACTCCGTGAACAGCGTCAAAAATAGCTATCGCGCCGTCCAGCACGCGCAGGGAGCGCTCCACTTCGGCGGTAAAATCAACATGACCAGGAGTATCGATAATATTGATTTGGTGGTCTCTCCAGTAAGTAGTAGTAGCCGCGCTTTGAATAGTAATGCCACGTTCCTGTTCCTGTTCCATCCAGTCCATAATGGCTTCGCCGTCGTCCACCTCGCCGATACGGTGGCTTTTTCCGGTATAGAATAGGATTCTTTCGGTAGTGGTAGTTTTTCCGGCATCAATATGCGCCATGATGCCTATATTCCGCATTGTCCGCAACATTGCAACATTTTAAATAAAAGGCGAAAAAAAAGCAATTACAGGCTATTGACATTTTTCCGCTATTTTTTTAAATTGAAATCGTAATTTGTCTCCTTCGTCTAGCGGTTAGGACACCGGGTTTTCATCCCGGCAACAGGGGTTCGATTCCCCTAGGAGATGTAAGGAAAGAGCGAAGAAACTTTTAACCACGAACCCCACTGACCAACACGAACAAGAAGACAGGGAATCGAAACGGAGTGTTCCTGTTATTTTTCAACGCGAAAGCGTTGCATTGAACTAATGCGGCGCATGGATGCGCTGGAACACGCAGGCGACCTGTAGGAAGCAGACAAGGATGTCTGCGACCGGAAGGCGATTCCCCTAGGAGATGTAAGGAAAGAGCGAAGAAACTTTTAACCACGAAAGCGCAGGTAAAATATCACCAGTTTTTCTGAATATGGTTGAGAATCTTACTTACGGTTTTATGGGAAATAGTACGGAAAGGATTTCTCGCAGAGGCGCAAAGGCGCGGAGTCTTAGTCCAATTGCTTCTCTTCATACATGATATATTATCTAAATACGAAAATCTTGAAAGTATAATGAGAATTTTACAAACAACAACTTTGCGCCTCTGCGTCTCTGCGAGAGGTATTTCTTTCTACTTTTTCGCCTTTGAGCTTCGTTAAATACTGTAGTAATTGATACGTTTTTTGTGAAGAAAAAGCCCCGCACCCAAGAGGATCAGTATATGAGAGTTTTGCAGTGAAGAGACCAAGGGGTCTCACCTTTCTTTTTTGTTTTCAGGAAAGTACAGTTCTGTTAGATCAGAAACGGCTTTTAAAAACGACACATTTAAATCCTTCACGTAGCTCCTCATGTTATCGCCGCACATATCTTCCTGAAGG
>JAITUY010000080.1 GCA_031286095.1 Treponema sp. | reverse complement strand
TTTTTGACCAATATAATGATGACGGTACAGTTGATATTGGAACATCTATGGAAAAATCATCTGGATTCATGTTTGAACGTATGAAAGAAGGTGGATACGAAATGGATATGAATAATCGTTGCTATTATGAAGAGCATATTTTTCCAGAAGAATGGTTTGATGGAGCAGACGTGAATGCAGAAATGAGATTATGGTTGCCCATTAAAAAGGTATAACATGGGAAGGAACAATTCTGAAAAATAATCTTGAATAATAAAAAGCTTCGCCTAACGAGCTTGCAGAAAACTGTTTTTGAACAAAAAAGCTATTGAAAAACCATTGATTTTGGGCGTTTTGGGGCTAATTTTAGGCATATTTTGAAGTCATTTTTTTAGAAACTATGTTTTTCTGCAACCTTAACTAGACTGTCGGATTTATAATTTTACATGAGAAAAGCACACAAAATATATGTTATTTTTTGAGCTTAAAGCGTTTTTCAATCAAAAAACAAAGTGTTTCTTACCAGAAAAAATAAATTCGACAGTCTCAACATTAATGTTATACGACATTTTGCTTTGATATGTATAAATATAATTGATATTTAGAAGCATGAAATAAAAAAATACTCTGTTTATTAATAATATTCCCAGTAATTTTATATGCTCAAAATAAATTGTACAGAGCTATTTATATCGAGAAATCCACCAATAAATAACACAAATCTGCCAGTCTCTAAAGAGAAAACGTTTTCTTCTAAAGGAGGTGGTGAGCATTAGTACACCGGAGCCACCGGCGCTTTCTGCAGTTGGTTTAGGGACACAATGCTATTGGGACCAAGTGTCGCTACTCCGTTAGCTACGCCCATTTCCGATCTTTTAACCTGCGCGTCATTGGTTACGTTACCAAGACCAATATCGTTTTTTGCTAAATCCGCCGTACTCGTGATCTGCCCCTGCGCGTTGTACGCCACTTTTTTTGCCGCCGGTGCCGGATACGGTTCCTGTAGCGTTGTCGTTGCCGCCTATCGTACGGTTAAGCTTTGCCTGAAAATCACCGGGTTTTTTACCGCTGTCTGTCAGGTTTCCGCTTTCGTCTAATCCAGCAAGGTTGCCATCTGCCACGTTCGCTACCTTATCCGCCTTGTTTTTATGCGCGTCATAATCCCCCTGTTTTTTCTATATATTTTTTCAGTTTGTCCTTTTTCTTTCTCAACTCCTTTATTTCCCGCTCTATTCTTTTGACACGTTCGACGGCAGTTTGCAACCGTCTATAACGTTGGGCTTTAGTTCGCCATTTCTCCTGTAATCAAACCTAACTGGGCGCATTGTGTCAGTATTTACGAAAACAAATCATCTACCGCTTCCTTGTTTGTAGATATAAACGCCTAGTGTCATGATCAGGCTCTATATCCTGTGCCAGTACTTTTACTATTATGATGTCATGACATGCTTTCTCTATACGCCTTGAAGTTTTTATCCTTCTTGAATAAACAGTACAGGATTATCTTCAACAACAGCCTGGGCAAATAGGCGGCGGCCCATCTTTCATCGTTATAATAGTTTTATTCAAATAATGACATGTCCGCTTTGTTAATCAGGTATTCTATTGTCTATTCAAATGTGTCAGAGAGCAGTTATTTCTTCAGATTAACGACCATAAACCGCCCCTGTGAATTATCTGTGTATTTAAATCTCGCCATAATGTAGTTATTGCGACATGTTTATTATTTTTGTGCCATTGTTTTTATACGTTATGCGCCATTGTGATATTTCCGGCAGTCTCGTCAGGCGATGTTGAACTTGTTTTATATTAGAGTTGATCGGAAACTTCAGTTTTGAACAACTTCATATAAAAAACGCGGTTTTGTCGAACTTTCGGACTAAAGTCCGCGTTCGCAGGCTTTAGCCTGAAAAACCGCAAGACTTGTTCATTTTCTTTATTAATTTTTCCGCTTTGGTTTTATTTAGTTTGTTTATGCTTTCTGTTTGTCTTTCTAAAAACATTATTACATTTTTATTCTTCCCTATGATATTTAATAATTTATCAAATGCCATAATTACTTTACCCATTAAAATATAATGGCATTTTTCCGTATCATATTTATACTCTTCTGTTTTTAAGATTCCATTTATTATTTTATTTCTATATTCTGGTTTCCCAAGTGCTATATCGGTCAATGAACTTATAGCATGAGCCGCTGTTACCATTTTTCCACAATTCAACCGTTTAATTATTTTATTCATTATTGGATCTATTTTTTTATCAATATCCATTTTTGCACAATAACCAATAATATCTATTGCCGTCCATTTTAGAATATTATTTTTATTATCCATTAATCCAATAAATTTTTCTATTTCAGGATAGATTTTTTGCGGGTTTTCTTTTGCAGTATTTGCATATTCTTTTACAGTTTTATATTTTAATTTTGTATCCTTTGAGAATAAATTATCAAAAATCATTTTATTTTATCCACCTTATCATTAAATATAAGTATATTTTTAATAAACCATCAAGCTCAACGTTGCCTGCCGACCATTCCAGAGTGGCAGGGCAAGTAGCAGTCAAATAAATTATAAAATCCTTCTTGATCTATTCCTGTTCAATCAAAATTCGCGTTGCTGATACGGCTGTTTTGATCGCAGATTCGGTATCGTGGCAGTGGGGATTGCTCATGCCAGCTTTTTCGCGCTCCTGATTCCACACCGCATTCAGCACACAGCCCGCGCGCGCGCCGAGTATCTGGCATACAATGTAGAGCGAAGCGCTTTCCATCTCTGACGCAAGACAGCCGGCTTTTTTCCACGCATCCCACTTTTCTTTTAACTCGTAGCCGGACGGCATGCGGTCGGGACTATGCTGACCGTAAAATGAATCTTTACACTGTACAATTCCCGTATGCCATTTAAGTTTTAAATTTTTCGCGGCTTGAACAAGCGCGTTTGTAATATCAAGGCTGGCAACGGCGGGAAATTCAACAGGAACATACTCCTTTGAAGTCCCTTCCATGCGGATTGCCCCTGTAGCGATAACAATGTCCCCGCCCATTACATCAAGGGCCATTCCGCCGCAAGTGCCAATTCTGATAAAATTCCGCACTCCTGTTTTATAAAGCTCTTCCACAGCTATCGCTGTGGACGGACCGCCCATTCCGGTTGATATTACCATTACGGTTTTTCCTGACAATTCACCCAACCATGTTGTATATTCGCGGTTCTGGTGAAAAAAACGCGGTTTTTCAAGATATGAGGCGATTTTTTCAACGCGGCCTGGATCGCCGGGAAGAATGGCGTATAACGCTCCGTGGCTGTCGTCAAAATCAACATGATACTGCTTTTCCATAATTTATCTCCTGTCAAACCACGAATAAAATTTTTCACGCCGCCCCGGCCATATAAAGACCCAAGTCCTGATACGTTACGTCCTTAGGCTTAACGTCAGCGGCAAGTTTTCCCTCAAAAATGACAAGGATTCTGTCGCTGACATTCATCACTTCGTCAAGTTCCAGAGAAACTAAAAGCACTCCCTTTCCTTTGTCGCGTTCCGCCACAAGCTGGTTGTGGATATATTCGATAGCGCCGACATCAAGCCCCCTTGTCGGCTGAACCGCAAGCAGAAGACGGGAATTTCTCGATATTTCCCTCGCTATAATCGCCTTTTGCTGATTACCGCCCGACATGCCCCTGGCAATGTTTCGCGCGCCTTGCCCGCAACGGATGTCAAAATTTTCAATTAAGTTATCTGCAAATTTATATATTTCATCAAATTTAAGAAAACCTTTTTTCTGAAACTGAGACGTAAAATAATTCTGCAGAATCAGGTTGTAGGCAAGGTTGTAATCCAGCACAAGCCCGTGTTTATGCCTGTCTTCGGGAATATGAGCCATGCCCCTCGACCTTATATCGTTATGCGTAACTTCTTTTCCGTCGTAAAAAATACGCCCGCTGTTAATTCCCGTCATTCCGGCAAGCGCGTATACCAGTTCTTTCTGTCCGTTCCCATCAATTCCGGCAATGCAGACAATCTCTCCGGCGCGTACTTCAAAACTTACGTTATTCACAAGCGCTTTCCCGGACGCGGAGCCTGTAACGGTAAGGTTTTCTACCTTTAGAATAGTGTCTCCCGTCTGTCTTTCGTTTTTTTCAACAAAAAGATTTACCTTTCTGCCTACCATCATTTCGGAAAGTTCTTCTTTGGAAACAGACGCAACGTCTATCGTCCCTATATATTTTCCTTTGCGCAGTACGGTACAGCGGCTTGCGGCCGCCTTTATCTCGTCAAGTTTGTGCGTAATGAACAAAATCGACTTACCCTCCGCCGTCAGGTTTTTCATTATGCGCATTAATTCATCAATTTCCTGAGGGGTAAGAACCGCGGTCGGCTCGTCAAAAATTAATATTTCGTTTTCGCGGTAGAGCATTTTAAGAATTTCAACTCTCTGTTGCATTCCGACGGTAATATCGGAAATTAAAGCGTCAGGATCAATATCAAGTTTATAGCGTTTGGATAATTCCATTACCTGATTTCTGGCGTCTTCAAATCTTATAACGCCGTACTTGAGCGTCTCCGCGCCTAAAACAATATTTTCCAGAACGGTAAAATTATGCACCAGTTTAAAATGCTGGTGAACCATACCGATTCCAAGCCTTCTAGCGTCGTTAGGACCGTTAACATGAACCGTTTTGCCGTTTTTTTTAATTACGCCCTTTTCAGCCTGATACAGCCCAAAAAGTACGCTCATAAGCGTAGATTTGCCGGCTCCGTTTTCGCCTAACAGGGCGTGAATTTCGCCTTTTCTTAATTGAAGGGTAATGTTGTCATTGGCGACGACTCCCGGAAATATTTTTGTAATCCCGTTCATCTCAATAATATAATCCATGCTGATTCAGAATAAATCAAGCCTTCCGTATTGTCAAGAAGGGCGATCTTCGGCATAATAGTTAATATGCTGTTACAGCCGCTTTACGCTTTTAAGCGCAGGTTTCCACTTCTCTCCTATATCTTGAACAGGCTTTTAACCATGACGGTAATGCTTTTTCTACTTGGGCTTGCGGTTTTCGGTTTGATGGCTCTGGCTCCCGGCGACATTGTAGACCAGATAATACTGCAACAGTTGCTCAGCGAAAATTCAGGCAAGGTGGGGCAAAATTTTCAAAGCATGAGCGCGGATCAGCTTGCCGCCCGAAGAACGGAACTTGGGCTTGACCAGCCGTTTTACGTTCAATATTTCCGTTGGCTTAAACGCGTAATCGTCTACAAAGACCTTGGGGTAAGCCTTATTTCCCGCGCGCCCGTTTCGTTCCTTATTTCTTCTCGCATTTTGAACTCGCTGATTCTTAATGTAATATCGCTTGTTTTAATTACTTTCTTTTCTTTTGCGGCGGGTATTTATTTTTCTACTAAAGCCGGAACAAGAGCCGACATAGCTGTAACATTTTTCGCCCTTGTGCTTCACGCTTTTCCCGGACTTTTGCTTCTTATCCTTCTGCAGTTGTTCGCGTCCGTAACGGGGCTTTTTCCGGTAACCGCCTATCCTCCGTTTCCGTTTTCAACTGCGCCCGTAAGATTTATTTTCTCTTACGCTCATCATATTTTCCTTCCGCTGTTATCCGCTTTTCTCGGCGGAATAGGCGGTTCTTTGCGAATGATACGCGCAACAATGCTCGATCAGCTTGGACAGCCGTACATTACTTCTTTGCGCTCGCGCGGTATCGCGGAATGGCGCGTTTATTTCACCCACGCTTTCCGCAACACTCTGAACCCATACATCACGGGAAGCGCAAACCTTTTGGCAAGTCTTTTTTCAGGTTCGCTTATTTTGGAAATAATTTTCGCCTATCCAGGAATCGGCAGATTGATGTATGAGGCGGTAATTCAACAGGATATAAACCTTGTGCTTGCAAACATAATGTTTATTTCGTTCCTTGTGCTGGTGGGAATGGCGCTTGCCGACATCACTCTCGCGTTTGTAGACCCACGTATCAGGTACGGGAAAGAGTGAACTATGAAAAAATTTTTAAATTATGTAAAAGTCCGCCCAGTTGCTCTTGTTTCGCTTATCTGTCTCGCAATTCTTTACCTTATTATGCTCTTTGCAGAATTTTTTGCTCCTTATTCGCCTAACACGTCTTTCCCGGATAAAAGCTACCACCCGCCGAATATCCGTTTTTATCAGATAAAACTTCAGGCACAGGAATGGCGAATAACAAATTCAGTAACATGGAAGTACGCCCGCGTCCGCGGTCAGTATTCCTCGCTCAAGTTCTTCGGCAAGGGAGAGCCTTATCTTCTGTGGGGCATAATTCCTGCGGAAAGGCATTTATTCACGACAGCGCAGGGGGAGTATCCTGTCTTTTTAATGGGAGCCGACAATCTGGGCAGGGACCTTTTTTCGCGCATTGTTTACGGCTCGCGCGTTTCGCTTACCATCGGCTTTGTGGCAACGGCGATTTCTCTAGCGCTTGCAGGCCTTGCGGGCGGACTGGCGGGATTTTTCGGCGGCGTTACCGACTGGGCAATAATGAGAACATCCGAGTTTTTAATGCTGATTCCCACCCTGTACCTGATACTGTTTCTACGCTCGCTGATGGCATCTAACATGGACCCAGCTCAGTCCTACATGATGATTACGCTGATTCTTTCGCTTGTCGGCTGGCCTGGTTCCGCCCGCACGATACGCGGCATGGTTCACGCGATAAAGCGCGAAGAATTTGTATTGAACGCTAAACTAGAAATGATTCCTTCTGTCGTGATAATTTTCAGGCACATTATTCCGCAGATAGCGAGCCTGTTAATCGTAAGCGTTGCATTAAGCATACCCGGCTTTATAATGACGGAGACGGTTCTTTCTTACCTTGGGCTCGGCATTACAGACCCCGCGGTAAGCTGGGGGTCCCTTATCAAGCGCGATCTTTCCACAATTGCGAATCTTCGCGCTTTTCCTTGGCTGTTAAGCCCCGTTTGGTTTTTATTGGGCGTAACGCTTGCCTTCAATTTTATCGGTGACGCTTTGCGCGATTTTTATGATCCGTACCATATAGGCGTAACAGAAAGCGGGAAACCCGGATTAATGAACTTTATCCGTAAAATTTTTCGCGTTTCCCCGATTTCCGCTCCGCACTCCACACTCCCCGCTTCTAATTCCCCCTTGCTCGCTATCCGCGATCTTACGGTAACTTTCAATGTACAGCGCGGAAAGAATTTTACCGGTATTCAGGCGGTGCGCGGACTTTCGTTCAATTTGCAAAAGGGCGAGACTCTCGGCATTGTCGGAGAAAGCGGATCGGGCAAGAGCGTAAGCACTTCGGCGATTCCGGGATTACTGCCGAAGAACGCGAAAATTACGGGTTCCATTATGTACGAGGGAAAAGAACTTACGGGGCTTGATACCGAGGAGTTACGTAAATACCGCGGCAAAAAAATCGGAATGATCTTTCAGGAGCCGGGACGCTCCTATGATCCGCTTCAAAATATGGGCAATGTATTTTGGGAAACATTTAAAAACAGCGAGCCTGAAATAACTAAAGAGGAGGCGGAAAAACGGGCTGTCATTCTTCTGGAAGAAACAGGTCTTGATAACGGAACGGAGCGTCTTTCCAATTTTCCGCACCAGTTCTCTGGCGGACAGTTGCAGAGGATAGGCATCGCACTTGCTCTGGCGCAGGGATGTGAACTTTTAATCGCGGACGAGCCGACTACAGCGCTTGATCTTACGATTCAAAAACAAATTATGGAACTTTTAAAAACCCTGCGCAGAAAAAGAAACATATCGATTATATTTATCAGCCACGATATTGATCTAGTATCGGAAATTTCCGACCGTATCATGGTAATGTACGGCGGTCTTGAGATGGAATCCGCGCGCGCGCAGGAAATTACCGCTAACGCAAACCACCCGTACACAAAGGCGCTTCTTGCCGCCTCTCCCCGCTTTGGAAGCCATTACTCAAAAGAGAGACTTGTCTCCATTCCGGGAAAAGTTACAGACCCATCCAGCCCCGAGCCGGGTTGCCCCTTCGCCCCGCGCTGTACTTCAGCTGTGGAAGAATGCACGCGCACAGTCCCGCCCCTGCAAACAAGAGACGGACGGGAATTGCGCTGTTGCAGGAAGTAACGAAAAGGCATCTCGCAGAGGCGTCAAACCTTTGGTTTGCAGGCGCAGAGTTGCCGTACGAAAGATTAGAGTTATATTTTCAAGATTTCTACATTAGAGTTGTTCGGAAACTTAAGTTTCTGAACAACTTCATATAAAAAACGCGGTTTTTCAGGCTATAAACCCGCGAACGCGGACTTTAGTCCGAAAGTTTGGCAAAAATGCGATTTTATAAGGAAGCTGTCTAAAAACTGAAGTTTTTAAATAACTCTATTATATTTTATCTTTTTCAACGATATTATATCTTATATAACTAAAACCTATCGTACAACAACTCTGCGCCTTTGCGAAAGTAAATTTGAGAATAATTTTAACCGACCAAGCTTCCGCGAGGGGCTTTTGGAGATATTGTTAAAATATTATAATACTTCCATGAAGCTGAATAACGAAGCGTTGAAAGACCGCGCTTTTTGGGAAAAGGCAGGCATTGCCTTGCCAATGTTTGACCGCAACGCTATGATCGCCGCTACACAGACCGCGCCCAAGTGGGTGCATTTTGGGGCGGGAAATATTTTCCGCGCGTTTCCGGCGGCTATGGCGCAACAGTTAATTGAAGACGGAATTGAAAAAACGGGCGTAATCGTAGCGGAAGGTTACGACGGCGAAATTATCGATAAAAGTTTTTCGGCTTTTGATAACCTGACCATACTTGTAACGCTTAAATCGGACGGAACAACGGAAAAAAAAGTCGTCGCCTCTGTCGCCCAGTCAATCAGAATGGACAGGGAAATGGACGCGCTTAAAAAAATATTTGCCTCCCCTTCCCTGCAAATGGCAAGTTTTACAATCACCGAAAAGGGCTACGGTGTAAAAAACCGTGACGGCGCGCTTTACCCTGACATTGCGCAGGATATAAAAAACGCGCCCTCAGACGCAAAAAGTTATCTTGGCAGAATTGCCGCGCTGTGCCATGAACGTTATGTAAACGGCGCATTGCCTCTCGCAATGGCGAGCATGGACAACTGTTCGCATAACGGGGACATTCTCCTTTCCGCTATGGAAACCATCGCAAAAGGCTGGGTGGAAAACAAGACCGTCGACGGCGGTTTTTTGGATTATGTCCGCGATAAAAGCAAACTCTCTTTCCCCTGGTCGATGATTGACAAAATAACCCCGCGTCCCGACGACAGCGTCCGCGGCATGCTAATCTCATCGGGGCTTGAGGATATGCAGGGCGCGATAACATCAAAAAATACATACGTCGCCCCTTTTGTGAACGCCGAAGAAACTCAGTATCTTGTTATGGAAGACGCTTTTCCCAACGGCAGACCCGCCCTTGAAAAAGCGGGCGTGCTTTTTACGGACAGGGAAACCGTAGACAGAGTTGAAAAAATGAAAGTCTGCACCTGCCTTAACCCGCTTCACACAAGCCTTGCCGTCTTTGGCTGTCTGCTTGGTTACACAAGGATCAGCGAAGAGATGAAGGACGCCGATCTTGTAAAACTTATCGAGGGCGTAGGTTACCGCGAGGGGCTTCCCGTTGTAACCGACCCCGGCATTATAAAACCTGCGGACTTTATCGATCAGGTAATAAAAGTGCGCCTGCCCAACCCTTTTATGCCCGACACTCCCCAGCGTATCGCTATGGATTCATCGCTTAAAATACCCATTCGCTTCGGTGAAACAATAAAGGCATACAAAAATACCGGAAAAAATCTTTCTGATTTAAAACTTATCCCTCTGGTCTTAGCCGGTTGGCTCCGTTATCTTTTAGGCGTAGACGATCAGGGCAAGCGTTTCGATGTAAGCCCCGACCCCAATTACGAAAGCCTTTCGGCAAGCCTTTCAGGTATCAGTTTAGGACAAAAAGGGCCGTTTCGCGCCAAATTAGAGCCAATTTTGTCAAATTCCGCTTTTTTTGGCGTAAATTTGTATGAATCGCAGTTGGCGGAAAAGGTCGAAAAACTATTTTCGGATATGCTTGCCGGTCCGGGAGCGGTAAGGCAGACGCTTATTTCCGCGCTGGAACAGGCTTGAATTTATAATATTTTTAGGTTATGATAAGAATATTGAAGGAGTAAGGTATGAAAAAGCTTGTTATCGTATTAGTTTTTTTGTCGTTAATTTCACCGGTTTTTGCTCAGGATAATTCCAACAAGTCAAAAGACGAGGAACCCAATCTTTACTATACAAATGTACCTGTAGAAAAAATATGGTTAGCAGGTAATGGTTATATAATTCAATACCGCAGAGCCACAAACCAGATAGGAACCATCGGTATCCCATATAACTGGTTTACCGATCCTTCAGGTCTGGCGGAATTAGTAAAGTTACCAAAGGGACCAAACTGGCCTAATATGTCCGTATTTTACAAAGACGGTAATTTCAGCCATATCAGGCTGTATGTACACTGGCTGAAAAGTCATCAGACTTGGGGGGTAACTCCCTTTGGAGCCGATGTAAGCAGATGGTTTAAGGACAAGGACTCCTTTAAATTTGATTTCTGATGGGTTCTGAAATAGAACATTCTGGTGTACCGGACGAGCTTGTTCAATATATAAAAACAGGTTCTAAATTCATTATAGCCGGTCATAAAGAGCCGGATGGGGACTGCGTAGGGAGTCAGCTTGCCCTGCGTAGCGCTCTTTTGCGCTTGGGTAAAAGTGTTATCGCATGCTCAGCCGGTCCGTTTAAACGGTCAGAATTAAAAGATTACGCGGGACAATTTACAGAAATTCCGGCGGAAAAAGAAAATGTAAAAATAATAGTCGTTGATTGTTCCGGCATGGAAAGAACTGGAAGCATCCATGAGTTTTTAAAAACATCTCCCTGCGCAGTTATAGATCACCACGAGGCTGTAACTCATCCGCCATCTACTCCGCAAGCTCCGGTTTATGTTGACGCAGATTCGCCGTCATGCACGCTGATGATCGGAAAACTAATAACCGCCCTTGGTCTTGAACTTACAAAAGAAGAAGCAGACCTTCTTCTTTTCGGTCTTTGTACGGACACGGGATTTTTCCGCCATCTTACGGATAAAAACGCCGACGTCTTTTCATCAGCGGCAAGAATGGTACGTTACGGCGCAAGCCCAAAAGAAATATACAAAATTATGAACGGCGGGAAAAGCCTTAATTCCAGACTCCTTTTGGGGAATATTCTTTCCAGAACAGAATCTTACTTCAACGGGAGATTGCTGATTAGCTATGAAAAGTTAAAAGAATTTAAAAAATACGGTTTCGAGGGCAGGGACTCGGACAGTTTAACTAAAATGCTTCTTTCTGTTGATGGAGTCGAGGCAGTTGTCATTATCCGCCAGGAGCGTAAAGATAACTGCACTGTGAGTTTAAGGTCTATGGATAAAGTTGACGTTTCTCAAATTGCCGCGTCATTTGGAGGCGGCGGACACAAGAACGCGTCAGGGCTCTCAATGAAAGGCAAGATTCAAAATATAAAAAAAATATTATTAAAATCATTCAGTAAAGTTTTCGTTTAACCGCACAAAAAGTTTCTAAATGACATTTATCATAAAAGATCGCTCTGTTCCTGATTATTCTAAACGTAAATTAACGTAAGACCGATATCCAGAAACAGAGGTAATTATGCAGGAATACACATTGAATGATTTATTTTCCATGTTTATTGAAAAAAAAATAAACCGTAGTAAATTTGAGGGGCTGGTTTTTATTTATCTTGTAAATAACAAAACTAGGCTCATGTCAAAATATTGGAGAAATGACGAATATGAAGAATATATTTCATGGTTTTATCCGCGTCTGAGTAAAGCGATAGACACTTATAAAGAAACAGGCTCGTCTTTTGAAGCGTATTTATCCAATATTGTCCGTACCGCCTCGAAAGAATACCGTATGCGGATAGCGATCAATGAAGTTACGGAACAGTCGGCGTGGAACTCGCAAATACCTGAATTCTTTACAAGGGAAGAATCTCCCGCTTATCTAGCGGACAAGCCCAACTATGAAATTTCTCAGCTTGTTTCACAAATTAAGGGAAGAAAAAATCCAAAACAGCTTTTGGCGCTTATCCTTAAATGTTATTATTATATTTCAGATGAATTTCTTGACAAAATAGCCGCCCATACCGGATTAGACAAGAAAATCCTAAAAGATATGATTGAAAAATTACACATAATGAGGGAAAGACATGAAGACGCCATTTACCGCATGAAAGAAAGAATCTACGGTCAATTTTACAGATGTATCGCTTATGAACACAGGCTTTCTTTCCTTGCCGAAAACACGACTGCTTTTTTAAAACTAAAACGGCGTCTGGAAAAAGCGCGGATCAGGCTGGAAAAAATGCGAAACCGCGTATTTAAGGTGAGAACTTGTCCTTCCAACAGGGAAATCGCGGGAGTTATCGGCATTACAAAGGGGTCTGTAGACGCAAGCCTTCACAAACTGAAAAAAAGATTAAATAAAATGAATGAGAAAAAAGACATTAAAAACTAGACTTGTTTAACAACCCGGTTAGTTATCGGACTTGTTAGACAACTGCGAACCTTCGGCAGAGGTGATTGTTTTGTCGGAGCGTCCAAAAGGCAAGAATTTTTACCACAAACCGCGTGCCTTCGGTATGCTCACGAACTTTTTGTCGATGTCTTATAGTTGTCCGCATTATATTGCGTTAATTTGCAAGTTAAGCAACATTGGGTTTGCAATTTGGTCGGGGTAATATAGAATAAATTATTCTTAATTATTTCAAATAATAATTCCGATAATAGAGTTGTTCGGAAACTTCAGTTTCTGAACAACTTCATATAAAAAACGCGGTTTTGTAAGGCTTTAGCCTGAAAAACCGCAGGACTTGTTCAATAAATATGGAAGCAAAAAAACATACTGCAAATAGTCAAGATTTTACGACAATATCAAAAAGATATAAAGAAATTTCTTTGCTTCAAAGTTCTGCCGCTGAAATATTATTTTCATTATTAAATATTCAGAACAATGAAAATGTGTTAGATATTGGTTGCGGAACAGGAAATTTAACGAAAAAAATATATGATATTTCTAAAGGAAATGTTGTAGGTATTGATCCAGCGAAAGGAATGATTGAAGAATCAAGGAAACATTATGGAAATTTAATTTCTTTTGAAGAAAATATAGCAGAAAATATAACATATGAAAATAAATTTAATGTAATATTTTGCAATTCAGCCTTCCAATGGGTAAAAAATCAAGAAATGGCTGTGGGAAAATTTTATACGGCTTTAAAAAACAATGGCAGAATTGGAATTCAAGCTCCAGCAAAAAAGGTATATTGTCCGAATTTTATTGATGCCGTAAATAAAATCAAAGGATTAAAAACAATAAAAAACATATTTAATAAATTTAATGATCCATGGAATTTCTTTGAGACGGCAGAAGAATATTCCAATTTATTTAGAAAAAAAGGATTTGAAGTTCCATTTTCCAAAATACAGACTATAGAAACATATAATGAACCCGAAGAAGTATATAAAATATTTTGTTCGGGTGCGATAGCCGGATATTTAAATAACGAATATTATGATTGTGAAATTAATGAAAAATATACTCAAATATTTCTTGAAAATATAAGGGAGGCATTTATCGGACAGGCTGAATATAATGGTAAGGTAAAACTAATATTCAATAGAATATTCCTAATTGGAATAAAAAAATAATAAAGTTGTTCGGAAACTTCAGTTTCCCGAACAACTACCAATAAAAAATGCAGGACTTGTAAGACAACCAACCGGGTTGTCGAACAAGTCCAATATATATAGAAGCAAACCCAACGTCCCTAGTAGAACGTTATGCAACATGTGGCTAATATTTTTTATTAATTATGAGCAAAATAATAAAAAAGTGATAATTGACATATAATTTAAATATGAACTATAATAAAATAAGGGAAGTTAAATGCGTAAAATATTTATCGTAATCTTTTTGTCTTTGTGCAGTGTTACATGGGGACAATATATGACTTTTACAGAAGCTATAAATACCGGAAATATATCCAGGATTAATGAAATTTTTGAAGATCCATATAATCATTATTATTGGGATAGATGGGAAAGAGGTTTTTTTATTTTTAATAAAACTGAATTATGGCTCTTGCGAAATACAATATATGCTAAATATGGTTATAAATTTAATAACCCGTATTTAAAAGAACATTTTTCCCGGTTTAGTTGGTATAATGGCGTAAAAACAAATGTTGAAACGGAATTAACTGATATTGAAAGAGAATATGTATCAATAATTCAAAGAATCGAAGCAAATTATCCTTCGGCAGTAAATGAGATAAGCGGTTATTGGATGGATCTTCCTGATGGTAAATGGTGGGAAATTGATCCAAGGGAATACCATGACGGTAGAAGACATACAATAGATTTACATATTTATCCAAATGGGACGTTTTATTTTAATTATATAAAAAGAGAGCCAATGAACGACGGATGGATTGCAGTTAGTACTTTTGGATACACCGGTCTATGGTCATTTAAAAATAATGAATTTTGTGTAAGTTATATATATGAACCTGAATTACAACCGTCACCTATAATTAAATTTGAAAAGAATTTAATTATTAATAATAACAACGGTTACCTCGAATGTAATTTTTTGGGAAATAAAATTTTTTTAAAGAGAGTGGATACTGATCCAAAAGTCAGATACGAAAAATAATTGTAATTTTAAAATAAATCTATTAAAGGTACACCCTACGTCGCATAACGAAGTTGCAGAAAAACTGTTTTTGAACAAAAAAGCTATTGAAAAACCATTGATTTTGGGCGTTTTGGTGCTAATTTTAGGCATATTTTGAAGTCATTTTTTTAGAAAATATGTTTTTCTGCAACATCAGCAGGGCTGTAACTGCTTCACCGTCCGAGCACTAAAAATACAAATGAAATTAATAAAATATTGGACTTGTTCGACAAGCCGGTTGGTTGTCTCACAAGTCTTGCGGTTTTTCAGGCTATAAGCCTGCGAACTAAAGTTCGACAAAACCGCGTTTTTTATATGAAGTTGTTCAGAAACTGAAGTTTCCGAACAACTCT
>JAITUY010000067.1 GCA_031286095.1 Treponema sp. | reverse complement strand
GGAAAATCTACATTTATGCGATTGCTTTTATATGCCTTAGGTTTTACGATACCTAACACAAGAAAAGTAAAATTTGAAGATTTCACAATTGAAATGGAAATTGAGATTAATAGTAATTTTATGCAAATAAAACGTAAAAACAAAAGAATTTGGATTAATGATGTAGAATTTACATTACCCAGCGAGATTAAGATTGTGCATGCCACAATTTTCCAGGATGAAAGTATTGATTTAATAGAAAATTTACTTGGAGCAATATATATAGACCAAGACCGGGGGTGGACTCTGCTAAATCGTGGTATAGTTATTGGTAGAATAAGATTCTTTATAGAGGAATTCTTGCATGGCATGAAAGGCAAAGATGCTGACATTGAAACAAAGATTGCACTACGAAAAATTAATGATGAATTAGAAAGATATAAGCAAATGAGAACTCTTGCTGAGTATAAAGAACAAATTATAGAAGCGACCGGTGAGAGTAATTTTACTAGAGGTGAGATTTCATTTGACACGCATACTGAGAAACTCCAAAAAGAACGTAAAGAGCTTTTATATATGAAATCTAAAATAGATAAAGAAATAAGTTTTTTAGAAAAAACAATAGCTGAAGATAAAAGATTTATAGAACGATTAGAATATTATAATATTTTTGTAAGAACCGAAAGCGGTGAATTAATACCGGTTACACGTAGAACCATAGAAAATTATACTGACAATACTGAATTAAATAAGATAGAAATACGCAGATCCCAAATTGCGTTGCGTAAAATAAATGAAGATATAGCAAAAATAAATAGAGAAATAAACAGCCAATCATTGTTCCTTGAAGGAGAAACAGTAATCGAACATTTTGATAGAAAAATTTCAGACATACCAATTGATAAAGAATCTGTTGAAAGGATCATTGCAAAGCTTGTAAAGGAACAAATGCAGTATCGCAATATTTTGAAAGAAAGTGCACAAATTAATAATAATTGGGTTGATAAATTAAATATATATATAAAAAATTATGCTAAGGAATTTCAAATAGATGAATACCTAAAAGATTATGATTATGTTTTTATACGTGATTTAAGAGGTGTATCAGGTGCTATTTATCATAAAATGGTATTTATTTTTAGAATAAGTTATGCGCGTGTTTTAAGTGAAAAACTTGGATATAAAGTACCGATATTTATTGACTCGCCAAATGGTCGAGAGATTGAAAAACAAACAGTTGACTATATGCTCGAATTGTTAGAGAGAGATTTTGTAGGACACCAAATTTTTATTGCTACAATATTTGACATTATGAAAAAAGACAGCAAAAACAAGGTAATACTTATGGATGGTAAATTTTTTGATTTACAAGAAGAACAAGCATCTTTATTTAATGAATTGTAACCATATATGTGTATCTTCATAACCTTGCGCTGGACTTGTAAATCTCATAATTTTCCATCCAAAATCCCCTTAAAACCAGGTTTTCCAGTGTCCTAAATGGCATGGAAATCAGTTGTTTTAAATAAGGCAAAACAGCAAATTTCGGTATTTATAGCTCATTTAAGGGCTATATCTTGTTTTTACATAATTTGCTATAATAACTCATGTCCCGAAATGAAGCCCAAACCCGTTTTGAACTAATCGAACCCGCCGTATTCCAGCGCGGTTGGTCTCGTGAACACATCAAAGTAGAAGAATCAACAGGCGGAATATTCATAAATGACAAAGGCAAGGCAATCCGTCGTAAAGGTCGAACCGATTATCTATTACGCCTTGTGATAAAGAAAGACACGCAGCCCCACGCCATAGCGTTAATTGAAGCAAAATCAGAAGACAAATCGCCTGGAGCGGGGCTTGAACAAGGCAAAAGGGACGGTGATTTCAACAGATTGAATGTAAAATTCATTTTTTCAACAAACGGACATCAGTTTGTAGAATATGACAAATTCACCGGATTAATCTCAAAACCAAAACCAATAGTCGAATTCCCCACCCCCGAAGAATTAAGACAACGGTACGAAAAACACATGGGCATTGACCTTGAAGCGGAAAACGCCAAACCGATGCTAGTAAAATACGCAAACGGTGAAGGCAGCAGACGTTATTATCAAGACGCCGCCATTCGCGCCGTTTTTGAAAATATAGCTCAAGGCAAAAAACGAGCCTTATTGTCATTGGCGACAGGAGCGGGGAAAACTTTTATAGCAGTCAATTTACTCAAACGAATAGACACCGCCGGACAGTTAAAAAAAGCCCTGTTTATATGTGATAGAGATGAATTAAGAACACAGGCAAACAATGCCTTTCAAAACTTGTTTGGTAGTAACGCCGCCGCCGTTGAAGATAAAAACCCGCAAAAAAACGCAAAAGTAATAATAGCGACATACCAGTCATTGGGCATAGCCAATGAAGAAGACGACTCAAGTTTCCTGCTGGAAAATTATCCCGAAAATTATTTTTCTCATATCGTTATTGACGAATGTCATAGAAGCGCGTGGGGCAAATGGTCATTAGTATTAAAGCGCAATGATAAAGCCGTCCAAATCGGCTTAACCGCAACTCCTCGTAATTTAATAGTAAATGAAAAGACCAAAGAAACGGAAAAAGACAATGAAATAACCGCCGACAATATCAAATATTTCGGCGAGCCTGTTTATGAGTATGATATGCTTCAGGCGATAGAGGACGGCTATTTGGCCGTTTGCGAAATTCAGAAAAGAAACGTCAACATAGATGAATTAGGTATGCCGCTCGAAGAAGTATTAAAGCACAATCCGCGAAACGCAATTACCGGACAGCCTATCACTACTATTAACGAATTGAAAGAGTATTATCAAAAATCAGACTATGAATCAAAATTGATGATGCCTGACCGTGTTTCCCGAATGTGCAAGGATTTATTTGACTCTTTGTTGTCGAAAGGAACGCCGGAACAAAAAACAATTATTTTTTGTGTAAGGGATATACATTCCGAACTTGTCGCAAATGAAATAAACAATTTGTATGCTATATGGTGCGAAAACAACAATAAAAAGAAATGTGAACATTATGCCTTTCGATGCACGTCCAAAAGCGGCGGTTCAGATTATATCGACGACATGAAAGGCTCAAAGTCTGATTACTTTATAGCCTCAACGGTAGATTTATTATCAACAGGCGTAGACATTCCGGCAGTAAGAAATATCGTTTTCTTCCGTTATGTAAAATC
>JAITUY010000264.1 GCA_031286095.1 Treponema sp. | reverse complement strand
GGTTTTGTCGAACTTTCGGACTAAAGTCCGCGTTCGCAGGCTTATAGCCTGAAAAACCGCAAGACTGTGAGACAACCAACTCGAACCGAAGGTTCGCAGTTGTCGAACAAGTCCAATATGTCCGTGATGATGTGATACCACAATTCAGCGCACGACTGCGTCAAGGCATTTAAGTATCCTGTGCGCTTAAAACACCCTTAACAATGAACGGCAGTTTCGTCGCATTTACAAATGTTTTAATTTCATCAAGGCTTTTCGGTCTCATATCAAGATTATGAATGACACCATATTTCCCTTTTTTGTTGAAGACATGATCAATGTCCATTTCCACCGCTATACAGCCGCATTTTTCGGCGTGTTCGATTTTTCTCAATAGCGTTATTTAAAATTGCGTTTTTGTAAGGCTTTAGCTTGAAAAAATGCAAGACCTGTTTAATAACCAACTGGGTTATTGAACAAGTCTAATATAACTTTGTTATCCGCATACGGCTTGATGATCTTGATTGTTTTCGCTCCTGTCGCCGTAATTGATGTAAGTTCCGCTCCGTCTCCCATGCCCGCCCACATTACCGCCCCAGCGTCCTTTACGCCCTTTGCGGCTTCAGCCATGCCTTCGGGATGAACGCTCTACAAATGGGACAAAGCCGCCAGCATGATCGGAGTGGAAACTTTTCCCCGTACAGTTTCGGTTGACGGCAAAACGCCGTCGATATGCCTCATTTACACCAACAGTGAATAAAAATAATCTCTGGTAATTTGGGAAGAATCCCCCGCGTTTGTTTTTTCAGCCATTGTCTTTCCTTTACAACGAATCTATGGACTTGTTCGACAATCCGGTTAGTTGTCTCACAAGTCTTGCGGTTTTTCAGGCTATAAGCCTACGAACGCGGACTTTAGTCCGAAAGTTCGACAAAACCGCATTTTTTATATAGAGTTGTTCAGAAACTGAAGTTTCCGAACAACTCTTATCTATTTTTTTTATTTGTTTCCATATATAATAGCTTATGAAGCAATATGCCAGTTTAGTTATTATATTAAGTCTTGCCGTGTTGAGTTGCGTCCAACGGCAAAGCCATGACATGGTGTACATAAAAGGCGGAACATTTACTATGGGCAGTTTGGGCGCGGAAGCAGGGCGCGATTTTGACGAGTCTCTGCATCAGGCTACCGTTAGTTCTTTTTATCTTGGGAAATATGAAGTTACTCAAGAGCAATATCAAGAAATAATGAAAGAAAATCCCGGCAATTTTAAGGGAAAGGAACTTCCTGTTGAGTCGGTAAGCTGGTTTAATGCGATAATATTTTGCAACAAGCTCAGCCAGAAACATGGACTGACCAAGGCTTATGTGTTAGAGGAAAAATCGGTAATGTGGGACAAAAACGCCGACGGTTACCGTTTGCCGACGGAGGCGGAATGGGAATACGCCTGCAGAGCGGGTACAAGTACGCCGTTTAACACCGGAAACAATATAACGACAGAACAGGCGAATTATGACGGTAATTATCCCTACGACAATAACGCGCAAGGTGTGTTTCTTGAAAAAACCGCGCCCGTTGGAAGTTATCCGCCAAATGAGTGGGGGCTTTATGATATGCACGGAAATGTATTTGAATGGTGCTGGGATTGGCATACCTATTATTCGCTTGATAATCAGACAGACCCTACAGGACCGCCTTCCGGCTCGTTACACGTCATTCGAGGCGGATCGTGGGTTAATGACGGTAAGGCGTTACGTTCGGCAAGCAGAGGCGTATATATTCCAGGCGACGGCAACGAGCGCATTGGTTTCAGGCTTGCGAGAAACGCGCGGTAAAAACGGCAAGACTTGTTCGACAACCAACCGGGTTGTCGAACAAGTCCAATAGACCGCGGGAAATTTCACGCAGAGACAACAAAGAAAAAAAAGAATTTTTTAACACGAGCAGACACGAACAGGATAGAAGAAAAGGATTGACACTTGGGCATTGCCGGTATGAAAAGTAATAATTTATCCCTTAAATCCCGCATTCTGTATCAAAGTACGGCGTGTCTTGTCGTAAACAAATTGAAAGGCGAGGCTGTCGAGGGCGCTAAATATGACAATATGGCAGATTTGCCCAAAGAATTATCCATTGCGTTAGGCGCAAATACGGAAGTAATTGAAGCTGTCCACCGCCTTGATGTGCCTGTAACAGGGTGCGCTCTTTTTGCACTTACCAAGTCTGCCCTTTCTTTCCTTAACGCCGCCTTTGCCGAAGGAAGCGCGTCTTCTTCTATTGAGAAAATTTACTGGGCTGTGATTGAAAAGCCATCCCGTCCCCTTTCTGAAAGCGGTGAACTTGTCCACTGGATAGAAACTGTAAGCGGAAAAAATAAATCTTATGCGCATAACAAAGAAGGTTCCGCCCGTAAAAAGGCGGTTCTGCGCTACAGGGTAGCAGGCGAAGGGCGGAATTATCTTTTTGTGGAAGTTCAATTAATTTCAGGCAGGCATCATCAAATACGCGCGCAATTTGCCGCCGAGGGGCTTCACATAAAAGGCGACTTAAAATACGGAGCGAAACGCAGTGAAAAAGACGGAGGCATACGCCTGCACGCGAGGGGTCTTTCATTTCCCGATCCGCTGAACAAGAGCGGAATAATCCGCGTAACGGCGGAACCGCCGGAAATGGATAATTTATGGGCGGGGTTTTTAAAATAGAGTTGTTTGAAAATTTTCAGTTTTCGGACAAGTCTAATAAACCGGCACTTGGAAAAAAAGAGGAACCTGCCGCAACCAGTTCTTCTCTTTCTGTAGGCTGAAGACTGACACCTTACGCTTGTAATGTCTGCGCCTCCTGTTCCCAGTACAGTATGACCCGATAGCCAAGAGTCTTGTAATGAGCGGTAAGCTCGCATATAGACTGATACCAGTCTCCAACCGCGTCCCCTTTCTGCCCGTTACGCTGATTATACAGTTTATAGGCGTAGAGCCGAATTACATCTTCTTTTAAAATTATAATTTTTTCTTTTGACGGTTTGGCTTTATGCACAGCAACCGGTAAAAGTTTAGCTGGCGCGTTTTTTTTGCGTCTGTACTCAAAGAAAATAATTGCGGCAATAGCGGCAAGCAATGGAAGCGGTAACAGCCACCAGAGGAATGAATAAGACGGCTCTTCGGCTGGTTTTTCCGGCGGTATTACCGCCACAGGTTCGGTAACAGCTAAAGCCGGCGTTAGAATAGTATCTTCCACTAATATCCTAACGCGCCTGTTGGGGCTTCTATCCGGTTCATTGGTATTGCCGCCCCATAGATTAACCTGACCGTACCCTACAGGATCGGCAAACAGATTACTTCCAATGCCTCGTCTTTGCAGTTCATGTATCACAAAAAGAGCCCTGTTTGTGGATAAATGGATTGGGTCAATATTATTGGTAACATTGGCGGCATATCCATACACATATATTTGACCGGGAAGAATATTTCTGCCCTTCAAATAATGCGCCACTGTATCAAGATGCGTTATTGCCTGAGCATTATCCGCAAACTGATTATCGCTATTAGCTAAAAATAACAGAAAATCAATTTCTTTTTGATTGCCGGTATCAGCAAAGGCGACTGTTCCCCAAAAAATGAGGAAAATAATAATATATAATTTTTTCATAAACATAATATAATTACTTTTGGCGCATTCTTAATAAAAAAAACAAAAAAACCAATAAAAAATAATAATAAAAACGTATTATTGATAAAAAAAAACAATGAAACTCCCCGCTCCAAGGGGAAGGATATAGTGGACTTGTTCGACAACTGCGAACCTTCGGTTCGAGTTAGTTGTCTCATGTCAGCTACGCTGACCAGTCTTGCGGTTTTTCAGGCTATAAGCCTGCGAACTCGGACTTTAGTCCGAAAGTTCGACAAAACTGCGTTTTTTATATGAAGTTGTTCAGAAACTGAAGTTTCCGAACAACTCTGGTGTTAGAGTTACAAAATTGACAAGGTCGTTTCGCAAGGAAATTATTTAACTGTGAGGTTTACTACCATGTATTCTAATTGTTGCCAAAAATAAAATTGGAGTGTCAAAAAAGCAAGATTTTTTACCGCGAATCAATATGAACTGCGTAACTTCGGTATGTTCAAAAACTTTTAGTTGACGTCTTATCGTTATCTGCGTTATATTGCTTTAATTTGTAAGTTATATTTCTTCTTTTCGTATTGGTTTATGAAGTTTGAAGCAGAGTATTCTTTTCGGACAACCCAGAGTATTAAATCCCACTGCAAATAAAAAAAAAGAGGAACCGTTAAACACAGTTCCTCTTTCTGTTAACGCTGAACCCTTACGCGCCCAGATTTTTTTCCATTTCAGTAAGATGATCGTAAAGTTCTTTTGGCATTTTGTCGCCAAATTTCGCGTAGTGGTTTTCACGTACGTCGGAAATTTCTTTTTTCCAGCCTTCTTTGTCCGCAGAAATTAATTCCGCCATCGTTTCCGCGCTAACGCCTGCAGGAGGCTCAATTGAACCAGGTTTGGGCAAATAGCCGATTGCGGTTTCAATGCAGTTGTCCTTGCCGTCACAGCGGTCGAAAATCCACGCAAGTACGCGGGAGTTTTCACCGTAACCAGGCCACATGAAATGACCGTCTTTGTCTTTGCGGAACCAGTTGATGAAGAAAATTTTTGGCAGTTTGTCGCCGCGTCCTTCGGCTTCGGCTTTTTTGCCAAGTTTAAGCCAGTGGTTAAAGTAATCACCCATGTGATAACCGCAGAACGGCAACATTGCAAACGGGTCCCTGCGGACGGAACCTTCTTTAAGGTCGAGAGCCGCGGCTGTAATTTCCGAACCTGTAATTGATCCCATGAAAACGCCGTGAACCCAGTTCTTACTTTGATTTACAAGAGGAATAGTCGAAGCGCGCCGTCCGCCGAAAAGGAACGCGCTGATTGGAACGCCTTTCGGGTCTTCCCACTCGGATGCGATAACGGGACATTGCTTAGCGGGCGCTGTAAAGCGGGCGTTAGGGTGGGCGATTTCCTCACCCTTAACAGCTTTGTCCGTCTGCGGAGCGGACTTTTCATTTCCCTTCCAGTCGATGATTGTTTTGCCGGGAGCGCCGTGCCCGATCTGTTCCCACCATATATCTCCGTCTTCGGTAAGACCGCAATTTGTAAATATTGTGTTTTTTTCGATTGCCCTCATCGCGTTATAGTTAGATTGATCGCTTGTTCCGGGGGCGACGCCGAAGAAACCAGCTTCAGGATTAATCGCGTACAGTCTGCCATCCGCTCCGAATTTCATCCACGCGATGTCGTCGCCGATAGTCTCAACTTTCCAGCCGGGCAAAGTAGGCACTAACATGGCAAGGTTTGTCTTTCCGCAAGCAGAAGGAAGAGCGCCGGTGATGTACTTAACTTCGCCTTTGGGGTTAGTTATTTTAAGAATAAGCATATGTTCGGCAAGCCAGCCCTCGTCGCGGGCAAGCGCCGATGCGATACGGAGCGCAAGACACTTTTTACCAAGCAGGGCGTTTCCGCCGTAACCGGAGCCGTAGGACCAGATTTCGTAAGTGTCGGGGAAGTGACTGATGTACTTCTTTTCGACATCAGGTTCGCAAGGCCATTTACCGTTGTCGCTTTCACCAGGACCAAGCGGCTTTGCGATTGAGTGCAGACAAGGAACAAAGAAACCGTCCGTTCCGAGAACGTCCAAAACTTTTGTTCCCACACGGGTCATAATGTGCATATTAGCCACGACGTACGGACTGTCGGTAATTTCCACGCCGATTTTGGCGATGCCTGAGCCGACAGGACCCATCGAGAAGGGGATAACGTACATTGTGCGTCCCTTCATACAGCCCTTGTAAAGCCCTCTCATCGTCTCTTTTAATTCGACAGGGTCTCTCCAGTTGTTGGTTGGACCGGCGTCTTCCTTTTTTTTGCTGGCGATAAAGGTGCGACTTTCCGCACGGGCAACGTCCGAAGGATCGGAACGGAACAGGTAAGAACCCGGTCTTTTTTTCTCGTTCAACTTGGTTCCAAGACCGGAATCCACGAGTATTTTTAACATTCTGTCGTACTCATTCTGTGAGCCGTCGCAGACTTCCACCGAATCGGGGGTCATAAGCGCGTTTGCGTCTTCGACCCATTTTTTAAGTCCCGAATGTTTTATCTCGTTTAATTTCATAAAAACTCCTTATTATCAATTTATTCCTTTATATACAATTAACCGCGTTTGTTCAAGAGGGGAATTTGATGAAATCTAAAAGATTTTGGAACGCTATTTTAATTGAAAAGTGGCTGTTTTTAATACAATGACACCTAAAATATTCAAAAAATAAATAAAAATTATTTACAAGACCCTAATGATTTTGTAGTATAATAATAGACTCGTTTAATAACCACGAACCGCAGGTTCCAGTTGGTTGTCTTACAAGTCCTGCATTTTTTGTGCTAAAGCAAGCTTTAGCCCTGCAAAAATCTTTTTTATTGGTAGTTGTTAGAAAAACTTAAGTTTCCGAACAACTCTATTGTATTTTTTTAGGCTATAAGCCAGCGAACTAAGGTCCGGCAAGAACGTTATTTTACAAAGAAGTTGTTTGGAAGCTTCAGTTTCTTAACAAACCTATTAATTAAAAAAACTTTTATTTAGGAGTAAAAAGTGATTAAAAGCATTAATTCACGCAAAGTTATACTTTTAGTTGATGATGATGAAGCGCATCTTTTAATCACTGAATTATCATTAAAAGATGAGTATATAGTTTTTAAGGTGAAGTCAGGGGAAGAAGTATTAGAATTCTTAAATGAAAGTAAAATAATTCCTGATTTAATACTGCTTGATGTTATAATGCCGAAGATGGACGGCTGGACAGTATTCAGCAAAATTCGTGAAATTGAATTTTTAAAATCCACTCCGGTAATGTTTTATACAACATTGGACGAGGAGAGCGCGAAAGAAAGGGCGCATAAACTAGGAGCATTTGATTACATTACCAAGCCCTGCGGAGGTCCGGTTTTACTAAACAAAATAAGAGACGCATTGCATAAATTATAATAGAGTTGTTCGGAAACTTCAGTTTCTGAACAACTTCATATAAAAAATGCGGTTTTGTCGAACTTTCGGACTAAAGTCCGCGTTCGCAGGCTTATAGCCTGAAAAACCGCAAGA
>JAITUY010000263.1 GCA_031286095.1 Treponema sp. | reverse complement strand
ATAGGGCTTGTACGTTATTTTGTCACTTTTCCCTTTGCTCATGTTGAAACTTTATCATGTTTTTTAATTTCTGGAAATTTATAAAGGGGCTACCATTTACTTCCTGGACAGCCCCTTTTTTTGTCTCTACGCAATTAAATCGTTTACAATCCCAGCAAGTAACTGTTCAGGACATTCTCAAGATATTCCTGCTTGCCGCTTGTTAAACCCGTCTTGCCGTAACCTGCGTCCGTTCCAATTTTCGCAAGCTGTTCAAGCGTAAGCTCGCCTTTGGCAAACTTCGCGCCGTCTCCGTTTGAGAATGACGCATAACGCTCTTTTACAAAGTTAGGAATGATGCCGTCGTCGATGATTCTTTGGGCGACTTCAAGTCCTACCGCGAACGCGTCCATGCCGCCGATGTGCGCGACAAAGAGGTCAGCCGGGTCTACTGAGTTTCTGCGGACTTTCGAGTCGAAGTTCAGACCGCCTGTTGTAAAGCCGCCGATTTTAAGAATTGTGTACATCGCCATTGCGGTTTCGTAGTAGCTCATCGGGAACTGGTCTGTGTCCCAGCCGTTCTGTACGTCGCCGCGGTTGGCATCTACTGAGCCAAAGAAGCCGGAGACAGCGGCTGTTTCCAGTTCGTGCGCGAATTCGTGTCCGGCAAGCTCGGCGTGGTTGGCCTCAATGTTCATGCGGAAATCTTTATCAAGACCCCACTGGCGCAGGAAGCCGATAACAGTTTCTGTGTCAAAATCATATTGATGTTTTGTCGGTTCCATCGGTTTTGGTTCAATATAGAACACGCCTTTAAAACCTTGTTTGCGGGCGTAGTCCCTTGCCATTGTAAGGAAGCGCGCAAGGTTTTCTTTTTCTCTTTTAAGATCGGTATTTAAAAGGCTCATGTAGCCTTCGCGTCCGCCCCAGAAAGTGTAGCCCGAGCCGCCAAGTTCTATTGTTGCGTCAATCGCGGCTTTTACCTGCGTTGCGGCAAGAGCGACAACGCCGAATTCGGGATTGGTCGCGGCCCCGTTCATAAAGCGCGGGTTGCCAAAAACATTCGCGGTTCCCCAAAGAAGTTTAACTCCCGTCTCGCCTTGCAATTTTTTTGCCTTTGCAACTAACGTCATAAGATTTTTTTCACTGCACGCCGGGCATTCGCCTTCGGGAGCCACGTCCCTGTCATGGAACGCCCAGTATTCTGCGCCTATTTTTGTAAAAAATTCAAAAGCGGCATCCATTTTCTTGTCTGCCGCGTCCATCGGGTCTTTAGCGTCTGTGTTCCACGGGAAGATGTGCGTGCCGGGACCAAACGGGTCCCCGCCGTCTCCGCAAAAACTGTGCCAGTAGGCAATAGCAAAGCGCAGATGATCTTTCATCTTTTTTTTGCCAACGACTTTTTCAGCGTCATAAAATTTGAACGCCAGAGGGTTCTTGCTCTTTGCTCCCTCAAATTTGATTTTTTGGATTCCCGGGAAATACTCCTTCCCGCCAACAAAATAATCCGCCATTTTAGCCTCCATAAAATAATATTAAGGAACCCCTAAAAATCAGTTGTTTTAGAGAGTTCCATTATTTAACTTTTAAAAACCGGAATTCTTAAAAGTTTTAATACAAAAGAACATCAAAAAACTTCAGTTCCCTTTCCCTTATTCATACAAAGGACTTAAAGTTTCAAGGTACTGTGAATACACAGCGTAAGCCTTGTTATACAGTCCCGCGATCTTCTTGTCCGGTTTGATTGTTGCGCCTAACGCAACATGCTCGTCTGTTAATTCCTCGATAGAACTTTTTTTCCCTTCCCAGTGCGTGTTGCGTTGCAGACACCAAAGAGCCTGAATCGCGCTTCCCATCGCGGCGGCTTCCGAGCCGATTGGAATGCGAACCGGCAGATTCATAACGTTTGCCGCGATATTCTGCCAAAGCTGGCTTTTTGAGCCGCCGCCCGTCAGCCGTATTTCTTTCGGTTTAAAACCAAGAGCCTTAAACCCGTCAAGCCCGATTCTCATTCCGAAAATGGCGGACTCAAGCGCGGCGCGCGCAAGGTTTTCGCGTTTAAAGTTGGCGGCAGTTATACCGTTGATGCTCGCCCTGCCGTTTGGCAAGTTGGGAGTCCGCTCTCCGTTGAAGAAGGGCAGGATTACAATGCCATCTGCGCCGATTGGGGCTTTGTTGGCCTCCGCGTCAAAAGCTTTTACGTCTAACTGCATAAGTTTGCGAAACTCTTCGCTTGCCACAGTACAGTTCATGGTACAGAGGAGCGGAAGCCACCCGCCTGACGATGAACAGAAGGCGGCAAGGTTTCCCGTGGGATCAATAACCGGTTTTTTTGAAAAACCGAAAAGCGTTCCCGACGTGCCAAGACTCATGGTAAGGAAACCGTCGCGGACGGCTCCCGTGCCGATTGCGCTCATCATGTTGTCGCCGCCGCCCGACGAGACCAGCACCCCTTCTTTGATACCGTATAATTCCGCCGCGGCTTTGCTTACTTTTCCGGCTGTTTTGTCGGAATGTGTCAGAGGCGGAAGATATTTTTCAAGATCGGGTGAAATGTGCTTGCAAACGGCGGAAGACCATTTGCGTTCGCGGACGTCAAAAAGGGCGGTTCCCGATGCATCGCCGTATTCCGCCCAATATTCGCCTGTCAATAAAAAGTTGATGTAGTTGTGGGGAAGCAGTATATGCCTAAGTTTTGCGAAAGCTGTAGGCTTGTGTTTTTTAAGCCATAAAATTTTTGGAGCGGTGTAACCCGGTCTCATGGGAAGCCCGGCTTTGGCGATAAGTTTTTTTTCGCCGCCTACTGCTTTTGTTAATTCTTCGCATTCGTCCGTTGTGGAAGTATCGCACCAGAGTTTGATATTGTAGACGGGTTTCCCTTTAGCGTCCAGCGGAACAAATCCGTGCTGTTGTCCCGAAACGCCGATGGCGGCTATGGTTTTTTTTACGTCATTTTCGATTTTATCAAAACAGGTTTTTACAACCGCGTCATACCATTCGGTTTTTTGTTCCCTTGTGCCGTCATTGTGGGCAATTATATCCACCGGAGCCTGAGATTGGGCAATAATAGACTTTTTTTCGTAATCGTAGATAACCAGTTTACAACTCTGGGTTCCAAGGTCAATACCGCAAATTGTCTGCATACTCCCTCCGTATTTCTCTATTGTATTGTATAGTTTAAAATATGTCTATCACTGGACTTGTTCAATAACCCAGTTGGTTATTGAACAAGTTCTGCATTTTTTCAGGCTAATACCTTACAAAAATGCGATTTTATAAGGAAGTTGCCTAAAAACTGAAGTTTTTAAATAACTCTATTCTTTTTTGACTGTAAAATCCAACTGTTCAATATCAATAAGTCCGCAAACAAGCGAAAAAACGACAATTTCCACGCGGTTTTTCAGTTTTGTTTTACGTTTTATAGAGGTTACACAGTTTCTTATGCTTCCGGCGCTGTAATTTAAACGTACGGCTATTTCCTTGTCGGACAGCCCCTGGGCAAGTTCAACTACTATACAGCGTTCAACAGGAGATAAAAGGCAGTTTTCTCCTTTATTAACGTTAGACTTACCGGGAAACTGGTTTATAACTGTAATTGAATCCAGCGCTCTTCTTATGATGGAAGAACTTATGTAATATCCGCCCATATTTACAATTCTTACGGCGTGAAGTAATTTGTTCATGTCCGTCTTTTTAAGTAAAAAACCTGAAATTCCTGCTTTGAGCGCCGTACCTGCATAATCATTTTCATCTCTGTCGCATATCATAATAATACCCGTATTAGGCGATCTTCTGTGTATAATGGGCGCAAGTTCCGTTCCGTCCATTACAGATTGAGTTAAATCCAAAATCAACACGTCGGGTTTAAAACGCTCAGATTTTATAATTGTATTGGCTTCATTGCTTTCTACGCCGATTATATTTAAACCATTTTGGTTGTTAAGCGAGTCAAGGATATTATTAAAGTCCCCACTATCATTTGCGGTAATGAGAATATTTGCCGTATTTCTCAATTAATAAAAGTTACGAATTGCCGTTTTGGTAGTCAAGAAAAAACTGAAATAATTGAGGCTGTCCTAAAAAAATGACTTCAAAATATGCCTAAAATCAATGGTTTTTCAATAGCTTTTTTGTTTGTTCAAAAACAGTTTTTCTGCAACCTCGTTGAGATTGTTGATTTTCTCTCCTTTTCAATGTATCCCCTCGCTGATTTTCATACAAAACTCCTTGAGTGTGATATACACCGCCTGTTGGCGGGTATCATATGACTTAACCTCCCTTATGTGCGGAACGTTCCCGCAACGAAGGAATATGCTGAAACCATCTGCGTACATTTTTTTCGGCGGCTTTTTAGCAAAAAAATGAAAAAATAATATTGGACTTGTTCGACAACCCGGTTGGTTGTCAAACAGGTCTTGCATTTTTTTGGGTTAAAGCAAGCCTTAGCCCTGCAAAAATACTTTTTTATTGATAATTAGTGTCTGTCCACAAAGTCGGTTACTTTGCGGACAGACCTTGTATTTTCTCGCCAAAAGGCTACGAAAATACGTTTTTTAAGGTAGTCTGTCTATAATGTGTCCACATTATAGACAGACTCTAATTAGTTCTGTAAGTTTATCAAGTTCTGCCCTGATTGTTTTATTCACAATTAAAGTATTTCTCTTTCTAATTCATCACTTCTTCCCTGTCCGCCAGGGTGATATTAAGCGAGCTCGGCTGTCCGCCGCGGATAATTTCCACTTTTACGGTATCGCCCGGTTTGCAGGCTTCCAGCGAGGCGTAAAGGTCGGCAAGGGCGTTGATCTTTACCCCGTTTACGGCGGTGATAATGTCGCCGCCAAGATAAATTACACTGCGCCCGTACTGCACGGGATCGTTACCCTGCTTTAAACCCGCTTTATCGCAAAAGCCGCCGCGAGCCGTGCGCGAAACAAGCAAGCCCGTTTCAACCGGCAGTTTTGCGTAACGGACGAGGCTTGGAAAAATCTGTACGACAGTCGCGTCCAGCCAGCCCCTGCGGACTTTTCCGTATTGGATAAGTTCGCCCACAACGCGCTTGGCGGTGTTTACGGGAACGGCAAAGCCTATGCCTACCGAACCGCCTGACGGAGAATAGATCATCGTGTTTATGCCGATCATTTTGCCTTGAGTGTCAAGAAGAGGGCCGCCCGAGTTACCAGGGTTTATCGAAGCATCGGTCTGGATCATGTCGCGGATAATGCGGTTTCTTGCCGTTTGAATAGGACGCCCAAGACCGGAAACAATCCCCACGGTTAGCGTGCGCTCAAGCGCAAACGGGTTGCCAATCGCCAAAACTTTCTGCCCGACTCTAAGAACGGAAGAATCACCGTAAAGAATTGTATGCAGTTCCATTCCCTTGGGAGGATCAAATTTCAAAACAGCAATGTCGCTTTCAGGGTCGGTTCCTACTACAGTACCCTCAAACTGACTGCCGTCCGCAAGGTTAATAAAAACTTTTGTCGCTCTTTCTATAACATGGTTATTGGTAACAACATAGCCCCTCGTGTCAATTATAGTGCCGGAACCGGAGCCGCCTTCCTGCGGAACAGGCTCAAGAAACCAGTTGATAGCCACAGTCTCAGTGGTAATGTTGACGACCGCTGAATTAAGATTTTCATATATCGAAATATTTTCACGCTCGCTTTCTGAATACGGAATCAAATCTGCAGTCGCAAGCGCCTTATACTCGGTCTGAAAAAGTTTAAATTCATCAGACTGCTTTTCCGCTTGCTGGCTTACGGCTTCCGCAGACGCCTCTTGTCTTAACGGTTTTAATACCCCAAACCCAAGGGCAAAAAGAAGAACAATAAGCCCCGATAAAAGCGAAAAAAACAATACCTGTCCGCGACTATATAATTTCATGGATACCCTCCGTTTTTTAAAACATTCCATAAAAATTATACTAAAATTATGCCGATAATAGAAGTAATATGTCCCGTTTTTTAACAGTTTTTCTTGTATTTTTCATTGTTCTCCCAGTCTTCGGTCTTGATCTGCCCGTATCTAAAATACCTGACGACTCGCTTTTAAGACTCAAATTTAAAGATTCATGGCTAATGGAAGTTCCAGCGAGGGTTCTCTCCAAACAGCCTGTAATTGAATATCTGCCAAGCGGAGAAAGGGTGCAGGTAAGCGCGCTGGAAAGCAAAGATGAATTTATGGTTCTTTTTTCGCGTGAGCTTATCAGCGGTAAAATAGAGACAGACAACAATCCAGCGGTTCCGCGCAGAGCGACAGGGCAGTTTCCAGGCTGGGCGCAGGGGTCGTGGATGATTACCCGCAGGAAGAATACGGGGGAAGGCTCGCTAATAAGAATATTTTTAAGAAGCGATCAATATACCTATATTCAATTCCGCCCTTTTAACAGCGAAAAATGCCAGATGGACGCGGTTGTTTACGGCGGCTATATTGTCAATTCCCTGCCTGTGGCAGTTTCTTTTGAACGTCTTTATTCCATGCAATTAAACGATATCTTAAAACTGGCTGGAGACAAATTTCCGGTTAAATATTTTGAACCTCAACCCGCTTATTACAAAAATACCGTCAAATTTATAACCAATGTCCGCAAATATCTTGGTCCCCTGCGTTTTGCGGACGACGGCGCTATCGACGAGAACGGGAATTATGTTTTTATTAACAATCTTCAGCGCCAGCCTTCCGCAGGCGCGGGGCTTAACTGTTCTGGTTTTACAAAATGGCTGATAGACGGCATTCTCCGCCCTGTTACAGGCGCAAGGCTTTCCATAACGCCGCTTAAAGCGCCGTTCGGAGGACGAGGTTCTTCCTTTACCGAAAATTGGGAACAAAGGCGCGATCCTTACTTTGGTCTCGACTGGATCAGAAATCTTGCCTCCGAAGCAAACGGCATACTTCGATCAAACTCATACCGTAACCTTGACGAATTCGAGGTGCGAAACGATAATTTTTCGCTTGTGCTGGTAAACGAAAACAAGACTTTTGTTACCGTTTCCTATCCCGGCTTTTTAGGCGAGGCGGGCTACGGTGTCGAGGGACTTTATCCCCTGCTATACACTCTAGCCATCGACAATCCTTTTAAATTTTATCTTTCTGCGGTTAATAATGAAATCGGCGCTCCGGTAACCGAAACCAACCTTAGGGGCGCTCCGCGTCTTCGTCAGTATTTCCATGTCGCCGCGCTTATCCCGTATTTTGACGAATACGGCGTTTTTAAGATTGTGGTTTTTGAAAGCGCCGCGGAAACATCTTTTACAGGTTTTAGAAACCGCTATCCCGGACATTATATCAATCTTGTACAAATTCCCGTTGTAAGCACTTTCGATCCTTAATAAAAAACGCTATAATGTATTCATGCTGAACGGCATTGAAGGCGTAGCGTTTGATCTTGACGGAACTTTATACCCGAATTACCGTCTTCATATAAGGATTCTTCCCGCCATATTAAAACAACTGCCCCTTGTCGTAGCTTTCGGCAGATCAAGAAACATTATCCGTAAAGAACAGGAAAATCTGTCCATTGTGCAGGGCGATTTTTATCAGTATCAGGCGGACATTACCGCGAAACTTCTGTCTGTCCCATCTGATCAGCTTAAAGAAAAAATAGACGCGCTTATTTACAAAGCGTGGGAGCCGCCTTTTAAGAAAATTAAACCTTTCAAATGGGTAAGGGAAACTATCGACGCCCTGTGGAAAGCGGGATTCAAACTGGGGCTTTTGTCGGACTTTCCGCCCGATACAAAACTGGAATATATGGGGTTAAACGGCTTTTGGGACGCGGTTCTATGTTCGGAGACTTTTGGCGCTTTAAAACCGCACCCGTTGTCGTTTAATAAGCTTGCGGACGCCATGTCATTGCCGCCGGAGAAAATCTTGTACGTTGGGAACAGCAGAGCTTATGACGTGGCCGGCGCAAACAAGGCGGGAATGAAAACCGCATGGATAAAAAGTCCGCTTTTTCCGGGTAGCGGTCTTAAAAAACCACTGCCGGATTTTTCCTTTAATAACTATCGCCAATTGTCCGATTTTATGCTAAATTAATATTAATGATTTTTACCGCCGGAAATATAATAACGCTTTGTATAGTTGTGCTTGCCCTGATACTTTTCAGGGTTACCGATAAAAACTACCGCTCTTTTGAAAAGATAAAAAAGTTCGCCGAAAAGTGCAAGGAAGATATAGCCGCGCACGCCGATGAAAAGGCAAAAGCGGTAAAAAATTACGGCATTAACCTGGACGTGGAAACAAAAGCCGCTATGCAGTTGATGAAGAATATCCAGCAGGTTACCGAAGAAGAACTTGGAAAAAAATACGAAGTAATTTCGCGTATAGACGAACAAATACACAACTTTGAATCCTCGCTTGACGAACTTTCAGGAATGACAAACAGAGTGCAGGAAAACATGAACCGCATAAGAGACGAATCCGCCTTTGTGGACAGTACCGGCAAAAAAGTAAGCGAGGTAAAAGAAAGGCTTGATATGTTCCAGAAAAATCTGGAAAGGGCGGAGAAAAATCTTGAAAGCGCCGAAGAGCGCGTAAAAAAACAAAACGCCGAAACTCTGGAACAGACAGCGAGCGGGGTTATTTCCTCGGCTAAAATGATGGTTACGGATTTTGAAAACACCGCGAACACTGTCGGACGGAAAATTGAGGCGCACCGTGATGCGATACAAAAATTCGAGAAAGAGAGAGAGGCGCACCTTGCGCGGGAAATGGAAAATATAAAAAAGACTCTCAAGGACATAATCGAAAACGCCGCAAAGCGCGCCGACAAACTGGAAGACGCCGCTCTTATAAAACTGCGGGAACAGGCGCAGGAAAGGGTTAATCAGGTAAAAGTTTTCTTTGACGAAAAAATAAAGACCGCGCAGGAAACGCTTAAGACCGAACAATTGTCAATTCAGGATAAGATAAAAACCATTCATGAAAAATACAATGCGGAAATAACCGATCTTGGCGCAAAGCAAAAAAATTATCATCTGGAATGGACAAAGAACGCGGGAGAGCTTGACGCTCTTGCGAAAAAACAGAAAGAGGAAATCAGCGCCGCCCTCGCAAAACAGCAGGAAGAAATGAACTCTGCAATTGCAAAGGAACGGGAAACAATTAACAATTCGCTTTTACAGCATCAAACTGACTGGAAAAATAATATTTCCGAGTTTAGAAAAATGGCGGAAAAACAGCACAAGGAACTGGACGCTTCCATAAACATATCAAAAAACGAACTCGCCCAGTCTCTTGCCGAATTAAAAACAAAATCGGCGTCTTCCATAAAACAACAGCACGACGAACTTTCATCCGCTTTAAGCGATATCAAGCAAAAATCTGACTCCGCGATCAAGCAACAACATGAAGAGCTTTCTTCCGCCCTAAACAACATTAAACAAAAAGCGGATTCTGCCGTTAAACAGCAAAATGACGATCTTTCATTTGTTTTAAACGACATCAAACAAAAATCAGAGACGGCGATTAAACAACAGAATGACGAACTTTTGTTTGCTTTAAGCGATATAAGGCAAAAGTCAGACGCCGCCGTTAAACAACAGGACGATGAACTTTCATCCGCTTTAAGCGACATCAAGCAGAAATCGGATTCCGCTATTAAACAGCAGAATGAAGAACTTTCATCTGCTTTAAGCGATATCAAGCAGAAATCGGATTCGGCTATTAAACAGCAGAACGACGATCTTTCGTTTGCTTTAAGCGACATCAAACAGAAATCGGATTCGGCTATTAAACAGCAGGACGAGGAACTTTCATCCGCTTTAAGCGACATCAAGCAGAGATCAGATTCGGCTATTAAACAGCAGAATGTCGAATTGGCAGGCGCTTTAAAAGAGGTTAAAGAAAAGTCAGCCGCCGCTATTGCCGCCCAATACGACGAAATAAACTCGACGCTTGGAAATCAACTGGAAACATGGAAATCCCTTTGCAAAGATACCGAACAAAATATAATCTCGAAGACTGAGAAACGGCTTGAAGAATACAGAAAAATACAAACGGAATCTATTGGTCAGCTTAACAGTCTTGCGGACGACGCCACAAAACTGGAGAACGAATTGCGCAGGTCAATGCAGGATGCGGTAAACAGGGTCAATGACGATCTTTCCGCCTTTAAGAAAGAAACCGGTTCCGCAATATCCGCGTCAAATTCCGAAATCAGCGCTCTGGCAAAAGCCCTGCGAAAAGAGATTGACGATATGAATAACGAACTTAATGGCATCAAACAGCAGGCGTTAAACAACGTGTCAGAAAAACTTAGTTCCTTTGAAACCGAATTCGCAGTTGAAATCGGGAAACGCACGGGAGAAATTACAAAACAAATCAAGGACTGGCAAGGCAGTCTTGAAGACCGTATTGAGAAAGGCGCGGAAAAACTTTCCAAGGAATGGCAGAAAACGCAGGAAGAAGCCGTTGCCGTTCAGCGCAAAGACATTGCAGTTATAAGCGAAAAAATTTCCGCCGACATGAAGAAGATTAAGGACGAAGCCTCCGCATTTGAAGACAGTATCAGGCAGGAAATGAACAACGCCGACGAAGCGCGCTCGTCTTTCGCGGAACAGATAGAAAAAGACCTTGCGGAAATTCGCGTAACAGCGGAAAACGAATTAAAAACACAGGCCGGACAACACCAGATTTCCATGCAGGAAATACTGCGCCAAAAACAAAAAGAAGTGGAAAAAGAACTTTCGGAACTTACATCTCATTCGCAGACCGCGCAGGCCGCTCTGGAAGAATCTCTGCTTAAATCAAAACAAAACTTTGAAAACTGGCAGAATCAGTACAATACGAGAATACGCGATATGGACGCCTATCTTGAAGAACTGCGCCGCCACAGCAGGGAAACCGCAAGCGAAAATGACGAGCGCATTTCACTGTTCCGCCAGAATCTGGAAGACATACGCAAAGAACTCGGCGTTCAGAAAAAAATATTTGATCAGACAGGCGAGTTAAGAAAAGAGCTGGATCAGCGCATGGCGGAAATTTCAGGCGATCTTGACCGCCTTGATCAGCGAAAGAAAGAAATTACTAATTTGGAGAACCAGTTCACGCGCATCAAGCGGCTGGAAGACGAAGTTAACAACAAGATGACGCGCTTTATCAACGAAAAAACGCGTATAGATCAAATGAAGAACGATTTTGACAAACTGATAAAAACTTCGCAGTCTGTCGAGGAAAGGCTTGCCCAAGTTACAAATTCAGACGACATTCTGGAGGCGGTACAGTTAAAACTGCGCAAACTGGAAGATACTATCAAGGAAACTGAAGAAAAGTACCAGCGCGTTGAACGCAAGAACGAAGTGTTAGAAGAAACAAACGAAGGCATAACGCGCAACTTCAACGCCCTGCAAAAAACTGAAAACGCGATTAACAACGCCGAAATTATCATCACAAAACTTTCCGACCAGTTTGAGAATATGCGAACCTCTATTGAAGCTCTTGCCAAAGAAAGCGTAAAAGCGGCGGACGCGCTGGACAAAATTGCCGTTCTTGACGATTCTCTTGCGAAGATCGAAGATCGTATCAAGGAAATGAATGTCGCCCGCGAATGGCTGGCGCGTACGGAAACAGAATTAAAATCTTTGGACAAAGACATAAGAAGCCAGTTAAAACAAACAAAATCGAATCTTGAAAAAGAAGGCGGTAAAGTTCAGATAACAAGCAAGGGAGCCCCGCCGCCGCAGACCCGCGACAATGTCATAAGGTTAAAGGCAAAAGGCTGGACAACCGAAGAAATCGCAAACTCGCTAAACCTTTCAAGGGGCGAGGTTGAACTGATACTGGAAGTTTCTTCTCGCGGATAATTTTTGTGAATCAAACACAATGGAAAAATTTTGTTAAGGCAAAGACGCATTTTCGCCGCATAACGGAAGAAATTGAAAGCGTACTGCCAAAATTAAAAACGATACAGCAAAAATTTGCCGATGCCCGCTCGGATGGAAAAAATTCCGCCTATGTTGTGGAAACCCCTGTCGTGTATAATACCGCGCTTGATGATGTAACGGCTGACGCTGAAATAAAGCTGATCCTTGTAGCGGACAATCCTGGCAGAAGAGAACAGGCGGCGCAAAACAGGCGCTACCTTGTAGGGCCGTCGGGAAAAATAGCGCAAAAATTTTTCCGCGATAATCCGTCTCTTGGCATTGATTTCCTAAAAAACGTAATTATCCTTAACAAAACTCCGATTCACTCCCCGCGCACAGCGGAATTAAATAAGCTTTGCGAAATGGAAGCAGAAACGGGCGGCCGTTCAATCACGGGCGCTTTGGAAAGCTCCCAAAAAAAAATGGCTGAGCTTCTTCTTGAATTTCACGAGGCTCTTAACACTCATGTTTGGATTACAGGATATTCGGAAATGAAAAAAGGCGGTATTTTTGAAATTTACACAAACAGGCTTAAAGAATTATACGCGGACAAACCTGAATTATACAAACAACTTTTTTTATTCAGGCATTTTTCCATGAACCAGTTTACAATCGATCTAAAAAAACAAACTGAGGACGGGGAGACAGTCTTAAAAACCCTTAAACGCATAGGCTCCGCTTACAGGAAACGAATACTTGGATAAAAAAATAGAGTTGGCGGTGTCCGAAAAGTTTGAAAAACTTGTTTAGACACCTTTCTAATTATAGTAGAGTTATTTAAAAACTTCAGTTTTTTGACAACTTTCTTATAAAATCGCATTTTTGTAAGACTTTAGCCTGAAAAAATGCAGGACTGTCCGAGAAGTAACCGGCTTTATGAACAGACACTAATTATTCTTTTTGATACATCCAAGCTGTCAGGTGAATGTTGTCCGCGGTAAAATTAAAGTTTTTTGTATAATAGAGTTGTTCGGAAACTTCAGTTTCTGAACAACTTCATATAAAAAATGCGGTTTTGTCGAACTTTCGGACTAAAGTCCGCGTTCGCAGGCTTATAGCCTGAAAAACCGCAAGA
>JAITUY010000262.1 GCA_031286095.1 Treponema sp. | reverse complement strand
TCTTGCGGTTTTTCAGGCTATAAGCCTGCGAACGCGGACTTTAGTCCGAAAGTTCGACAAAACCGCATTTTTTATATGAAGTTGTTCAGAAACTGAAGTTTCCGAACAACTCTATTTATATTTTTAATGCTCGGACTATAAAAATGCGATTTTATAAAGAAGTTTGCAATCTGCTGTTGCTTTAAAAACTCTATTGTTGATTTTCTATATAAATTCCCCTTTTTTTCTTTTTTTGTGGTATAATTTTATATAAGCGGTTTTTTAATGCCGCTTATCAGTACTGGTATACGCCGTTTTAATGGCTTATACTTTCTAGTATAAACTTGGACAAAATTATGAAAAAACGATATTTATCTACAATTATTATTGCCGTGTGCCTTGTTTTGCCTTCCTGTTCGATCAATAAGATGGCGATAAATGCGGTTTCGGACGCGCTTACAGGAGAAGGCAGTTCAGATGTTTTTACTGGGGATTCCGACCCTCAACTTGTAGGGGACGCCCTTCCTTTTGCAATAAAAATGTACGAGTCCCTTCTTTCGTCAAACCCTGAACATCAAGGGCTTATAAACACTACAGGTTCGCTTTTTGTAATGTACGCCAACGCTTTTGTACAGGGACCGGCCGAGAGATTGCCTCGTTCCATGTACGCCGAAAGGCAAGCCGAGGTTGTACGCGCGAAAAATCTCTACATTAGGGGGCTTTTAATATTGTACCGTGGTCTTGAATTAAAATATCCTGGTTTTACCGCTTCTTTCCGTCAGGAAAAATTAAATAATTTTTTGGAAAAAATGAAAAAAGACGATGTTCCGGCTCTGTATTGGTCGGCGGCGGCGGGGCTTTCAGCGTATTCGCTTAACCCTTTTGATATGGACCTTGGGGTAAGAATACCGGAGTTTTACGCGCTGGTCGAACGCGCTTACGAGCTTAATCCTGATTTTAATTCCGGCGCGCTTGATGAATTTTTGCTTATTTTTCACGCTTCAATCCCTGATACTATGGGCGGCGATAAGTCAAAAATTGAATATCATTATCAAAAAGCCCTTGAAAAGTCCAAGGGGCTTTCTGCCGGCCCTTATGTAACTTATGCCCAGACCGTCTCGATCCCCGCTCAAAATTATGATAAATTTAAAGAATTACTGGAAAAGGCGCTTTCTATCGATCCTGATAAGGATATTTCAAACCGCCTTGTAAATATAATGGCGCAAAAGAAGGCGCGCTATCTTTTGGATTCGGCGGCTTTGTTTTTTATTGATTTTGATACAGGATATGACTGGGGAGATGAAGAATAGAGTTGTTTAATAAAACCAACTCGAACCGAAGGTTCGCAGTTATTGAATAAGTCTAATAGAGTTGTTCGGAAACTTCAGTTTCTGAACAACTTCATATAAAAAATGCGGTTTTGTCGAACTTTCGGACTAAAGTCCGCGTTCGCAGGCTTATAGCCTGAGAAACCGCAAGACTGGTCAGCGTAGCTGACATGAGACAACCAACTCGAACCGAAGGTTCGCAGTTGTCGAACAAGTCCAATATTGTAAAGATTGTTAAGGAGGATTTCGTGAACGGACAAAAATTTAAATTGCTGACAGTTATTCTGCTTTTTTTTATCGTATGTCCAATATTCGCTCAGGGAAAAATAACCATCAGGCTTGCTTCGCTTGTTCCGGAAAATACCGCATGGGGAGCGGGCATAAACAGAATAGCGGCTGAATGGTCAAGGATAACCAACGGCGAGGTAGAAGTAATTGTTTTTCATAACGGGACAGCTGGCGGCGAGGGTGAAGTTTTAAGAAAACTGAAAATCAACCAAATTCAGGCGGCTGTTTTTACAAGCGCCGGAGTAAGCGCGATAATGCCGGAAGTAATGGCAATAAGTTATCCGTTCTTAATAAGGAATGACGAAGAATTAAATGCGGTAATGCTCAAAATTAAACCGCAGTTGGACACTAAGATACAGCAAAACGGCTATGTAACGCTCGCGTGGGCGTGCGCCGGCTGGATAAAGATATTTTCCAAAATGCCGGTTTTTACGCCGGATGAATTAAAGAAAGCAAGGCTTTCATCGCCGCCTGATGATCAACAAATGATACAGGCATTCAGACTCATGGGGTATCAGATAGTTCCTGTAAGTCTTCCTGATACTCTTGTTGCGTTCAGAAGCGGTATGATTGACGCGACATATATAAGCCCCATATACGCCGCCGGAAATCAGCTTTTTGGAGTAGCCGGAAATATGGTAAATGTAAATGTCGCTCCTTTTATGGGCGGTGTTTTTATGAACAATACCGCGTGGCGTAGGATACCGGACAAGTACAAACCGCAACTTTTGGAAGTTTGTAAAAAACTGGAAAGAGAAATTGAATCGTCAATTTCAGGTTTTGAAACCGAAGCTGTTTCAACAATGGTCAAGTACGGTCTTAAAGTAAATAATCCTTCTTCACAACAAGTGCAGATATGGTACGACGATACCGCGAAATATGAAAACAATCTTGTCGGCGGCGTAACTCCTGTTTTTAACAGAGAATATTATTTACAGATCAAAGATATATTGACTCAATATAGAAAGGGACGTTAAAAGTGGAGAACCAAAACGCCGAAGAAAAAATTGCCGGGGCAAAATCAGTTCTGTACTTAATCGAGGAAATCTTCTGCTTTGCCGCGTTAAGCCTGTTGGCGCTGTTTCCTGTAGTTGAGTCAATTGCGCGTTTATTCAGAACAGGCATACTTGGTTCTTCTGCGTTTACTTCGCACCTTTTGCTGTTTACAGGTCTTCTTTGCGGAATGATCTGCACAAGAAATGAAGGGCATATGGCAATTTCTCTTGTGCATTATGTTCCCGAAGGTAAAATAAAACCGCGATTGAAAACTTTATGCAATCTTGTTTCGGCTTTTACCGCCGTTGTAATTGCATGGAGTTCGGTATCTTTTATCAAACTGGGGCTGGAGGGAAACAAAGTTGGTATTATTTCCGACCGTATTCTTTCTGCGATTATTCCTATCGCTTTTGTAGTAATCGGTTTTCGTTTTGCGCGCAGAACATACCTTACCGGGTGGAAAAAAGTTCTGCCTGTACTGGCTATTTTATTGGGAACAATCGCTTCTTTCCCCGTTATCGCAAAGATAATATGGGGTTTTGATATGCCGGACTCCGTCTTTAATATTTGCGATAAATTTTTCATTTTTACGTGCTACGTTAAAATGCCGTTTATAATATTGCTTATTTTAGCGGCCTTTTGCGGAACTCCGCTTTTTATAGTTATGGGCGGCCTTGCTCTGATTCTTATGCAGTCTTCAGGCGGAGAGATGGATTCTGTCGCCGCCGACGTTTATTCCGCTCTTACGAATCAAAATATTATAGCGATTCCGCTTTTTACAATCGTCGGGTTTTTCCTTTCCGAAAGCAAGGCGGGCGAGAGGCTTGTTCATACGTTCCGCAGTTTTTTCAGCTGGCTTCCCGGCGGAATAATAATAGTAACCGTAGTTATTTGCGCTTTTTTTACTTCTTTTACAGGGGCGTCGGGCGTTACAATACTCGCGCTTGGCGGTATTTTGTATACGATATTGAAGGAACATCTTAAATATCCAGAAGAATTTTCAATAGGGCTTTTAACATCAGCGGGAAGCATAGGGCTTCTTTTCCCGCCGAGCCTTCCGCTGATCCTTGTGGGAACTGTTACGCAAACAAATATTTTTCATCTTTTTCTTGGCGGTATTGCGCCAGGTCTTATTCTGGTGCTGGCGGTGGTAATTTTTGGTATTATTATATCGGTGAAAACAAAAATTCCTGTAGAAAAATTTGAAGGGCGCAAGGCATTACTTGCTTTAAAAGATTCCGCTTTTGAAATTCTTCTGCCAGCGTTGCTTGTTGCCGGTTATTTTTCAGGGGTTCTTTCGCTGGTAGAAATAGGAGCCGCCGCCGTTTTGTATATTTTTATTGTAGAAGTATTTATTAACCGGGACGTCAAGCTTTCTGAAATTAAAAAAGTTTTTGATAAAGCTATTCCTATAATCGGCGGTGTGCTTTCTATTCTTGCCCTGTCAAAGGCGCTCTCATATTATATTGTAGATACTCAGGCTCCGGCAAATATAGCCGCATGGATGTATAAGGCTATTTCATCAAAATTTGTTTTCCTTTTGATCTTAAATTTATCCCTTCTTGTCGTTGGTTGTCTTATGGATATATTCTCCGCTATTCTTATTGTGCTTCCGCTTATTGTTCCGTTAGGGCAAATTTACGGCATCGATCCTGTTCATTTGGGAATTATTTTTATTGTCAATCTTGAGGTAGGGTACATAACTCCGCCTGTGGGTCTTAATTTATTCCTTGCTTCGTTCAGGTTTAAAAAACCCTTTGTGGAAATTTGCCGTTATGTATCTCCGTTCCTTCTTGTCAGGTTATTCGTTGTCCTTTTGGTAACGTATATACCATGGCTTAGCACATTCTTAATCAGGGAATAGTTTGCGCAAGTTTCTTTGGAAGCCAGCATAGTTTTCCTATTTCCCATTTGTACCCAATCGCATGGTTTAAAGATTGCCATGACATATTTGCGACTGCGGCGGCTGAAAAAGAAAGCGCCGGAGGGCAGGGCAGGGCGTTTTCCTTTTTCCCGCCTGAAAGCAGACAAGCGCCGATTACGGGCGCGGAAAAAGGATTTCCAGCCCCGTTTAATAAATCCGGCTGTATTGTAAAATCAAAGCGCAGACCGAACAAAAGACTGTTTTTTTTGTCACGCGGAAACGGCATGGCATACGCTTCTTTGGCGTTAAATTTTGCTCCTCTGCTGGATTTTCTGAATTCATGCGCGATATTTTTTAATTCTTGCTTATTTAACGGACGTGAAAGAGAAGCCAGCGGCGCAACCCCCGGAAAGGTGTACGCGCCTGTTAAGCCTGCTTTAAAAAGCTCCGCGCTGTAATTGCGCAGAACAAGCCTTGTGTCGCGGTGAGGGACAAGGACAAGAAATAACGGTAAATTTTCTATTTTCATTATAATTAACCTATGCTACACTAATATTATAAGGAATTATTATGAAATATAAAACTAAACTGCTGGTAGACAGGTTTACAGCGCTTCTTTCTTCATGGAAAGGAGTTGAATGTATCACATTGAACGAAGCCGCCATGCCGGATACTTTAGACCCGTATTTCGCCCTTATTCTTGACGTGTTCTGTTCCGGTTCAATTCCTGGCGTGGAAGAAAGGTGCAGTGCATACGGCGACGACGTAGCGGCGTTTGAAAGTTCCGGTCAAAGCGAGAAAGACCGCTTCCTTATAGGCGATATTCCAATACGGCTGGAATTCAAGAAAACAAAAAAAATAGACGAGCTTGTAAATATTGCCCGTAGCGCGCATGAAAAATTGTGGTTAATTAAAGATTCGGGGACTTACGGATTTTACCGTCTTGCTAATTGTGAAATTGTTTATTCCAGAACAACATGGATAAACGGCATAAGGGAACAACTGACTCAAATTGGAGATAAATTCTGGATAGAGATGCGCGACGCAGTTCAATCTAAAATGGAACATTTTTTGGCGGATTTGGGAGCCGCCTGTTTTCAGGGAGATAAATTTCATTATTTGATTGCGTCCGCGGGATTTATTAAAACCGTGTGCCTTGCGCTGTTTTGCATTAACAAACATTTTGAACCGTCTCACCGCGCTTACTTTAAACAGGTGCTGGAACTTCCTAATCTGCCGGAATCGTTTTCCGCGGAATTTGAAACATTTTTGGGAAGCGAGTCAGGCATTGCGCCGGATTCAAGGTTTCATCTTGCAAAAGTAATTGCGCATAAAATTATTCAGATGTAGAATGGCGCGTAAATTTGATCTGAAAATTAACCGCAAACCACACGAATACGAGCGGATTTTTTTTACATATCCTTTTGTTGCTTACGCGCAGACTGGGGGTACGGATTCGCGTTGGTTTGTTGTGAAATTTAAAAATATTTGTCAGTGGTTAATGCTTGTTTTTTGTATTTTCTTTTTTTCATGCGGGGCTGAAAATACGGTTCTGTTTCCTGTTTCAGGAACCTCGTCCGCCCTTTTAAGCGGCAGTCAGCCGGCGCGGGAGGGGCTACTTGATTTTTCTAAACAGAAAAAATTCGGATACAGGTTTGACGCGGGATTTTACGTTCCCGGAAATTCATCGCTGGAAATTGAATATGAAATTAATCAAAAGCCAGATACAGGCGGTTTATATCCCATTGTATTAAATATGGGGTCTGTTTCATGGCAACTTCCGGCGGATTTAAACGGCGTCAGATACGCGGTTCCTGTTCAGGATACATTTAACGGACATTTTAATATTGTATCGGAAAAGAAAGAAGCTCTTGTTTTAAGAATAATCAGCGTTCGTTTTACTGACTGCTGGTTTGGTTTTAACAGGAACAATGATGAATATGATTTATACACCCCGTTTGTAAAAGAAAATAATGACGGAAGTTATAATATCAGCGTTCCGTCCGCATTTATCCCTAACGGATATTTTGCGGAAATTGAGGCGCATTTTTCAGGCAAGAGACAGGCTGTAATGGAGTTTGCCGGTAAAAAAATAGAAACATATAACGGAAATAATTTAATATTTGTCCCCGCTGTGTTATTGGCAAAGAATACGCAGTCTGCGGAAGTAATACTTCGCGCGGAAGGGGCGTATTCCCTTGTCTTAAAACCGCGCGTTCCCCCTGTTTTTCCCAGACCTGTAAAAGCGGACCCCGCCTTTGTAATTTACTGTCAAAAAGAAAATTGGCGTAACAAAAGCTATGAGGTTTTTCGCTGGGATCGTTTTCCGTCTTTACTGATATTCGATTTTGAGGATTACGCAGTACAGGACAAAATGTTAAAACGGCTCGCCTTTTTTGTTGAAAAGGCCGGTTTCCGCGGCCGGCTTGCGCCCGACAGTGAGATTGAGGAATTGCACGGCTGGAACGCCCACGATTACCGCGCTCAGGATTTAGCTACTTTTTTTGATTCCGCGAGAAAAGCGAGCTTCCCTCTGTTAGGCGAAGAACGCGAGCTTGAAAAAATTTTGTTAAACGAAGGAATTATCGGCGAATCCCCGGCAGGTATTACAGCGGGAGACGGCGGGATTATTTCTATTTCAAGGGAATCGAGCGATTATCTTCGTTATAGATTTTTAACCCACGAGGGTTTTCACGGTCTTTTTTTTATAGATGCGGATTTCCGTGATTTCAGCAGGAAAAGGCTGGAGCAGTTGCCCGCCGTAGCAAAACAGTTTATCAAATCATATTTTGACTTTCAGCAGTACGATACAAAGGACGAGTATTTATTTGTAAATGAATTTATGGCGCATGTTTTACAACAAACGGACTCTCAGGCGGCGGATTATTTTGGCAGTTATCTGCCTCTGCGCCTTCAGTCTTCATGGCGCGCTGGGGCGCTTCCGAAAAAAGACGAAGCGTCCGGCACATGGCCTGTTCTTGCCAGAGCGTTTGCTGTGGAAGCGGAGGCTTTTTCCGCCTATGTGAACCGTCGTTGGGGGCTTGCCGCCGGGCGTGTGTGGGGACTTCAGATTGAATGATTGGACTTGTTCGACAACCCGGTTGGTTGTCTTACAAGTCCTGCAAAAATATTTTTTTATTGGTAGTTGTTCTGAAAACTGAAGTTTCCGAACAACTCTATTAGAGTTGTCCCGCAATGTTATTCGCGGCGCACCGCTTTAAAAAGCGCCTGTCTGCTGATTTCTGTCCAAACAGGTCTGCCGTGAGGACAGCGCGGGTCGGGCAGTTCCAGCGCTGTCTTGCCGAGTGAAAAGGCGGTTTCATCGTCAGGATAATCGCCGTCTTTAATAGCGGCGCGGCAACAGACAGTTGCCGCCCATCGTTTTGCCATATCTTCCCCGGCAGATGACAATTCAAGAATTTCCTTTACTGTTTCCGCGTCGCTCATCTTCCAGCCCGCAGGCAAAGCTTCAATACTCCAGCCGCCATCGTCTTTTGCTATATCTACGCCCATACGGGACAATTCTTCCTGTTTCGCTGAAAGAAAGACGTCTTCTTCGTCGCTTTGCGTGTTAAACGGAATAGGTGCAAGCAGTTCCTGTTTAGGGATCGGCTGTTCAAGAAAGCGGTTATAAAGAATACGCTCATGCGCCGCGTGCTGATCGATAATGTAAAGTTTATCTCCCCATTCAATCAATATAAAAAGACCGAAAACCCTGCCCGCATACCGCATATTGCCGTACGCAGAAGTAATATCATTTGCAAAAGACTTCTTGCTGAGGCGCAGGGATTCTAAAGAGCTCTCGCAAAGGCGCAAAGGCGCAGAGTTGCCGTGCGAAAATCCATCGTATTTCTTAAAAATACGGTCAACATCAGGAATAGAATATGAAAATTCTCTTTCTTCTTTCCCCTGCGCCTCTGCGGTCTCCGCGTCTCTGCGAGATATATTGAGAAACAATTCTTCTTTCCTTTGAGCCTCCGCGCTTTGTGAACCGAAAGTTCGACGCTCCTGCGAGATGTCTTTTGCTAACAAACCATGAAAAAAGTTTCTTACCCCGGCGGAAACCGCGTGATGAATCGCACCGGGGTCGCGGAAACGCACTTCGCGCTTGGCGGGGTGAATGTTAAAATCGGCGAGGGACGGGTCTATATCTACAAAGACCGCGCCTATTGGGTGGACGCCGTTTGGAAACCAGCCTTGCACGCCGTATTCCATAGCCTGAATCAGCGAAAAATCCTGCACCCTCCTGCCGTTGGCAAAAACAAACAACTGCCGTCTGTCATTCCTGTACAGCTCCGCGCCGCCAATTACTACTTCTGCGGAAAATCCCGCGCCTGTAACATTTATTTCGTGAAGGAATTTAATTTCTTCCGTTTGCAGTAACGCGGCGGAAAAGCGTTCCTTTTTTGATGAAACGGCGGGGAAAAAGTCTTTGAGTTTTCCGTCTTTAACAAAACGGAAGTTAATTGAAGAAAAGGCAAGCGCCTTGTCTATAAAAATCTGATGGCATAAAGCGGCTTCGCTGGCCTCCCGTTTTAAAAAACGTTTGCGCGCGGGAACGCTTTCAAAAAGATTTAACGCCCTTACAGTTGTGCCTTTTGTACGGCGCGTCTGCTCAATTTTGGAAGGTCTGCTTTCCCCAGGACCAGTTTCAAAAAGCCACGCCGACCGCCCGTCTGTACTGCTTAAAATCTCTACCCTGCTGACGGCGGATGCGGCGGAAAGCGCTTCGCCCCTAAACCCGAGCGTAACGGCGGTGTCAAGATCGTCAAGTTTGCGTATTTTGCTTGTAGCGTGGGTCATAGTGCAGATTTCCAAATCTTCGCGTAACATTCCGTCTCCGTCATCGGAGACTTCGACTTTTTTACAACCGCCTTCTTCGATAGAAATTTCTATGTTAAGCGCGTTGGCGTCTATGGCGTTGTCAAGAAATTCCCTTACAAGCGCGGCGGGGCGGTCTACTACTTCGCCCGCGGCAATGCGCCTTGCTTCTTCGGGAGGAAGAACAATGATACGGGATTTATTTTTCGTCATCAAAAAGTTCCAGTTCAGGGGATTCGCTCAAAGGCGCATCGGCGGAATTCATCAGTATTTCGATGCGGTTTTCAATTTTTCCAAGGTCGCTTTCCAGACCGCGGGCAAGACGGATTCCTTCTTCAAAAGCCTTAAGAGCCTCGTCCAGAGGAATATCAGTTTTGCGGATTTTTTCGCCAAGCGCTTCAAGACGTTCCAGCCTTTCTTCAAAACTTTTTTTGCCGCCGTCTTTGACCGGCGTTGTTTTTTTTGCCATGTTTCTTCCTTGTTACTCGCAACTTTCGACTATTGCGTTAATTTTTCCTTTAAGCGGCTGTATAAAAAGCCGCTCCCCTTTTTTTACTTTTGCCGAATTCCGTATTATTGCTCCGCTTGAGTTTGTTACAACGGAAAAACCGCGCTCCATTGCGGAAAGGGGGCTTGTGGCCTCAATTACTGTTGCCGCCAGCGCTATCCTTGCGCGCAGGTTTTCTTTTAGTTCCGAGACAGCGTTTATAAGCGCTTCCTTCGCGTCGTCAAGGCGGATCAGGCGCGGCTGTAAAATTGCGCGGAAACGGTATTCCAAATCGCGCGGATCAAAAGGTTTTAGCAAAAGACGCGCCCTTTCTATGCGTGTGCGTATAACGCTTTTAAGATTTTCGGTCATTGTTAAAATCGTGTCCGTAACTGACGCGCGTCCTTCGCTGACAAGTTCAGCCGCCGCGGAAGGGGTCGGCGCGCGCAAATCTGCGGCATAGTCGCACAAAGCCCAGTCAATTTCGTGTCCGACCGCGCTGACCACGGGAATGTCCGATTCCGCCACGGCGCGCACGACTTCCTCATCGGAAAAGGGCAGAAGGTCCTCAAGCGAGCCGCCGCCCCTGCCTACGATAAGCACGTCTGCAAGCCGCCATTTGTTCGCCTGCCTTATCCTCGCTGAAATTATAGCTCCCGCTTCGTCTCCTTGCACGGGCGCGGGAAGAATTATAACCTTGATGCCGCCTGCGCGTCTTGCAAGTATGTTAAGAATGTCGCGTACCGCCGCGCCTGTCGGGGAACTTACTACGCCTACAACAGCCGGAAAGCGGGGCAGGGGCTTTTTTCGCTCTTCGTCAAACAATCCCTGCGCAGAAAGCTTTTGTTTTCTTTTTTCAAGTATTGCAAGTATTTCGCCCGCGCCCGCGATTTCCATTTCTTCGCAGACGATGGAGTAAGTTCCGCGCGGGGCGTACACAGAAAGAGAACCGCGCACTCTAAGCAACATTCCGTCTTTTGGTTCAAAAGTTAAACTTCTAAGTTTGTTTTTAAACATTACTGCGTCTATTTTCGCGTTAAAATCTTTCAGACTAAAATAAAGATGTCCTGAACTTGCCGGTCTGCAATTTGAAAGTTCGCCCTCTACGCAAACATACGAAAAAGCCCCCTCAAGGCAGGTTCGTATTTGTTCCGTGAGTTCGCTTACCGTAAGACTCTTTTCGTTCATTTTGAATTTTCTTTTTTTACCCAGTCGTCAGGAAATAGTTTGTTTTCAACTTTATGTAATACGATCAGCGTGACAAGGGCAAGAATTTCCGCCGTAATGGCGGTAACGTACATTCCCGCCCCGATAGTTAACCCTATTGCCGCCGTAAGCCACAAAGACGCGGCGGTGGTAAGTCCCCTTATATTTGACCCAAGCCGTATAATCGCGCCAGCTCCAAGAAAGCCTATGCCGGAAACAACCTGCGCCGCAATTCTTCCCGGATCGCCTATTTTTTCGGTAAAATTCTGCGGTAGCCAAATTGAAAGAAGCATGAGGCTGGCGGCTCCCAGGGCGATAAGTATATGAGTGCGCAATCCTGCGACCTGACGGCGGAAAGAGCGTTCAAATCCGATAATTCCGCCTCCGGCAAAAGCGAGGCAAAGACGTATGACAATATCAATTTCCGTGATGGCGCGGGTCATTAAGTAATATTAATACTAAAAATAGATTTTTTCAATCGAAGATTTTAAAAATTTCAATTCTTGAAAAAGCTACTTTAGATTAAAAAAATTGTAAGATACTCCGCAGGAAAATTTGTACAATTTAAAACGATCATCAGGGTCTGTCATTGGCGCTTTTGCCGAGTAAGTAACAGGTATTTCAAAACCCGCGATTAAGCGCAGAGGCCTTGTTATTTGCCACTTTAAATTAATACCGGCGAATACGGCGCTAAGTTCGTCTGTTATCTCTGAATAATAATCGCTTGCGTATGAACGTGTCAGAGTTTCAAGACCCCCTGAAAAAGTAAAAATAAGCGGGAAGTCTTTTTTAAAGAAATCGACGCTAACGGTTATACGGGAAAGCTCATCGCGGATTACTAGGGAATCTTCAAGGTGTTTTGAGTATTTTTTTGAACTAATTGAAATGGAAGGTATAATTCCAGAAAGCCAAATCCCCGCTTTTACCTCATAAGTTTCACGGTTATTGTTACTTAAAAAATCAAAATCGGAACCTAAAGACGAAGAACCGCCGACAGAAAGAAACACAATTCCAGGATAGGACACCAGCATACTGCCCATAATTCCAGCTTCCAGACCAGTAATCTCGTCAGGCACTCCGATAAATGGTCCAAATTCAATATTAAAGAAGTCAGAAGTTGTTTTTATTTTGCCGTACAGCGTATTTTGCAGGATATTATCCCTGGAAACATGGATATCAAAGTCCATTTTACTTGAAACTTCGCCTTTTACATGTAAATCTCCAAGACCATAGGGATAATTCTGGAATTTTTTATGATTTTGACTTACAGCGTGCGCAAAAACCCTGTCCGGATGAAAGGTCATGTTGTTCATTCCCCCCGTAAGTTCAATTTCCAAAGAACTAAGAAGCCCTACATGTCCAAAAAACAGGAACACAGCGCAAATTATTGTCAAAAATGTATGTTTCATATTATAAGTATATACTAAAACTAAAAAAATGCAAATACAAGGCAATATTACGAAATATAGTAGTATTTTATCTTTTTCTCACAATTTTCATATATGAGCCGTAAATATAAAATATTCTACATTTTTGAATGCCGTTATTGCTTAAATTCCCGCTTTTCATCTTGACTTTATAATATTTTTAGTAGATATTGTTATATATGAGTGATTATCTTGATCCTAATAATGAAGAGCTACTCAAGGATTTTTTTGCCGAGGCCCAAATGCAAGTAGATACCCTTGAACAAAACCTGCTGGTTCTTGAACAGGAAGGCGCGAACAAGGACGCCGTAGACGAAATTTTCCGTGCGGCTCACACCCTTAAAGGCGGTTCCGCTACTGTGGAATTTATGGAACTTTCTCATTTTACCCACATGGTGGAAGATGTTTTTGACGCTATCCGTTCAGATCAAATTTCAGTTAGCGAAGATGTAGTTGATACTCTTTTTCAGGCTATTGACGTAATCAAAGCGATGCTTGATAAGAGAATGAACGGGTCTGTATACGAAGACGACACCTCTGCGATAGAGGGTAAACTCCGCTCATTGTTACCTGAAGGAGCGGCAAATAAAAAGGGAGCGGCAAAAAAAGCCGCAACTCCGGCTCCCGCTCCTGTGTCTGCGCCCGCTCCCGCGCCTACAGCAGTTTCTTCGTCCGGTATTTCCGAAAGCGAATTGCAGGAATTAAAAGAATCAGTTGACGGCGGAATGCCAATATACAAGATTTCGGTTAATTTCGATGAAAACAGTTTAATGAATACTGTCGGCGGCATTCAGGTATATACAGTTCTTAAAGGAGCTGGAACTGTACTTAAAACCGTTCCTGATTTTGAACAGCTTTATGCTGATAACTTTTTTCCGGTTGTGGATTATTATATCGCATCACAGAAAGAGCCTGATGCTCTTAAAAAATCGGTGATTCTTCCCGATGTAAGTCTTGGAGCCGAGATTACCAATCTTTCTCAGGTTGCTTCTCCCGCGAAATCTGCGCCCGTTAGTGCGCCCGCGCCATCTGCTCCGAAACCTACGGCGGCAGCGCCTTCCGCTCCTGCCGGAGCTGTAGCCGCGCCGCCTGCCGGGTCTGCGCCTCCAGCTGGGGCCGCCGCGCAGACTGCAAAAGCCGGAAGCTCTGCCACTTCCGAAGACGCAAAGAAGGCCGGCAAGGAAGCTGGTTCTATCCTTCGCGTAGATTCAAAACGAATTGACGATCTTCTTAATCTTGTTTCGGAAACTGTTATTACAAAGGCGACGTTTAACCAGATAACTATGCAGTTTAACGAGCTTACAAACCAGCTTCGCGGTCTTGAAGGTCAATACAGGGAAAAAATAAAAGACCTGTTCGATTCTCTGCCTGAATTCCTTGAAAAAATACAGAACGGAAAATCCATAAAAGATATACGCAACGAGATAAACGAATCTTACGGCGATATTTTTACAATTTTTGACAATTTTGAAACTTCGTTTAAGAGCAGTATGGCGAAATTCCGCTCAACCTCGCAGAATCTTGGAAGAATAACAGGCGAGCTTCAGGAAGGCGTAATGCGTATCCGCATGGTTCCGATCAGCCAGATATTCAGCCGTTTCCCGCGTCTTGTGCGCGATCTTTCAAAATCGCTCAACAAGAAAATCAATCTTGTTATCGAAGGTGAAGAGACGGAACTTGACAAATCCGTTATCGAAGATTTGCTTGATCCGATCATGCACTCGGTGCGCAATTCAATCGATCACGGAATTGAATCGGCGCAGGAACGCCTTGCCGCCGGCAAGCCGGAAGAAGGCATGGTGCTTCTTAAAGCGGCTAACGAAGGCAACATGATTGTTATAGAAATCGGAGACGACGGCGGCGGTATTGACGTTGACGCTGTTAAGGCAAAAGCCGTTGAGCGCGGGTTAATCAGCCCGAATAAAGTTCTTACCGATATAGAAGCTTTTAATCTTATTTTTGAACCCGGTTTTTCTACCGCAAAGCAGATAACAAGTATTTCCGGGCGCGGCGTAGGGCTTGATGTTGTGCGCCGTCAGATTGACGCTCTTAACGGAACTGTTACGGTTAATTCCGAGCGTGGAAAGGGGACAAAGTTTATTATCAAACTGCCTCTTACACTGGCGATTATTCAAGGTCTTTTGGTGCGCGTCGGACCGGAGATTTATTCTATCCCGATAACGTCGGTAATAGAAAGTTTGCGGATCAAGCCGGAAGAAATCAAAAAGATCGACAACTACGAAGTTTTCAATATCCGTAGCGATGTAATTTCTCTGCTCAGGCTTAACCGCCTGTTCGGCATTAAGACGGAAGAACAGACGGATTATCATTTTATTGTAATTGTAGGAACCGCCGAGAAAAAAATGGGCTTTATGGTGGACAGTCTTATCGGCGAGGAAGATGTGGTTATAAAACCGTTACGCGATCAATTTACAAATTCTCCGGGAATCGCCGGGGCTTCAATTTTGGGAGACGGCTCGGTTTCCCTGATTATCGACGTAAGCCAGTTGTTGGAACTGGGATTAAAAAAGGAGATGGAGCAACGCAAAATACGCGAAGCTTCAGTACGGTAGGTAATTATGGCGGCAGTAGTTAAAGATTTAATGCAGGTAAACGCTGATTTACAGGAACAAAAAGAACGTGTAGATAACGTTGACTTTAAAATGGTAACTTTCTCCCTTGCCGGGAAAGATTACGGCGTAGATATTATGAGCGTAAAGGAAATCGCAAAAGCCGATAAATTTACCTTTGTGCCTAACGCCGCTTCTTTTATCCGCGGGGTTTACAATCTTCGCGGCGACATTATTCCTATTATTGATCTTCGATCTTTTTTTCATCTGCCTTTTGACAATAAGAATGAAGGTCTGGAAAATATGCTTATTCTTCATATTAACGATCAAGTCTACGGGACAATTGTAGACAGGATCGATAAGGTTGTAGGAATTAACCACGAATCAATACAGCCGCCTCACCCGATTTTTGGCGATATTAATATTAAGTATATAAGCGGCGTTGTTGAAAAACAGGGCGACTTGTATATCATTCTTGATGTTATACGTATATTTACCGTTACCGAGGAAGACAAGAACAAGGCGCGCGGCACTGTAGCCGCAGATTCGGGCGAATTCTTTGTGCCGCCGCCGGGAGAGCCAAGTCAGGCAACACGCTGGTCGGGTACAGATTCGGCTATTGGTTTTATAAAAGAAAGTCTTTCTGCGTTGAAAGGATTCCACGCTACAAAGGTAAACAACGAGTGGTTGCATAAGCGCTTTGGCGAATGGAGTAACGGGCGTTCGGGCGAAGAACTTCAGTTAAAGAGCGCGTCCGAAGCCGATGAGTTCTTAAATGAATTTTCTTCGCCTTGTAACGGTGAATTCTGGACTGAATCCTATGCGTCAGCCGTTAAAAAGGTTTTGCCTAATTATACCAGCGCCGGTATTAATGTATGGAATATTGGTTGCGGGAAGGGCTATGAAACTTATTCTTTTGCCTGTATACTTAAATCAAAGTTCCCTAATGCCCGTATTAAAATATGGGCAAACGACAATGATATTATGGCTGTTTCACAGGCTCCTAATATGATTTTTGAGCTTGATGAAGTGCCGGATTATTGCAGGTCGTATATGGTGCGCGGTAAAACCGGGTACACGTTCAATCAGGAAATCAAAGATATAATTGTCTTTGAATACCATGATGTTGTACACGACAGCACCTTGCCTGATCTGGATATAATCCTTGCCAGGGATATGCTTTCATTCTTGCCTGAAGATGATCAGGGAAGGCTGATAGAAAGATTTTCCGAGAAGTTAAAAGATCACGGAGTTGTCTTTCTTGGAAGGAATGAGGAACTTTCAGATATCATTTGGCAGTCAATGGCTGATGATCCTGTTTCGGCTTTTTTGCATTCTGCATAAATTTTTATAAGGAGTGAGTTATGAGAGTTGAGTACATCAATCCCTTTGTAGAGTCTGCTTTTAGTATTCTTAAAGAGGTATTGAATAGCACTGTGAAACGTGGGGAAATTTATCTTAAGCCCACTTCCATGTCTATTATGGGCGTTGCCGCTCTTGTCGGGCTTGCGGGCGATGTGGAGGGCCGTGTTCTTTTTGATATGACTAAAGATACGGCGTTGTTTGTAGCGGGCGCTATGAACGGCGAAACTTTTACAAACCTGGACGAACTTGCAAAAGCCACGATTCAGGAGCTTGCAAACATGATTACCGCTCAAGCGGTAACAAAGTTGCATGGCTTGGGTTTTAAATTCGACCTGACGCCGCCGGCTCTTTTTACCGGTGATAACATGGAAGTTTCTACCAACCTTGGCGAAGTAGAAGCCCTGATTGTTCCGATGGAGCTTGAGAAAGGAAAAATCGAAGTTAACGTAGCTATCCGCGAAAGAGTAAAATAAGATGTATGCGCCATCTGACTACCGGCTTTCGCCGGTTGTCAGACATTCGCATACATCAACGATAAACGGCATTGTGTGCTACGCACAACAACGCCGCTTATCGTAGCGGTTTACGGGTGGCTTTTGCGCCTGCGGCGCTCAGCCGCCTTACATCTATCCGCACTCATGCGGATAGATGTCGTAAACCGCCATATGGGAAGATTTCGGCGCATATTTTTATAACGTAAAATGATTACGGATATAACGCTATAATTTTAAATTCAACGGGCGGTTAGCTCAGTTGGTTAGAGCACCAGCTCGACACGCTGGGGGTCACAAGTTCGAGTCTTGTATCGCCCATTCGCTAATTTCCTGTTTTGCGGGGAATTAGCGTTTTTTTTGAGAAATGCCATTTTTATCATGAATATAACTAACATGAATAACCGTTTTTCCGTGCATAGGATATGATTTCTATGTCTTGGGTATTGACCGGGCCGGTTGCCGTCTAATGGAATAACAAAGCTTTGCTTGTAAGTTTATCAATTTTTTCACGCTATTACCTGTTTGTGTATGCACTGCCGGGTGTCTAAAGGTGATTTATAAAGATGCTCTATAACGGCTATAAAGCGCTTTTTGTTTACAGGTGGGTAATACCGCGCCTCTTGAATTAGCGGAATCTCAAGATTATAATTAAAATAGTGAAAAAAAGCCTTGTTTTATTGTTTTTCTTTCTCGCTGTTGCCGTTTTTGCGGACGGCGGTCTGCAGATTATGGTCGAGGAAAATAATACGGGCTTTACAATCACGGGTTCTAAAGGAAGCGCGAAGGTGTTAGCGATTCCTGAAACTATAGACGGAAAAAAAGTTACAATAATCGGGGACGGGGCTTTTACGGGCAGGGGGCTTTCAGAGGTTACTATTCCAGACTCTGTGACCGTTATCGGGGACGGGGCTTTTTCCTTTAACAGGCTGGAAACCCTTACTATCGGAAACAATGTTACAAAAATCGGCAGGGGGGCGTTTACGGGCAATAGGCTGTCTAATGTTACTATTGGTTCAAGCGTTTCCGTTATTGGTAAGGGAGCGTTTTCCGATAATCTTCTTGCTTCGATTACTATTCCCGATTCTGTAACCATAATTGACGATTACGCGTTTTTTTCCAACAAGCTTGGCAGTATTAATATTCCCGCGAATGTTACAATAATCGGCGAGGGCGCTTTTTCAGGGAATAGGCTTACGGCGGTAGAAATAGGTAAAGGCGTTACCAATGTCAGGGATGGCGCTTTTTACAATAACAAGCTTACAAATGTTGTAATTCCTCCGGCGCTGGAAAACTTGGGAAAAAGGGCTTTTGACGCCCGTTCCGCCGACGGCCGTATTCGCGGTAATATCGTTTATACCGATACATACGGAAATGTTTTGTATACTACGGCTAATAATTTTGATGCGTACTACGCTTCAAACGGGAAAAAGCCCGGCAAATATGTCTTTCTGGAAGGAAGCTGGAAACTGGAATAGCATAGCGTAGGCGTCTTGCCCCTGCCTTTCAACCTTGATAAAATAGATAAAACGAGGAAATAATGCAATCGCTTGGTATTAACATTGGTTCAACCAGCCTGAAAATGGTTCTTTTTGAATATGAAGGTTCTGTGGAAAGCGGCAAGGCGGTCTGGTCGGCTTCTGTTCCGCACGAAGGAGATTTTAGCGCGGCGGCGCGTAAGCTACTGCTTGACGGGAAAATCCCGGAAGGCGTCCCCGCCCTTATAACCGGAAACGAAGGCCGCTTTATGTTTGACGTTAGCGGCACTTTGGAGCCGCTTTGTGTGGAAGCCGCTTTGCGCACTTTGGGAATTAAAGCCAACGCGGTTGTCAGCATGGGGGGCGAAGACCTTATTGTCTATTCGCTGGACGCGGACGGCAAAATTATAAATAACTTTTCCGGTAATAAATGCGCGAGCGGTACGGGTGAATTTTTAAAACAACAGCTTGCCCGCATGGACATGACTCTTGATGATATTGATAAAGTGCCTGATACCGCGAAGGTGCATCCGCTTTCAACGCGCTGTTCTGTTTTTATGAAAAGCGACTGCACCCACCGCCTGAACAAGCGCGAGGCGACAAAGGACGACATTGTGCTTTCGCTCTCCGACGTCATGGCGGTAAAAGTTATCGATTTCTTAAAACGCGCGAAGGTAACGTCGGGCAGGGTGGTGCTTTCCGGCGGAATTACGCTTAACAGGCATATTATTCGCTTTATACGCGAAAAAGCCCCGCAGATTGAATTTATTATTCCCGAAACCGCTCCTGTGTTCGAGGCGCTTGGCGCGTCGGTTCTTGCTCTGCAGTCGGGAAGCCGTCTGCCGCCGGCGGACAAACTCCTGCGGCATAACGAAGTTCGTTTTGGCGTTTTGGGCGCGTTGCGCGATTGGCAGAATAAGGTAAAGTTTTTTGACAAGCCGGACGGCAAAGTGCGCAATGACCGTTCTTACATTCTTGGCGTTGACGGCGGTTCCACCACAACTAAAGCTTGTCTTGTAGACACACAAACTGATGAAATTGTCGCCAGCCATTACGGGCGCACGCACGGCGATCCTGTTAAAGCCCTTAAAGAATGTCTTGCGATCATTCAGGAAAAAGTTATTGCCGACACAGGCGGAAAAAATATCGACATACGCCTTGTTTCTACAACGGGTTCAAGCAGGGAGATTTTAGGCGTGTTTCTGGAAACTTCCGGCGTTTATAATGAGATTATAGCCCATTCGGTTGGGACAACCTATTTTGACAAGGAAGTGGAGACGATTTTTGAAATCGGCGGTCAGGACGCGAAGTATGTTCTGCTTAAAAACGGAGTGCCGATTGATTACGCCATGAACGAAGCCTGTTCCGCGGGAACGGGATCGTTTTTGGAAGAGTCCGCTTCCGGCGATCTTTCGATTCACAGCGCGAAGGATATAGGCCCTATCGCGTTAGATGCAAATGCGCCGTGCAAATTCGGCGAACACTGTTCGGCGTTTATCAACAGCGATATACGTAAGGCGGTGCAACAGGGAGCCGGAAGGGAAAACATTACAGCGGGAATTGTCTGTTCCATAGTTGCGAATTATCTTAACCGCGTTGTCGGAAACCGCACCATCGGCGCTAAAATATTTTTACAGGGCGGAGTCGCCAAAAACCCCGCCGTCCCTCTTGCGTTTGCGATGCTGTTGGATAAGGAAATACTTGTTCCGCCTTCGCCTGAATTAATGGGGTGCTTTGGAGTGGCGTTACTTGCAAAGCGCAAACATACGGACGGTCTGCTTGCGGAGAAGAGCGTTGTTATCGATGATGTTATTACGCGCGAAATAGGTTACGAGAGGGTTTTTAAGTGCCAGTCGTGCGAAAATTTATGCTCGATTCAAGTGTTAAATGTAAACAATAACAAATATATGTTCGGCGGACGCTGTAACAAATATACCAATATGCGCAAAAAGGTTATAGATGTGCCTGTTTTCGATTATGTCGAAAGAAGGCAGAAGATGTTATTTGAAGAATATGCCGCTCCGGCGCTTTCGCCTTCAGAAGCTTCAAAAAATTATTCCGTAGGCATACCGCGCGCCCTTTCTACGCATACGCTTTATCCGCTTTATTCATGGTTTTTCCATGAACTTGGAATAAAAACGTTTCTTTCTACCGAGGTTGCGCACGAGGGGGTCGCGCGCGCTGAATCAACTTACTGCTTCCCGGCGGAAATCGCCCATGGCGCGGTGCAGGATTGTCTTGATAAAAATGTAGACTATGTGCTTTTGCCGCATTTCAGGGATATGCCAAGTTATGAGGAGAAGGTACACGCCAACTTTTGTCCTATAACGCAGGGGCTTCCGTATTATATCGAGAAGGCGTTTCCCGACATAGATAAAAAGCGCTGGCTTCCTCTTGTTGTAAGTTTTAAATACGGGGAGTCAAAGGCGCTGGAACTGTTTTGCGAAATGACAAAGCGTCTTGGCATTGACGAAAATGATACAAGAGCCGCTTTTGACAAGGCTTGGGAAAAACAGCAGGAATATTTTAACGCCGCGCAAAAAATGGGAATTGAGGCGCTGGAAGAGGCGCGCAAGTCTAACCGCCCGATTATCTGCACGTTGGGCAGACCGTACAATGCATTTACGCCGGAAGCAAACATGGGTATTCCGCGCAAATTTACGACGCGCGGTTACTCGATCATTCCGTTTGATATTCTGCCTTTTCACGACGAGGAAATTTTCCCCAATATGTACTGGTATTACGGTCAGCAGGATATGAAATCGGCGGAGCTTCTAAGAAAAGAGGAAAATATTTACCTTGCGTTTATTACCAATTTTTCGTGCGCGCCGGATTCTTTTATTCTTCACTACGTTAAATGGCTGATGGGGCAAAAGCCGTTTCTTGTTCTTGAACTGGATTCACATTCCGCAGATGCGGGAATTGACACGCGCGTTGAGGCGTTTCTTGACATAATCGATGGTTACCGCGCAAAGAAGAGCGAGATTGAGGGCGAGCGTTATGACAACGGCTGGCGTTTTATCACCGAGAAACAGGAGTCCGGCAAGTTCGATTTGCGCATAGATAATGTTAAGACGGGTGAAAGAGTGCCGATTGTCGGAAACAAGCGCGTGAAAGTTCTGTTGTCCAATATGGGTAACATTTCTACAGAGTATATGGGGGCGGCGGTTCGCAGTCTTGGTATTAACGCGGAGGCGTTTCCTGTTGCGACCAGCAAAACGGTTCAGATTGCCCGCGCCCACGCATCGGGGAAGGAGTGCGTTCCCAGCCACCTTGTTCTTGGAAGCGCTTTGGAATTTTTCTTCAGCGATAAATACCGCAAGGACGAGCTTTACCTGCTTTTTGTGCCGATAACTACGGGCCCGTGCAGAACAGGTCAGTATTATGTGTACTACGAAAATCTTTTCCGCGATATGCGCCTTGAAAATGTCGTAGTCTTTATTTTGTCGGCTGACAATTCATATACGGAGCTTGGTTCGGAATTTTCAAAACAAATGTGGATAGGGCTTGTGTTATCTGACTATCTGAAGGATATTCAATGCTCGCTAAAATCCTGCGCCGTAGACCCTGTAAAGGCCCAGCTGGATTATGAAAAGTCATGGCGGAGAGTTATGCACGCCGTGGAACATAATCCGAAAAATTTATGGAAGGAATTAAGGCATGTCGCAAGAGATGTAAAGAAAATTCCGTTAAAGAGAAAAGTTACAGATTGTCCGCGAGTTCTTGTAGTAGGTGAAATTTATGTGCGCCGCGATGATTTTGCCGTAGGCGAACTGACAGACCTTATGAGCGATCGCGGCATTGTTGTAAAAGTTGCCGGAATAAGCGAATGGATACATTATCTTGATTATATGCGCGAATATTCGCTTAATAAATTGATTAAATTAAGGCCGTCTGGAAAACGAATGTTCTCCGCCCCGTGGAAACAGCTTAAGAAACTGCAAATAGAAAAATGGTGGAAGCATCATATTGAGAAAAAAACTCTCGCTATTCTTAAACCGACGAATTTGATACCCGAAACGCCGCACGATATGCGCCATATAATGACATTTACTCAGGAGCATTTTGTAAACCTTGAATTAAATTCAGAAATTGCGGTTTCTTCAGGTTCGGCGGCGGCGGCGATGGATGCGGGTTATTCGGGTATTGTAAACATCAGCCCGTTTGCCTGTCTTATAGGGCGCGTAATTGAGGGGCTTTTTACCCCGTGGGCGCGCGAGCGCAACTACCCGATTCTTTCCGTAGAAGTGGACGGAAACCTTTTGCCGCCGAACATTGTAAATAAACTGAATATTTTTATGGTCAACGTTCTGCGCTTTAAGGGGGGAAGCGATCTCTCTTCTTTGGTAGACGAGGCTTCTAAATGAACAGGCTGGAGAAGTCAATAGATTCTCTGCTTAAAAATTATGACGACTACGGCATGGTTAACCGTTCCGATACGGAGAATCTTCCTGGAAGGGAAAGTATCGAAAATATTGTGCGCGGTTTGGAAGAACTGCTTTTTCCCGGCTATCTGGAAAATGTCCGCACCGATAACGGAAACTTGCGCAAGATTACAAACGAAAAAGTTAATCAGTTAGCGCGTAACTTGATTCACGAGATAGAAAAGAGCCTTGTTTTTTCCGCGCGTATTGGAACGTCAACCTGCGGACACGGCGGGTGCAGGGCGTCTGCCGCAATTATAACGGACGATTTTTTTGAGGAACTGCCTAAAATAAGAATTTTTTTGGCTAAAGACCTTGAAGCCGCCGTCCGCGGGGACCCTGCCGCGTTAAGCGCTGACGAAGTTATTCTTTCTTATCCGGGATTTCAGGCGATCGCCGTACACCGTATGGCGCACTTTTTATGGGTACGGCAGGTTCCCCTTATTCCGCGAATGATGAACGAGCTTATTCACAGGAGAACGGGCATTGATATTCACCCGGGCGCGGAAATAGGCGAGTCGTTTTTTATTGACCACGGAACGGGAACAGTTATCGGCGAAACAACAGTAATCGGCAATAATGTAAAGCTTTATCAGGGTGTTACACTGGGGGCGCTGTCCGTAAAAAAAGAGGAAAGTGGACATAAACGCCACCCTACGATAGAGGACAATGTTACTATTTACGCAAACGCCACAATCCTTGGCGGCGAGACAGTTATAGGACGGGGCAGTATTATCGGGGGGAGTGTGTGGATTACACAGTCTGTCCAGCCGGAGAGTAAGATATACAAATGAGTGTATGCGCCATTGAAACGGCGCATACACTCGCGCTAAACGACATCTGGCTGAAAGCCAGACGTCGTTTAGCGCGGCGGTTTACGGGCGGTTGTACCGCCCTACATTCCGTCTGACCGCTTGGGACTGTTAGCGAAGCTGATTGCTTTTTGGATAATTCCCAAGCGGTCAGACGGAATGTCGTAAACCGCCATAGTGGGGAGAGAGATTGAAACGTTGTTTTAGCCCGAAAAAATGTAAGAGTTGTTTTACAATTAACCGTGTTGTTAAACAACTCTAATATGTGAAAAGGTAAAAGACTTTTTTGCCAATTTATGCTATTATTAGAGTTGTTCGGAAACTTCAGTTTCTGAACAACTTCATATAAAAAACGCGGTTTTGTCGAACTTTCGGACTAAAGTCCGCGTTCGCAGGCTTATAGCCTGAAAAACCGCAA
>JAITUY010000259.1 GCA_031286095.1 Treponema sp. | reverse complement strand
CCTGCATTGATAACCCCATTTCTTTTCCCGAACCCTCCTTCGGAAAAGCATATTTGGGTTAGATTTTTATTTTGAGGCATGGCCGCTTTTGGGTTAGATTATTTTTGACGCAATGCGAGTACTAGACAAAACCCTCAAAAATCACTAGACTTTCCCTTACGATGGCGGTATGTCTGAGCCGCCGCAAAAATTCATACTGTCAGACCAACGGAGGACATTTTATGAGCGCCACTATACGGCTCAAAAAGTTTGGAACCAAAAAGCGGCCATATTACCGCATTGTGGTTATAGATAAACAAGCGCCGAGAGACGGAAAAACCATCGACGAACTGGGATATTATCACCCCATCGAAGCGGAAGATAAGCAAATTGTTTTTGACGCCGACAAAGCCAAACAATGGCTTTCAAAAGGCGCTATCGTTTCCGATACAGTACGCAGAATCTTCAATAAGAAGAATGTTGCCGTAAAATAACTCTGAATAAGGGTGATACAATGGAAAAAGATTTAATTGAATATATAGCCAAATCACTGGTGGACGACCCTTCTCAGGTGCAAGTTAACGTTGTCGAAGGCGAAAAAGCGACTGTTTTGGAACTGCGTGTGGCGGATAATGACATAGGCAAGGTAATAGGCAAACATGGCCGGATAGCCAAATCTATCAGGACCGTACTGCAGGCCGCCGGCGCAAGGTCGGGAAAACACACGGTATTGGAAATTCTGGACTAATTACCTGTGACCGAAAAGTTCATTATTGGACTGGTTGGGGCTCCTTTCGGGGTTAAGGGCTTTTTAAAAGTCCACCCCTTGTCGGGCGAAATAGACCATCTTCTAAAACTGAAATCGGCAGTAATCAGCAAAGACGGTAAAGAGCGGACACTTCAAATTGAAGAAAGCGCCCCATGTGCGCCCGCCGTTATTATGCGTTTTGCAGGTATCGACAGTCCCGAGGCGGCAAAAACCTTAAACGGCGCGCAGTTGATTGGCGGGCGTGATCAAGCCGTCCCCTTGAACAAAGGCGAGTTTTACATTGAAGATTTAAAAGGGCTTTCGGTTATTGCAAACGACAAACCAATAGGTAATATTATTGACATAATCGAAGGCGGCGGCGGAGAGCTGGCGGAAATTAAACTTTACGGCGGCGAAAAACGTCTTGTCCCGTTCAGAAAAGAGTTTTTTTCTGAAATTAGCCCGGAGAAGGGCAGAGTAATCCTTGAAAACCTTTGGATTTTAGAATGAAATACACGGTTTTAACGCTATTTCCCGAAATTACCGATACTTTTTTTGCCACTTCTATCATGGCGAAGGCTATAAAAAAGGGAATTATCGAGTACTGCGCGGTAAATATACGCGATTTTGCCGCAGATAAGCACAAAACCTGCGATGACGCGCCCTACGGCGGCGGTCCAGGAATGTTAATGTTGCCGGAACCGCTGGATTTGGCTATAAAACACGCCTTATCCGCCTCTGAAAACGCCGAAAAACCCAGGATAATCTACCTTTCCCCCTCCGGCAGACCCTTTAATCAGGGACTTGCGCGCGAATTTTCTGCCGAAAAGGAACTTCTGCTAATCTGCGGACGTTATGAGGGTATCGATCAACGTATAATAGACCGTTATGTAGACGATGAAATTTCAGTAGGGGACTATGTTCTTTCTTCCGGCGAAGTGGCGGCGCTGGCAGTAATAGACGCCACCTATCGCCTTGTAGACGATGTTATCTGTGCGGATTCGCTCACGGAAGAAAGCTTTTCGGACGGACTTTTGGAGTATCCCCAGTTTACACGTCCCGAAGTTTTTGATACAATGAAAGTCCCTGAAATACTGCTGTCCGGGCATCATGAGCAGATACGTCTTTGGCGGCTTGAAAAGCGGGTTGAAAAAACTTTGCGGTTCAGACCAGACTTGATAAAACGCGGCAGGGAAATCGCTGACGGCGTCAGCGGGGGTTTTAACAAAGAGATAAACAGCATAATAGAGCGCTTGGTTCGCGCGTCTGAAGGAGAGAAAAATGAACGAGATTAAGGCAATCGAAGCCGAACAGATGAAAAAAGAAGTTGACCAATTTAAGGTTGGAGATACAGTCAAGGTTCACTTTAAAATTGTCGAAGGCAAGACCGAGCGCGTGCAGATTTACGAAGGTCTTGTCATAGCGATGAAAAATTCCAAAATTGGAAAGACCTTTACGGTGCGGAAAATTTCCTACGGCGTAGGCGTCGAGAGGGTTTTCCCGTTACATTCGCCGCGTATAGTCAAAGTTGAGGTAGTGCGCCCTGGCAAAGTCAGACGCGCTAAACTTTACTATATCCGCGAGAAGATCGGTAAAGGCGCGAAGATTAAAGAGCTTATCGTTAAGAAGGGAGCCAAAGGCGTCCACGTCCCCGTTACCGCCGCCGCGGCTGAGCAGGACTAACGCTGGTTTAAGACCGTCTTTTCATAATACATTTCCCGAACACTCAAGGGTTTTGCGCTTAAGTGCGGTTATTTTTGCGCTGAAAATTATCAGGCATGCATTGTGTTTCCGCTATGCTTCCAAAATCAACAAAGTTTTTGGATCAAGCTTCATAGTCTTCGATTTGGAAATAACGGAATCCCTGTCCTTCGATATCGACAACTCAACATGATCCGCTTTTGGGTGAAGGACTATTATGACATCGATGTAATTTGTAAAACCGTCCAGCATGAAAGGGATATTCTCTTTATCGTACTGATAGCCTTCGTCTTTTACGGAACAGCTGTACCAGACGCTGATGCCCAGTTCTGTGGCAAAGGTCTTAAAATCGGCAATATTTTTTTTGTCCGTGCGCGTAAAATCCATGCCGTCGATTATAATTGAGTCGGCTTTAAAACCGCCGTCAATAATCATCGCCCTAAGGCTTTTGATAATCTGTTCGTTGGATATTCCGTCCTGATTAAATGTCATCAATACGCGGTTTTTTACTAAATCGTTTTTTATTTCCGCTGAGTTTTCAAGGTTTTTCTTGCTGATAAATTCTGTAAATATATCTTCGTACCAAACCGGAACATACTGGGTATGCTGGGAAAAAGAAACATGAATTACTTTTTTCCCCTGAAGCAGTTTGTCCAGCGCAAGCTGTACCAGAACCGAGGTTTTTCCCACTCCGGTAGGCGAAGCGATAATTCCGATTTCCCCCGGCTTTAAGCCGCCGTGAATAGACTGTTCAAAAATACGAATAGGGCTTCTCTGTATAAGTTCGCTTAATATCATGTTTATCTCTCCTTCTTTTTTTTACTTTCGGCTTCTTTAATTAACGCTTCCGAAACGCTTTGGGGAACTTTTGAGTATTTTTCAAATTCCATTGTAAACTCAGCCTTGCCCTGCGTAAGAGAGCGCAATGTTGTAGAGTAGCCAAACATTTCGCTAAGCGGAACTTCCGCCTCGACGCGGGAGAAAAGACCGTCTTCTACGGACGACAGAATTATACCGCGCCTTTGGTTTATGGAACCGAAAATGTTTCCCTGAAATTCCGTGGGGCCTTCCACCGACACTTTCATAAGCGGTTCCAGAATGACGGGCTTTGCCTTCCCGTACGCTTCGCGGAAAGCGCCGATTGCCGCCGATTGGAAGGCGATGTCCGACGAGTCTACCGGGTGGCTTTGACCGTCGTTGATTACACAGCGGATATTTACAATCGGGAAGCCGATAAGACTGCCTTTTTTAACCGCTTCTTTAAATCCCTTGTCGCAACTTGGCACATACTCGGTAGGGATCGAGCCGCCCTTGATCATGTCTACGAATTCGTAGTCGCCTTCCGCATAAGGTTCCATGTAACCGGCTACGCGCCCGAACTGACCAGCGCCGCCCGTTTGCTTTTTGTGGGTGTAGTTGAATTCCGCTTTCTGCGTAATTGTTTCGCGGTAGGCGACCTGCGGCATTCCTGTTTCCACCTCACACTTGTACTCACGGCGCATTCTTTCGATATAAACTTCAAGATGAAGCTCGCCCATTCCCTTGATGATTGTCTGGTTCGATTCAGGATCGACATAGGTTTGAAATGTCGGGTCTTCTTTGGTAAAGCGGTTAAGCGCCTTCGCCATCTGATCCGCGCTTTTTTTGTCTTTGGGAGTTACCGCAAGCGAAATAACCGGATTCGGCACGAACATCGAAGTCATCGCGTAGTTGAGGTTTCCGCCGCAGAAAGTGTCGCCAGAGGCGCACTCAATTCCGAAAAGCGCGACAATGTCGCCGGGGTCTCCGTCGTTGATGTCTTCCATGCTGTCGGCGTGCATGCGCACAAGCCGCCCCACTTTGAATTTTTTGCGGGCGCGGGTGTTTACAAGTTCGTCGCCTTTTTTTATTTTGCCCTGATAAATTCGCACGTATGTAAGCTGTCCGTACTGACCGTCTTCCAGCTTAAAGCCAAGGGCGACTGTGGGATTTTTTTCGTCGGAAGAAAGCTCAACTTTATTTTCGTTATTATCAAGATCGAGGGCGTAATTTTTTACTTCAGTAGGATTGGGAAGATAGTACATTATCCCGTCCATAAGCGGCTGAATGCCTTTGAACTTGTAAGCGGAACCGAGCATAACCGGAACAAACTTTTCCGCAAGAGTGCCTTTACGGATTGCCGCGCGGATCATGTCTTCGGGAACCGTCTCTCCGGCAAGAAATTTCTCCGCAAGCTCGTCGGAAAACATCGAAATAGCGTCGATCATTTCTTCGTGCCGCTTCTCCGCGTCCGCTTTTAAGTGGGCGGGAATTTCTGTAAGACGGATTGTCTCGCCCTGATCTCCGTCAAAATAGACCGCTTTCATTGTAATAAGATCGATTACACCTTCAAGTTTGTCTTCCAGACCGATGGGAATTTGAATCATAACCGCGTTAAGACCAAGTTTTTCGCGCAGTTGCATTTGTACTTTGAAAGGGTTAGCGCCTGTACGGTCGCACTTGTTTACAAAGGCGATACGCGGGACATTGTAGCGCTTAAGCTGGCGGTCTACGGTGATGGACTGGGACTGCACTCCGCCTACCGCGCAAAGAACAAGAACCGCCCCGTCCAGCACGCGCAGTGAACGCTCAACCTCAATTGTAAAATCAACGTGTCCGGGTGTGTCGATAATGTTGATTGTATGATCCTTCCATGTTACCTGAGTCGCCGCGGATTGAATCGTAATGCCGCGTTCCCTTTCAAGTTCCATGTGATCCATTGTCGCCCCGACTCCGTCCTTTCCGCGGACTTCGTGAATGGCGTGAATTTTTTTGCTGTAGAACAAAATACGCTCCGACAGGGTTGTTTTTCCCGAATCGATATGCGCGCTGATCCCAATGTTCCGCATTCTGCTGGTGTCAATGCTCATTGTTTATTTACTCCTTAATTGAAAATGTAAAAAATATTTAAGTATGCCAAAATATAGCAAAAATTGCAAAAAGTTGCAATATGCGCAGAGACTAAGAAAAACTTCTCGCAGAGGCGCAGAGTTGTTGTACGATAAATTTTTGTTATAAACCGGTAATTTGGTATATTAAGATAAAAAATGCAGGACTTACAAGACAACCAACCGGGTTGTCTTACAAGTCCAATATACTTTATAATGAAAAATATTGAGATTGCTACGATAATCCCGCGTACGGCAACCCTGCGCCTTTGCGAGAACTCTTTTTCGTACCTATTAAGAAAGTATTATTTTTCAGGCAGAGATTTCATCTTTTCTTTAAGTTCAACCAGAAGGGCGTCCCCGTTATTGTCGGATTTTTCCAGTTCTGCAAAACGTTTGTCCAGACTTGTGTTCCTGTTAAGGTCTTCCAGTTCTTTGGAAGCATCCGCCATGGCTTCCATTTGGTCAACTTTTGCCGCCATGCGGTCAAACGCCTCGAACGCGCTACGGTTGCCGGAAACGGAGGAAATGGTGTCCTGAATTTTTTGCTGGGCTTCGGCTCTTTTTGCGCGGGCAATGAGCAGGTTTTTCTTGCGCTGTGCTTCCTCAATTTTGTTCTGCAGTTCCCTAAGGCTTTCCTTTAGCTGATCTACAGAGATTTTTTGGGACTCCCACTGCCTATTGTATTCGGCGGCGGCGTTTTCATATTCCTGTTTACGCAGTAACGCTTCTTTAGCAAGATCGTCCTGACCGTTGTTTACGGCGAGCATTGCCTTGCGTTCCCAACCCTTCGCCTGATCAGACTGGCTGTTTTTTTCGCGCTCAAGTTTTTTCTCGTCCGCAATTGCCATGGCGACGGCTTTCTTGGACTCGATAAGCTGTTCGTTCATTTCGATAATAAGCTGATTCAGCATTTTTTCCGGCTTTTCAGCCTTGCCGATTAAATCGTTTACATTAGAGGCGATAAGTGTTTTTAGTCTCGAAAAAATACCCATTTTATACCTCTGCGCCTTTTTTTGACGCTGATTTTTCCCTGTATTTTGATAGAACAGGGTAATGCTGTGATAACGCAAAACTGAACGAATCCAACGTTGCCCTGAATTCATCATAATCCATAGTGTCGTACTGCATAGTATTAATTAATACGATTTTTTTATTTTCCAGCGCGTACGCGCCGTGAACCACATCGGTAGCGTTAAGCTCAAGCAATTTTTGGTAAAGTTCCAAAAGATTGTCCTTCGGAGAATCCATAATCTCCGCCCTGAAAATGACAAACGGGTCCGCATGCATAACTGCCACGCCCTGCAAAGAATGTTCCTCATCGTCCAGCAACCAAAGGTTAGAATCGATCTTTTGATATGTAAGCATTAAATTGACCAAGTACTGTTCTATTTTGCTGTCTTCCATAAAAAATACCTCTCGCTAAATCCGTATAAGTTAACCTAATAAAACTTGTCCGGTTTCGTCAATAGCGAGAATACTCTTACACTCTGAACAGCGGAAACGGCCTGCTTTAACGGCTTTTAATTTTTTATAACAAATTGGACAAGCGACAACTTTTGGAAAAATTGAAGGTCTGTCTTTAATTGGAGCTGAATGGAAAAAACTAATAGCGTCTTCCAGATTATCCCTTATGTTGAAAAATTGGGAAAAGCCCAAAAGCTGAAACACCTCGTAAACCTTTGGCTGAATCTCCATCATAACAAGATCGCCGCCCTGAGGTTTTACCGCTTTTAAAAAAGTTGTAAAAGAGCCAATGCCTGTTGATGAAACATAATTTAAACTGCTACATTGAAAAATTAACCTTACAAAGCCGGCTTCAATTGCCTTTTGAACACGCTTCTGGAAAAAATTGGAATTGTAAGTATCAATGTACCCTGTAAGAAGCAACATAAGGCATCTCGGCGCTTCTTCAATTTTTGTAAGCTTTATCTTTAGACTGTCGTCTTTTTCGTCATCGAATCCGGGAACAACATCATTATTGGTCATGGCGTATCCTTAAATTTTCTCCCCACAGATTGTAGTAGAAGTCTCCATATTATAATTTTACAATTTTTACTAATTTTTTGTCAAATACCTATTTGAATTTATGTTATAATTTTGAATGTTTTTGCAAGATGTTAAAATAGTCCTTTGCCGGGCTTCCGGGGCGGCAAATGTGGGGGCAATTTGCCGCGTTATTAAGAATATGGGGCTTTCGGAACTGCGTTTAGCCGCACCGCAACCTTTGGATACGGAAAAAATAACCACAATGGCGGTAAATTCCGCCGATATTTGGAAAAAAGCGTGTTTTTTTGACAGTTTAGCGGAATCTGTCGCAGATTGTTCTATTGTAGTGGGTACTACCCGCAGGCGCGGGCATGATAGAAAAAGCGTTTCCATGTCTCCGCGCGCGCTTTCGGAGTGGCTTGCACAGCGTCCGGGGCAGGCGGCTATTGTTTTTGGAAACGAAAGAACTGGTCTTGAAGCAGAAGAATTGGACGTATGTAATTTTGCCTCGCATATCCCTGTTTCAGACGCACAGCCTTCTCTTAATCTTTCCCATGCCGTGCAGATTTACGCCTACGAATTGTTTCTGGCTCTTGAGAAGCAAAATCCCGTTAAGGGAGACTGGCAACCCATGAACCAGACTGAAGTTTTAGCGCTTGTAAAATTGATTACCGGTACTCTTGCTGATTTAGGTTTTTACTGCAAACCCGGCAGAGAAGGGCAGGAACTTTTTTTGCGCGATGTTATTTCCCGCGCTGGTCTTGCTGACCGCGAAGGCGCATACTTGAAAAATATTTTTGTAAAAGCCGCGCGTCTGGGGAGCATGCGCAAGAGTTGATTGGAGGGGCGTAAAGTTATCAGAAGATATCCCGCAAAGGCGCGGAGACGCAAAAGCGCAGAGTTGTTGTTTGAGGGATTAGCGTTTTACTTTCGAGATTATTTATATTCTTAATATGTTATTTATCTTATATATCTTATATAATTAAAATCTATCGGACATAAACTCTGCGCCTTTGTGTCTCCGCGCCTCTGCGAGAGATTTTTGAAAATATATTTATAACAGGAGAAAAAAAGTGAGCGAGATTCTAAGTATAGAAACGAAGAAAAAATTGATAGAAGCAAACTGGCGCATGGAAGATCACAACTCCGCGGGCGGTTTGGACGAAGTGCCTTTTTCTATAGAAGTCGGACCTATGCACATGGGGACTAAAAAATATTATAACAACCCAGATGCGGAAATTGAATGGTCGGAAGAACACGCAAAAAAAAGGGAAGGTGTTTACGATTACGGCTTTTCAAACATCAAGCCCAATCAGGGGATCAATATTGTAGCGGGCGCGTTTGGCTGTGAGTGCAAAACCAATGACGAGGCTGACCCTTGGGTTACAAGTATTATCCGCGAGGAAAATGTCGAAGATGTTTTTAAGCTGAAAGTTCCCGATCCCGTCAATAATCCCTGTTTTCAGCAGACGTGGAAACATGTCGAGGCGCTACAGGCAAAATCAAAACTTCCGTTAAGGGTTGTAAACGTTCCGTCCCCGCTTGTTACCGCGTCCCTTATTTGGGAATACACTTCTTTTATAGAAGCCACCCTTGTTTACCCAGACGAAGTTCACGTGCTTTTGGAAAAAATCACGGAGGCGACTATCGGTTACATAAAGGAAATGTTTAAACGCATAACAAACCTTTACGGGGTAAGCCACGAATTCTGGTATGTGCCGAAAGAAATGGGCATCCGCATAAGCGATGATACGTCTGCGCTTCTTTCTCCTAACCTGTACAGGGAGTTCGGCGTAAAGTACAATTCTATGATAGCCAAAGAATTTGGCGGTATTGTGGTTCATTCCTGCGGAGATGTGTCAAATGTCGCCGAACCAATGATGGAAATACCCGGACTGCGCGGTCTTGACTTTACCATTCCGCAGGTGCAAAACTGGGAAAAAGTCCGCGACGCCGTGTCGGGGAAAACCGTCCTTTGCCTGCGTCATTTTTACTGGGATCACATTGACGACGGAGTAACAGATTTGGCGGAGTATTCAAAAAAACTTGTCGATTTCTTCGGGCGTAAGGGCGTTTTTATTCAAACATCGACCCCCACGGCGGAAGAAGCCGTTGCGTTAGGTGAAAAACTGCATAAGCTGTTGAGCAGGTAGATTTTTACGCCGCCGGCTTCTTCCCGGCGCTGAGTATGACAAATACCCCGGTACAGGTGATAAATCCCAACGCGCCACGGAAAATGAAAGGAGAGGAAGAACCAAGCCCAGTCCATAAAAATCCTGCGATAACTGAAGCTGGCAAAAGCTCGATCCCGGCTATAGCGGCGTGCAGTCCTAACACTCCTGCCTTGTGTTCGGGCGGTGCTATGTCCACAATCAGCGCGCGTTCGACGCCTGTAGTAAGCGCGGTATAAATTCCGTAAATTACAAATAAAGCGATAAACGCCGCGCCGCTTGTCAGTAAGCCTATTCCAAGAGAGGCGGCTCCGTACAACAAATAACCAGCGCATAAAATAGAGTTGTTCGGAAACTTCAGTTTCTGAACAACTTCATATAAAAAACGCGGTTTTGTCGAACTTTCGGACTAAAGTCCGCGTTCGCAGGCTTATAGCCTGAAAAACCGCAAGA
>JAITUY010000228.1 GCA_031286095.1 Treponema sp. | reverse complement strand
GTTATCGGAGCCTTTTTTAACCGAAGACGTTATGTCCCTAAGTCTGCCTATGGATTCCAGTATCTGTTTTCCGCCTGTTTCCTGCTCTTCCATAGCGTTCAGAATATTTTGCTCATGCCGGGAAACCGTTTTTACGCCTGTGTCTATTGCCTCAAAACGCGCCTGCACATCGGAGGAAGATTTGGTAATATTATCTATGGACGCTTTTATTTTTTTAAGCATTGCCGCGGTTGTTTTTGACTGCTGACCGGACGATTCGGCAAGTTTGCGGATTTCATCGGCTACAACGGCAAAACCTTTGCCCGCTTCCCCTGCGTGCGCGGCTTCAATCGCGGCGTTCATCGAAAGCAGGTTAGTCTGGCTTGCTATATTGTTCATCACCGAGTTTATTTCCAAAAGCCCTTCGGAATCATGGGCTATTTCCTGTATTTCCTGCGCAACCGTCTGAAGCCCTGTTTTTCCGTTTTCTGACGCCGATGTCAATATATCCATGTTTTTGCTGTTTTCAAACAGCGTCTGCGTTACCGAATGGATGTTAGCAGTCATTTCCTCTATGGCGGAAGACGACATGTTTACGCTTTCTGTCTGTTCTTCTATCATCTTATTAAGACTGTCAATATTTTCTTTTATACTTCCTACCGCCCTGCCGGCTTCTTCCGCGCCGCTTTCTTGTTTGATCATCAGGTTTTTCATGCTGTCAAGGTTAGATGTAATTTGCTGAACGGCTGTGGAAGTTTTACCCATATTGACGGATAATTCAAAACTGGTGTGGTTAAGACCGTTGATTTTATATTTTATTGCCCCTACAAGGTTTCTAATTTTTCCCATTGAATAATTAAAATCATTGGCAAGATCGCCTATTTCGTCTTTTGTGTCAACGTGTATGCTCCGCGTAAGATCGCCTTCGGCTACAATTTTAAGAATGTCGGCTACATTAACGATTGGCTTGGTAGTTCTGTTCATGATAATGTATATGATTACAACTGCCGCTACAAGGATTATAACCATTAAAACAATGGAAAACTTGGTTATATCTCTGACATCTTTCATGACGTAATCTTCAGATGAACCGACCATTACCGACCATGTTGTGTCTGAATTGCCTAGAATAACAGGAACCATGGCTATTTCAACATACGATTCAATTTTTGGGGCATAACTGTAACACTCATATTCTCTACCCGCCTTAACAGCCTCGAATGCTGAATCCGCGTATTTGCCGAATTGTACTTCCGCTTCTTTCATATTTTTACCTATACGTTCTGGCCAACGGCATCCTATGATAAATCCGTCACTGGAATAAACGGATAAAACAGCGACTTCTTCACTTCCCTTTATAGTTGCCTCTATATTGGGCTGTACCAATGCGGTATCCAACTGACAACCGACGCCCCCAACTACTTCATTTGTGTATGGATTGATAATGGGAACTATTATTCTGACTGCGTAGGTGTCTTTTCCAGCTATGTTAAGCAGTTTAGGATGACTCACATTATCCTTGCGCGGATTTGGACCGTTAATATGCTCCATTACCCCCGGAGCGGCGATGGCAGTAATAACACGTGTATCGCCATATTCCCTTGTTAATGCAAAAGCAACCTGCCCCGAAGGGAGAGTACCAGGTCTGCCTATAAAATAGGCATCCATACCGTCCAGCGCATTTGGCTTCCAGACGGTAAATATCCTTACAATATCCTGTTGTGAATCAAAAACAGACCTCATTATTTTTTCGTACATGTCACGCCGTTCCCTCGCAGGTGTATCTTCATAATGACTAAATACATTCGCCATCGTATGGAACACTTCTAAGTAGCCGCCTATACGGCCGCTCCAGTATTGAGCGCGCTGGCGCGCCAGATACATGGTGCTTTTCTTTGTCATATTCATAGTTGCACTGGTCGCGTTTTTCAACTGAACCACAGTAAGAACTATTACCGCTATCACAACAATAGCAATCATAATAAAGCTTAGCTTATATTTGATTTTCATTTTGATTCTCCTTTATATCCCGGTAAATGTTTATTATTTCCATGTTCTTTTTTTGTATTAAATAATTAAGTCTGTCTAATTTTTCGCACATACTATTCAGACCTTCTAATACCGAGAGCAGAAGCTTCATTTTATCTTCTGTTTTCATTTTCGCTGAATTTAATTCAATCCATGAATACGGTTGTACTGTTTGCGACATAGCCCTACCCTCCTTCAAAAAAAATAATTATCTTCAGAAAAAATTCTCTGCCACATAAAATAAAAAAGTAAACAAGAAAATGAGTTTTGACAGGTAAAAAATTTTAAAAAACAGTCGTTTCTTCTGAAATATTGAAAAATGAGGCGCATCCCAGCAAGCCACGGGGTATAAACCCCTGCTTTCCAATAAAATGGAGGTAAAATACACATCTCGCTGAGGCGCGGAGGCGCAAAGTTGTTGTTCTTAAAATTATAATTAGAGTTGTTCGGAAACTTCAGTTTCTGAACAACTTCATATAAAAAACGCGGTTTTGTCGAACTTTCGGACTAAAGTCCGCGTTCGCAGGCTTATAGCCTGAAAAACCGCAAGAC
>JAITUY010000224.1 GCA_031286095.1 Treponema sp. | reverse complement strand
GTCTTGCGGTTTTTCAGGCTATAAGCCTGCGAACGCGGACTTTAGTCCGAAAGTTCGACAAAACTGCATTTTTTATATGAAGTTGTTCAGAAACTGAAGTTTCCGAACAACTCTATTATTTGAATAAAAACAAAACACCGCTTCGCCTGACGAGGTTGCAGAAAAACTGTTTTTGAGAAAAAAAGCAGTAAAAAAAACATCACTTTTGCGCGATTTTTTCTGTTACATTTAAGGCAGGAATCGTTGCTACGCAACGCCCTATTATCTGATCAAAATGGCAGTTACAGCCAAAACGATATATTTCTTCAGTTTGTGTGGTTATTGGTAAATATTTTTGGACACATTCTTTTTAGCATAAGGCTTTATGTCTTAATCATAGTGTTAATAATGTATACCGCGATATTGTACATTGCGTGGGCAATCGATATGCCGTGAATGGACTTGTAACGCAGGAACATAAAACACAAAAGCACACTTGAAAGAACGGCGTTTAAAAACCCCCACGGGCCTTCGTAAATATGGCAAATCGAAAAAAGAGCGACAGAAAGCACAAGCGCATATAGGGCGGTCAATTTTAATTCATGCCTTCTTGATAAAAGATAAAAACGGAAAAAACTTTCTTCCAGATACGCCGCAAGTACGCAGGAAACACTTAACACCGCCCATTCAGGACCGTTTGAAGGGGATATAATAGTTATTTGTAAGGACGATTCGCCTATTTTTGAGGAAATATAGGTAACCGTAAAGCCAATAATTAAAAGGCAGGGCAGTGTGATAACGCAGGAAATCAGGTCTTTTAGTCCCGGCCGGATGCCCCAGTCTTTCAATTTTTTCTTTTTTAAGAGCAAAAACCAAATAAGGGCAAGCGAGGGGATGCTCCGCAGGAAAATGCTGTTAAGCGCGGACATAATAGAAAAGCCCGTCTGCGCCGCGGTCTGGTGGCTATTTGTAAAGAAACTTGCAGAACCTGACAAAAACAGGACGATATACAGTATAACCGCCTCTAAATAAATCCCCATTTTTTCTTCCTTGCGCTTTTCTGAAAGTTATTTCTATATTATAATTAAAACATAGGATATAGGGAACCTCTAAAAACCATGGTTGGGTTTTTGGGAGGAAATATAGGGAAGAGGTAACTATTGGCGGCGTTTGTTCTTATTATTATAATAGCGTTTCTCTGTATTGTTTTGTTTTACCGTTCCGGCGGCGAAAAAACAAATGCTAACTGGATTTTGTTTTTTAAAAGAGGAAAAGAAGCCGGTTTTTCGATCAGGGAGCTGGAGCAGATAAGGCGGCTGGTTGTAAATTGTAATATTGAAGAACCAGAAACAATATTTTCGTCCCAAAAACATCTGGAAACTTGTATTCGTTCTGTGGTAAACGCCGTGCGAATGTCCGGGGACAGCGAAGACCCTGGAATTCAGGATTTTCTTTCCAGGCTTTTTGATTACTGTAAACAGCTTGGAATAAAAAATTCTGAAAAACAGTCTGTTATTACAAATTCCCGTCAAATCAGCGAAGGGCAGGCGTTAAAGATTTTGGTTCCCGGTACGGGGGTGTTTAAGTCCGAAGTTATAAAAAATTTCGGAAATTATCTTACCATTTCCCGTCCGGTGAATCAGAAAATGACGTCTCACATGCAATGGGATGGTTTAAGAATATCTGTTTATTTTTGGCGGGAGGACGATGCCGGCTATGTATTTGATACTGAAGTAACGGACGAAGTTTTTTCCAAAGGTATTTCGTCGCTTAAGGTAGAGCATAATGATTCTCTTTTCAGAACTCAGAAGCGGACTTCCTTGCGCGTTAAACTTAAAAAAGCGGCGTTTGTTTATCTTGTTAATGATACGGACCCCCACAAAATGGAAAAGTCGCCAGGTCTTAGATGCATGATGGAAGATATTTCCGATACGGGTTGCGCGTTCAGGGTAACAGGCATGGCTCCTGTCGGATATCGTCTTAAAGTACAATTCTCTCTTGATCGTATTCCTATTTGCATGCCAGGTACTATTCGTTCTGTCGATTATCTGCATGATGCGAATATATCTGTTATTCATATGGAAGCGGACCCTCTTCCGCTTGCTACAAGAAACCATATCCTTTGCGAAGTTTTTGACATGTTGCCTGACGAAGATGAAGACGAATTGCCGTTCAGGGTAATTGAAGATGAAACCGATAAAACTTCCGCCCCTTCTCCTGCTGAGGATGCTCAGGTAAGAAAATTCCAGGAGGTAATAAATGGCTAAAAAAGCAAGTATATTTATTTTACTTGTTGTTTTAAGTTTCGCCGCTTTTTGTGATTCGCCTGTTCTTCAATTGTATAAACAAAGATTTTCACGCGCCGATCTTTCGGCAAAGGCGCAAATTCTTGAAAACGCGGCAGGCGACAGTACTCTTAACGCGGAGACTGGAAAATTTTATGAATACGCACTGCAATTCGCGCTGGAAAATTCAGCGCTGTTAAAAAATGATCATGCTATGTTAAGGATCATCGATATTTCCGTAATGGGGCTTGCAAAGACAGGTTACAGTGACAGCATTGATACCTTATGGAAACTTTTTTTGGAATACCCCGATTCTACAATTGGGGCGGAAATACTTATAGCGGCCGGAAAACTTGGAAAGAAAAATAAAACAATTACAGAAAATGTTAATAATTATCTTGCGGAAAAAAATAATCTGTACCGTTCCGGCAACGCTGTTAATTATGCGATGATTTCCGCATGCATTACCGCTATTATGGAATTAAATGATGTTTCGTCTTATCCTGTTTTGTTTGCCATTATTTGTTCCGGTTACCCGGAAGTGATTAAATCGGAAGCGCAGGGGGCGCTGGATTTAATTTCCGGAAACTTTAGACAGTTTTTATCCGGCATGATAGAAAATGGAAGTCCCTCCGAAAAATTTTTTGCCCTTATGTCTGGAATGTACAGCAACAAGTTGACTGTTTCCGACAGAGGACAGCTTGCGGAGCTTGCGCTGGAACAGAGTCTTGTTAACGATAATAACGCGGATTTGTCCGCTATGCGTTACGCCGCCGTGCAGGCGCTTACAACGCTCCGCTGGACAAGGGCGAACAATTTGGCTATACGGTATTTTTACCGCGTGCAGACGGAATACCAGCAGAAAGCAGTTGACAGGGAACATTTTTTATCGGCGATTGATCTGCTTGGCGCGGTTGGAAATTCAGACGCGGCTTTGGCGCTTTGTCTGCAGTTGGGTCTTATAAACGCGCGTACGGAAAGAACGGGCGAATTTGACGAAGAAGTAACTCTGGCGATTGTCAGGGCTTTGGGTCTTATCGGCGATAAGGCGGCTTTTGATCATTTATTAAACGTCAGCAATTTATTGTACCCTGAAAATATTCTGGCGGCGGCCGGGGAGGCAATAGACCGCCTTAGGTGGTAAATCAATGGTAAGGAATTTTCATCTTACTCCGGTTCTGTGCGCCGCTATAGGAACGGCCGTGGGTTTTTATCTTTTCAGCTCAATTTCTCCCGCACGGCTTCTTGCAGTCGCGCTTGTTCTTCTTGCCGTACTTTGTTTTTTACGGGTAATTGCGGACGCGCGTGAAAAAATTGCGGGTAACAACGTACGGATTGTCGTTTTGTGCGGCGTAGCGCTGTCTGCGGGTTTTATGCTGGGGCTTTGCGCAAAAAGCGCCGGACGCAATGTTATAAAGTTTGCCATTCCTCGAGAAAAAATAACCGCCGTAGAGGGCGTTCTTTTGGAAGACCCTAGAATTTTCGATAAAGACGGCAGGGCAATGGCTGTTCTTTCTCTGCGAAGGTGCGCCGGCGGCGGAAAACTGCGGGCAAGCAGTAGCGGAAATATAACGGTTTTCTTTCCGCAAGACAGCGCTTTAAGACTGCGGGAGTTCGGGCGCGGGGCGGCGGTTTTTTCCGAAGGTAAGTTGCGCGAAACGGATACGGGATTTGTCTTTTCGGCGGAATCTATGCACGTTGTCAATCCCGCGCGGACTGTACAGCGAATGCGTACGGGTATTAGGCTGAAATTTATAAGCATGTTTAACGGCAAAGAATGGGGCGGTCTTGCGCTTGCTCTTCTTTTGGGAATTAGAGACAATCTGGACACAAACCTTTCCGCCATGTACAGGGATGCGGGCTGTTCCTACATTCTTGCCTTGTCTGGAATGCACCTTGCGGTATTAGCCGCTCTAATCTCTTTCTTCCTTAAAAAACCGCTTGGTTTTAAGGGTGCGTCTATAGCCGGAGCGCTGATCATCTGCCTGTACTGTTTTATTGTAGGACCAATGCCGTCTCTTAACCGCGCTATGATTATGTACCTGTTGGGAGTTGTAACGCTCCTCGGCGCTTTTCCCAAAGAACCGCTTTCGATACTTGCGTTGTCTTTTTTAATACAAATTGTTACTTCACCGTCGCAGGGAAATTCGCTCTCGTTCATTTTGTCGTACTCCGCGCTTGGGGGAATCTTGTTAATCGGACAGCCGCTTTATTCTCTGTTTTCGGGAAAAGCGCCGGATTTTATTCTTATGCCGCTTACAGCCTCTTTCAGCGCTTTTCTTATAACAGCCGGCATTACAAGTTCTGCTTTTGGCGTACTTGCCCCCGCTGGAATTGTTATAGGTCTTGCGCTTGTTCCTTTAACTACCGTTTTTATGATTGGTTCTATGCTTTGGCTCGTTCTCGATCTTTTTTCGCTCTCCTTTGTTTTATCTGTACCCCTGTCTTTGCTTTACAGGCTAATGGAAAAAATTGTTTCGTTGGCGGGCAATGTTCCCCGTGTTTCAGCTTCGATGCCAGCAGTAATTCTGTTTATTTCAATAACTGCCGTAGTGTTGATTGCCGTTTTTGAATACAGGCGGCGTACCGAGGTTAACCGCCTTGCGCCTTTTTCATGATTAACTACAATTCCTCTGCCTCCCTGCGCGCCTTTCTTGAACAGGAAGGACTTGGCATGAGAAAGAAATTTGGCCAGAACTTTTTGATAAATCCGGCGGTAAGACAGACGCTTGTTGACGCGCTGGACGCGCCAAACGGTTCTGAAGTGTGGGAAATAGGTCCCGGGCTTGGCGCGATGACGGCTATCCTGCTTGAAAAGGGGCTTAAAGTTAAAGCGTTTGAAATTGACGCCGGCTTTATCAAAATATTAAAACGGGAATTTGAGCGGGAAAATAATTTTTGCCTTGTGGAAGGCGACGTGCTGAAAACATGGAAAAGCCGCGCTGTAAAAAGAGAAGCTGAATATCTTTTTGGTAATCTTCCGTACAACATAGCGTCTGCGTTTCTTGCGGATTTAATTGAAGGGGGCTGTCTTTTTAAACGCATGGTTGTTACCGTTCAAAAAGAAGTCGCCCTTCGCATGACTGCGTCTGTGGGATCGCCTGATTATTCTTCATTTTCCGTTCTTTGCGCCTCTGCCTACAAGGTAAAACCATTGACAGTAATCCGGCCTTCGTCTTTTTTTCCTCAACCTAATGTGGACAGCATGGCAGTTATGCTGGAGAATCGTAACGCGCCCGCCGTAGTTCCCGTTTTTTTTCCGCTTTTACGCGCTCTTTTTTCATCAAGGCGCAAAACTATTAAAAATAACCTGTCTGTTTTTTGCGCGTCCCGTTTTGGAAACTCCGCTTTAAGCGCCCGGTTTTTACAGGAAAATGCCATAAACAGCTCACAGCGGGCGGAGGAATTAACGCCGGAGATTTTTTTATCTCTTGCAAAATCCATTGATAATGTGCGATTATAAAGGTAAGGATATTAATCAAGGGTATCAATCCAAATGCCAATCGCAGAAAACGCCGCGAAAATAGAGGAGAGGATTCAAAGAGCCTGCGCTACTGCCGGAAGGAAACGGGATGAAATTACCCTTATGGGCGTAACAAAGTTTCTTGCCGCGGATAAGGTAGAAGAAGCGTGGCGCGCGGGTATACGCTGTTTCGGTGAAAGCAGGGTAAAAGAAGCGGCTGAAAAATTTGAATCGTTTAAGGCATTGCATAACATTCAGCTTCATCTGATTGGTTCTCTGCAACGGAACAAGGCAAAGACAGCGGTACTTTTTTTTGACTGCATCCAGTCGGCAGACAGGGAAGAAATTATCGCCGAACTTGCAAAACATTCCGCCGTGCGCGGGCGTCCGCTTGATGTGCTGTTTGAACTGCATACGGGCGAGGAGACAAAAAGCGGTTTTGCGGATATGGACGCGGTTTTTCGCTCTGCGCAAATGGTTTTGGAAAGTCCGCACTTGAAGGCGCGGGGTCTTATGACTATGGCTCCTTTTACGCAGGATACGGCGTTAATTCGCAAGTCTTTCAGGCAGGTTGTTAGCGCGCAAAAAGAGCTGGAAAGGCGTTTTCCGCCTAAGGAAAACTGGGAATGTCTTTCGATGGGAATGTCGAACGATTTTGAAATCGCCGTCGAAGAAGGTTCAACAATGTTAAGGATAGGCAGTTTGTTATTCAAATGACTTGTGAGACAACTATTTGGGCTAAAGCCCAGACTTAGTTGATTGGTCTGATGGTCAGCTTGCTGACCGGTCTTGCATTTTTTCGGGCAATAAGCCTGCGAACTAAAGTTCGGTGAAAATGCTTTTATAAGGAAGTTGTTCAGAAACTTAAGTTTCCTAACAACTCTAAAAAATAATTTTTAAGGAACGATGAGGAATTTTATTTTTGCGTTATTAATATCTTTTCTCTTTTTATCCCCTGTTTTTCAGGCGCGCGCGCAAAGCAATACCGGTGATGCCGCTGTCGAATCGGCCGCTTTTGACACAACGGGGTTTCCCCAATGGGTAAAAGATTTTCGCAGATGGGATATAGTCGCTTTTGGCACGTTCCCCCTTGCGCTGTTTTTTACAACGGTAGCCGTCGATCTTAACCGCTGGAATGACGCCAACGGTATGGATATGTCGGAAGAAGGCAGACGTTACGCGCCGTGGCCGTTAAAATCGGCGGGCGCGGTAGAAATGACAAAAGACGAGTTCGAAAGAGTTTTATTAATGGCCGCTGGCGTTTCGGCAATGATTGCGGTTACGGATTTAATTATTGTATTGATAAAGCGGAACATGGAACGTAAGCGGATAGAAAGCAAGCCTAAAAGTAGCGCGGTTATCGAAATAAAGCCGTACGGCGCGCCGCCTGAAGATGCGCTTGAGGACAAGCCGCCTGACGGCAAACAAGAATAATGCCAAGTCTTTTGCATATAGTCAAAGAAAACACGGTTCCCGGATTGCGGCTGGATCGTTATGTGTCGGAAATTTTACGCCTTCTTTCCCGTTCGCAGATAAAGGCAAGATGTCTTAACGCTGAAATTAACGGAAAACCTGTTAAACTTTCCCGTACTGTAAAGCAGGGGGATATTCTTGAATTGAGCTGGGAAGATACCCCCCCTCAATTTATTATTCCGCAGGATATTCCTCTGAATATTGTCTATGAGGACGAAAGGTGCGTTGTTGTAAACAAGGATCAGGGAATGGTTGTTCATCCTGGAGCGGGCAACAGGCAGGGTACTTTGGCAAACGCCCTGTATTTCAGAAGGCGGAAACACAATAAGGGCGAGGCAGACGGTCTGCGTCCAGGAATTGTCCACCGTCTGGACAAGGAAACATCAGGGCTGATCATTTCCGCTTACGATGACGAGGCTCACGCTTTCCTTGCACAGCAATTTAAGGATCGCAGGGTAATTAAAAAATACGCCGCTATTGTTCATGGAACGCCGAAAGAAAAAGAGGGCAGAATAGAAACATTTATCGCTAGAGACCCGAGGGACAGGAAACGTTTCGCGGTTTCAAGCGCGGGAAAAACAGCCGTTACTTTTTATAAAGTTATAAAAAGCCTGCAAAATTATTCGCTTGTAACGCTACGTCCCAAAACAGGCAGAACTCATCAGCTTCGCGTTCATCTTAAACACATGGGGCATCCTATTCTCGGCGACCCTGTTTACGGTTATGCAGATAAAAAATTTCCGGGCGCGGCGCTTATGTTGCACTCAAAAACCCTTGCGATTGTTTTGCCCGGCGAAACAGAAAGACGTGTTTTTTCTTCTGATTTACCTGAACGGTTTACGGAAATTATTACCGGACTAGGACAAATTAACGGTATAAGAAATGGAGAAAACCGCTAATTTGGTGTATAATATATTATAGATGAAAGAAATGATCGAAAAAACAGCCGTACGTATATGTTTCATGTTATCCGCTCTGCTTTTAGCAATAACGGCGTGCGGTCCCGATCCTTTTTTTATACCTGTAAAGCATATTGACGGCGTACCGGATACCGGCGTAGAGGGGAAGATTCTCCCTCTTAACGGGAAAGTTACTCCTGATTTTGCAACTTATAAGGATATTTCCTGGATTGTTACCGATAACGGAAATACCGTAGCCGTTATCAAAGAGAATAGACTGGTTGCCGTAGACAGCGGTTTAGTTTCGATAAGAGCGGTAATTGCGAACGGAACGGCGGAAGGCAGAGACTATACTCAGGATTTTATTGTTACAATCAGAGAGATAAAGGTTATCAATAATATTCTGGAATTAGAACAATATTTGTCAGCCCAGCCTGCTAACACCCCAGGTTATCCGTATTTTATTAAACTGGAACTTGATTTTAACGGCGTTGCCAGTACGCTTAATAATTATCCTGACAAATACGTCGGTCTTGACTTTAGTAATACCATACAAACCATTATGGAGAACACTTTTTTTAATTGTAAAAGCATTGTTGAAGTAACAATACCGGTTAATGTTAAAGCCATTGGGGCTTTGGCTTTTTGCAACTGTTATGGACTTACCAGCGTAACATTTGAAGGTTTTATTTCCTTTGCCAGTTTTGCTGATGATGCGTTCCCCGGCGATTTACGGGACAAATATATGACCGGCGGAATCGGAACATATATCACAAATGCTCCTGCGGACGATAATTCAGTGTGGAAAAAACAATAGACTTGTTCAATGCTCCCTTTAAAATTACCAGCAATTTAAAGTTTAAGAAAACACTTAAGAAATATCGTAAAATTCATCACGCAAAGCTCGCAGAGAACGGGACTTAATTACCTTGTTGTGCGTCTACAATGGACTTGTTCGACAACTGCGAACCTTCGGTTCGAGTTGGTTGTCTCACAAGTCTTGCGGTTTTTCAGGCTATAAGCCTGCGAACGCGGACTTTAGTCCGAAAGTTCGACAAAA
>JAITUY010000193.1 GCA_031286095.1 Treponema sp. | reverse complement strand
ATTTAAACACGAATAGCACGAATAACAACGAATGACCACGAATACAGGAATTATAGAAGTAATTCGTATCCTATTCGCGCCTTATTCGTGTACATTCGTGGTTAAATTCTTCTCTTGGAGCCCTTCATGCGTTTGCCGTGTCCGGAAACAAAAGCTTCCAAACAACTTTTTTGTTTTATTGTATACTGTTCCAATGCATAACAAATTGACAAACGAGCTTGCGATTTGCGGAATAAACGCGGTTCTTGCGTCCGCGCAGAATCACCCGCAGGCGGTAAACCGCCTCTTTCTGAGGGAAGACAGGCTTAAATCTTTTACCGGAATTTGCAAACAGTTGGCGGAACGCAAGCGCCCATACAAAATCTGCGAAGACGGGGAACTGGAGCGTATCTGCAAAAGCGTCCATCATCAGGGCGTTGTCGCGATGATTGAAGAGCCTGTAATTGAACCTTTAAGCAGGGAAGACCTTGAACTTTGGGCAAGCGAAAAAAAAACCGGCGTCGTTCTTAACTCAATCGGAAACGATCACAATCTTGGCGCTATTGCGAGAGCGTCCGCTTTTTTTGACGTAAGTTTTTTGGTACTAAACGAAAAGGACTCTGCTTTTGACGACGGAGAAACACGCCTTACCACAAGCGCCTACCGCGTAGCCGAAGGCGGGTTTGAACATTTAACCGTGCGTAAAATAAAAAACACAGCCGCTTTCTTGAAAGACGCCTCGGCGCTGATTTTAACAATCGGGACGGACACAAGGGCAAGACGGCGTATCAGCGACTTAAAAAGCATCGTAAAAAACGGAAAAGACAGAAGGGGAACAGTCCTTGTTCTAGGCAACGAAGAAAACGGCTTGCCGCAGGATGTGAAAGATCAATGTTCATGCCTGCTCCGTATTCCGGGAACAGGCAATATCGACAGCTTAAATGTTTCTCAAGCCGCGGCGCTATTTCTTCACGCTATTTTTGAGGTTTAGCCGTTTCATCATATGCGTTGAACGTATTAACCATTCTTGCGGGCTGATTAACGGCGTCCAGTGTGTCGCGCCACATACTGCCTTCAGGATCAATTTTATTACGGTGCGAAATTACAGCTTTAATCGGCAGATGTACAAACTCATTGTTTACAAGCCCGATAATCATTTTGGTTTTTCCCGCCATAGCCGCATGCGCCGCGGCGTTGCCAAGTCTTTCGCAGTAAATTGAATCGTCGGGATCGGCCGGGGCGGAACGGATAGCGTAACTGGGATCGATATATTTCAGGTTGATCTCTATTTTCTTTTCTTCAAAGTGTTTTACTATCCTGTCGCGGATATAGATGCCCACGTCCGCCATTTTTATATTTCCGCCCGCGTCTTTTTTCTTCTCTTTTAAAAGCTGTTCCTGCATTGCTCCCTCGGCGATAATAACTACCGCATGATGCCGCTTTTCCAGTCTTTTCTCCAGATGATTAAGGAAACCGTTATTACCTTCCAGATTGAAAGGTACTTCCGGTATTAGGACAAAATTTACCTCGTGGCTTGCAAGCGCGGTATGCGCCGCGATAAAACCCGAATCCCTGCCCATAACTTTTACAAGACCGATGCCGTTAATCGAGGACGACGCTTCGACATGGGCGGCTTTTACGACTTCCACCGCCTTGGCTACCGCAGTGTTAAAACCAAACGAGCGGTCGATAATGGCAAAATCATTATCAACGGTTTTTGGAATTCCTATAAGCGAAATTTTTAATTTTCTTTTGCTGACTTCTTCCGCAATATCAATAGTGCCGCGCTGAGTGCCGTCTCCGCCGATTACAAACAGCATATTTAAATTGAGCCTTTCCATTGTATCGACAATTTGCACTACTTCCCTGCCGCCGCCGCGGGCGCTTCCCAAAAAAGTGCCGCCCAATTTATGAATATCATCAACCAGAACAGGGGTAAGCTGAATTAAATCAAACTGGTGTTCGGGCAAAAAACCCAGATAGCCGTAACGTATACCTGAAATTCTTTTAACCCCGTAACGATACCACAGACAGCGTACAATCGCGCGGATTACGTCGTTAAGCCCCGGGCACAAACCTCCGCAACTTACAATGCCGGCATGCACATGAGAAGGCGAAAAGTAAATATGCTCCCGCGGACCGGCGCATTGCAAAGCCTGAGATTTTTTTACAGGATGCTGATGACCGGGTCTGACAATTGTATCAAGCCTGATATACTGTTCGTCGGTAACATAATTGGCAATTCCGTCCCCAATGGTACTAGACATTTCAATGGGCGATTTGACAGCAGGCTTGCCAAGTTCTTCTATTGTAAAATCAAGATTATCTTCCATAAGAAAATCCTCCGTATTTAAACAGTATACAACATTTTAAAAAGCAAAAACAACGCTTTTTCTTAGATTTTGTTTAAATTTTAAAGGGTTCTATATCTTTTCATGATTATTTTTATATATTATACTTTTTCACGGAGGCATTAATGGTGAATATTACTCCGCAAAAAATGGGCAAATTTACTTCTGCAAGAGCCGGTTTTATAGTGGGCGGTATACTGCTGTTAATCCTGCTATTTACAAGTGTTTTTATAGTAGATCAGGCTGAAGAAGCGGTCATTACACGCTTGGGCAAATATCACGTTACAAAGGGGCCTGGTTTGCAGATTAAACTGCCTTTCGGCATTGACCGCAACTATACGGTTAACGTAAAAGCGGTGCAAACGGCGCAGTTCGGGTTTACAACCGTAAGAAGCGGCATAAATTCAGCTTACGCGACAGGCAAGACAAAAGAAGCGACCATGCTTACGGGCGACCTTAATATAGTAGAAATTGAGTGGATCATTCAATATCGCATTACAGATTCCAAGGCATGGGTTTTTAATGTTATGGAAAGGGAGCGCACAATAAGCGATGTTTCGCGCTCCGTTATCAATATGCTGGTCGGAGACCGCGCTATTATGGACATCATGAGTCCAGAGCGAAGCGCGATTGAAGTCGCCGGAGCCGACTTGATGAACGAAACTTTTAAGAGCTACGGGTTAGGCATTTATGTTATCGCGGTAAAACTGCAAAATATCGATCCTCCGGCTGGAAGCGTACAGCAGGCTTTTGACGATGTAAACAAGGCGATTCAGGATATGAACCGTCTTATCAACGAGGGAATGCAGGTTTATAACGAAGAAATACCAAAGGCGCGCGGCGAAGCGGAACGCATGGTTTCAATTGCCCAGGGGTATGCCTCGGAGCGCGTAAACAAATCAAAGGGCGATGTAGCCCGTTTCAATTCCGTCTACAACGAATACAGGCGCGCTCCCGAAGTAACAAAGCAAAGACTTTACTATGAAATGATCGAAGAGGTATTTGGCGGCGAAAAAGACATTACAATTATCGACCGGAATCTTAAAAATTTCCTTCCAATGTTAAATGTCGGCGGCAAAACTGCGGGAGGCGAACAATGAAAAAAACGTTCACAATGGCAATAGTCATCGCGGTTGTCGTTATTGGTATCATTGTCGCAGGTCCTCTGTTTGTAATTGAAGAAGGCGAACAGGCGGTAATTGTACAGATGGGGAAGCTTGTCCGCATTGTTACTAACGCCGGTCTTCATTTAAAAACGCCTTTTATCGACGAAGTTGTACGTTACCCCAAAAAAATTATGGCGTGGGACGGAGAGCAGACAAGCATTCCCACAAAAGAAAAACAGTACATTTGGGTTGATGTTACGGCGCGCTGGCGCATTGCGGACCCTCAAAAATTTTATGAAGCTGTTTCTACAATAGAAAGAGCATATTCCAAACTTGCGGAAGTAATCGATTCCGAAGTAAAAACGGTAACCGCCGAAAACTACTTCAGGGAATCGGTGCGTAATTCCAACATTATAATGGCGCGGGCAAGCACTGTGGACGATCTTGGAATCAGCGACGAGATTGATCCAAGCGTTATTCAATCTTCGATAAGACCGGACACTAATTACGAGCCTATTGAAAAGGGGCGGCGCAGAATTGCCGAAGAAATACTTGGACGTTCGCGCAGGCTGGTTCCCGAATTCGGCATCGAACTTATCGATGTAGTGATCCGCCAAATCCGCTACTCCGATGATCTTACGCCGAGCGTGTACGCGCGGATGATCAAAGAGCGAAACCAGATAGCGCAGGCGATTCGCTCCGAGGGTGAAGGCAGAAAAGCCGCCCTTTTAGGAAGAATGGACAACGAGCGAATGGAAATCCGTTCCGCCGCGTACAACCGCGCCGAGACTGTGCGCGGAGAAGCCGATGCGGAAGCGGCAAAAATTTACGCGGAAGCATACAACCGCGACAGAAGTTTCTTTGATTTTTGGCGGGCGATAGAATCCTATCGTCAGACCATGCCGAAACTTGACAAAACACTTACTACAGATATGGAATATTTCCGGTATCTGTATTCACCGAGATAATTATGCAACGTATTCATATATCAAATGTAAACGAAAAACCCGCCGTTTGTTTTGATACGGGGCTTGACCCGCGTTCTTTTGCGCGGACAAAAATGTCTCAATGTTTGATTGAACCGGGATATATCGTTCACCCAGACGGTTCAAACACAGTATGGAAAGCGTCCGGCGTAAATGAGTTAGACGGTTATATGAGGGTTTGGGGGACGCCGTTTTTCGGCGAAAGACTTGATCTGCTTCTTAACGCGGTTAACGCGCCAAAACAGACGGAACAGCAGACGGCGGCGAAACAAGCCAAGGCATTACAGGCGGTCGTTTACTGGATTAAGGCAAAACTGCTTATGGGTGAAACACATTCCGCACTTAATCCGGGAGCCGCTTTTGTTTCCTGTTCGGACGGCGGTGAGTATCAAAAGGGAAGCGTCTTTTTTGCCCCGGAAAGTTTATCACAGCGATGTCTTTTGGTAGAAGGAGCGAGTCATACCGCCGTTACGCACAGCGGCCGTTCGGAAATCAGGAATGACGCTCCTTTGGTGTCTGATCGTTATAACTGCCCTGATTTAAAAGATACTGATGCCGCCGCTTTTTGCGCGGGAACAATGTTGTACACGGTATTGGCAAAAGCCCATCCTTATCCCGATATGGAAAATATTTATCAGGACATGAGAGAAGGCATTTTTGTTCCGCCGCGGCTTGCGATTCCCGGGCTAAACAAACAACTTTGCGGGCTTATTTATTCCGCGTTGGTACTGCCTGTCGAAAAGAAGAGAACAACCATGAACGGGGCTGTCATTCTTGGAAACCTTTTGAAAATCCTAATGAACAAAGAGGAAGGAATTACCGAAGTTTTTTCTATTTGCAATGCGCTACCAAAAGAAGAAGAAACAAAAATTTTAAAAGAAAAAAACTATTTTATAAAAAAACAAAACTTCATTGTCAGATCGAAGCGTTTTTGTATACGGAATAAAATAGCTATAATGGGAGTTTCTATAGCGTTTCTTTTTGTTATGTTTGTAATTGTAAGCACGGCAAAAGTCAGCCGCGGGCGTTTGACAACAGAAGGAATGGCTCCTGACACTGTTATCAATGAATATTACGAGGCGTTTAGCAATTTGAACCACCAGTTTATGGAAGCGTGTATTTCCGGAGCGAAAAGAGACGATATTGATGCCGCCACGAATTTATTTGTGCTAACAAGGGTAAGGCAGACTTATGAAGCCAATGGACAACCTTCGGTTATTTCCGCAAAAGTATGGAAGCAGACGGGCGGGGCGCTTCCGGCTCCCGATGTTTTCGGCGTAACAGATTTGACAATTACGCCCCGCGGCGGCAGTGAAGCCGATGGGCTGGTAGTTTTCCTCGCGGATTATCTGCTGTGGCTTCCTAATGAAAAAGCCGCAAGTAGCCGCTCCGATGAGCTTACATTAAAACGCATACGCGGAAACTGGCGGATTACCGAAATTAACCGTACGTTGAATTCAGGTTTTTAGAGTAAATCATTAAGCCAGCAGTTGATGAGGTAACGCGAAAGAGAACCTTCTCTTGGCAAGTCCGGCAGATTATCCTTTGCAAACCATTTTGCGTCTTCAATCTCAACGCCGTCTGGCTTAACTGTCCCTGACAAATAACGGGCTTTGTAACCTATCATCAGCGAACATGGGAAAGGCCATGGCTGAGACTTGATATACTCAATATCCTTTACCGTAATATTTACCTCTTCGCGGATTTCCCTGACAACGGTTTCTTCCAAAGTTTCACCCGCTTCGTTAAAACCGGAAATATGGCTGTATACATTAGATGTAAATTTTTTATTGTGGGCCAAAAGTATTTTGTTTTCGCTGTCGGTAATAATAATAATTACCGCCGGGCATATCCGCGGAAACTCCGTTTTTCCGCATTTTGGGCAAAGCCTCTGCGCGTCGCCGGCAACGTCTGTGTTTTTTGCGCCGCATCTTCCGCAAAAGCGGGAGTCGTTTCGCCACTGTGCAACATGGCAGGCGCGAAGTATTTTTCCTGTGCCATCGGCGCTCAACATTGCAAGAAGTTGACGAACAGGTACGCTCCGCCAGCCGGCCGGAAGGTTCGTTTCCGGTAAAACAGAAACTACGTTTATCATGGATAACTGCGAATATTTATCCGCTTGATAAATATCCGCTTGATAAATATCCGCCTGATTGATATCCGCAGGAACATTAAGAGCCGGTATTTCAAAAATACCGGGATTGCCAAAATTTTTTGCCAACTCACGCGGAACGCCCGTCTCTATTTGAGAATCGGGAAAATCCACGGGCAAGAGCAGTGAATCGCCTTGAAAGAAAAAAGCCCTGTCGCTCAAAACAAACTCCTTTTTCGTATTTGTCGTTTTTTTACAGATGCTGTATAATGATAGCATGAATTATCTTGAAATGCTTCCTATAAGCAGTATCGCCAAATACGCAAAAGGACATCCGGGCGATGGTATTCCTTTTACCGGCTATCCTCGGGCGAATCCGTCAGAGAAGGACAAACTTATACTTGTAAACGATCCTTTAGGACCGGAACCTGTTGTACTGGAATTCAAGCTTGACGACATTCTTTTTGTCGAGGAAATTCCCTCCGCCGTAACAAAAGCGGGAGAGGGCGTCCCGCTAGTAAAACTGTGGATAAAGCGCGGAGCCGCCGGAGTTATTATCGAACCTTTTGAGGTAAACGAGGTAAATACCGTGGTTCAGTTATCGGGCAGGGTAAAGACAATTAAAGAACGTATTTTACAAACTGCGCCGCAGGCCGCCTCTTGAGCGTAAAACGCTCCCCGTTGTTCATTGCCGAAAAAGACGGGGTTGTTATCTGTAATCTTTGTCCTAATTTTTGCAAGATCGAAAGCGGCTTTTTCGGCGCGTGCGGCGTACGGGGCAACAAAGGCGGCAAAGGAATAATTCCATTTTACGGATTTATCTCCGCGCTGGCGTTAGACCCAATCGAAAAAAAACCGCTATATCATTTTAAGCCCGGGTCGCAAATACTGTCGCTGGGTTTTGCCGGCTGTAATTTTCACTGTCCTTTCTGCCAGAACTGGCACATATCCCAAAACACCGACATTCCCGGCAGGAAGATGGAACCCAGCGAGATTATATCAGCCGCCCTTGCGCACGATTCTCCATCCATAGCCTACACTTATTCAGAGCCATTAATTCACATGGAGTACCTTCTTGACTGCATGGTGCTTGCCCGCAAACACGGTATTGCGAATGTGCTTGTAACAAACGGCTGTATAAACGCGGACGCCGCCGCGAAAATTCTGGCCCTTACAGATGCCGCCAATGTCGACTTAAAATGTTTTTCTGCGCAAACATACGGCAAAACTTTGGGCGGCAGAGCAATAAACAGCGGCGTTCATTTAAACGCCGTTCTTGAGTTTATAAAACTCTGCCATGAGATGGGTGTGCATATTGAAATTACCACTCTTGTCGTGCCTGATTTAAACGATTCAGCCGAAGAACTTAACGCCGCGGCTGAATTTATCGCGTCTGTAGACAGCGCAATCCCGTGGCACTTAACCGCCTACCACCCCGATTACCGCTGGAACGCTCCGCCCACAAACCCGGATTTTCTTTTGAACGCCGCCAAAAACGCTAAAAAGATTTTGCGTCATGTTCATACGGGTAATATTTGAATTGTATAAACGGCTTTATGGCGTATATTGGGAGTATGAGGATGCCGAAGAGAATAATATTGGACTTGTTCGACAACCCGGTTGGTTGTCGAACAAGTCTTGCGGTTTTTCAGGTTAAAGCCTTACAAAACCGCGTTTTTTATATGAAGTTGTTCAGAAACTGAAGTTTCCGAACAACTCTATTCATAGTTTTTTTTACTTTCTTTATTTGCACGATTATTTTTTCAGAAACTTATCGTTTTGATCCCGGTACTTATTATTTGCTGGATGGTAAAATTAATATCCGTTCAGAACCAAATTTATCCGGAAGGGTCATTGGAAAATTAGATACCAATAGCCAAATAGAAATTATTGAATGTTCATTTAACGAACAACTCTATTTAATAAAAAAATGACCATGTTTATCTGGCAACATAAATTTTGATATAACTCCTTACAGCATATAGATTTAGGTGCAACTTGCGTATAGCGATTTATCATGCTTTATTAAGAAAATTTACGCTATCTCTTTACCCTGCATATAATTGTTGTAACATCTTTTTTCACAATAGGTGTTACCGGTGTCTTTGGGTCGTACCGCCATAATAATTATGAAATGCATATGATACATCAATTTAGGGAAAAAATGAAAAAAAGGTTGACAATAAATGGAAAAAATATAATAATTACTATGACATTAAAAATAGATAATTAATAGTCAAGAATGGAGGAAAATTATGAATAAAAATAAATCATTGGTATTACTGTTTTTTACATTATTACCCTTTTTAAATTTTGTTTTCTTTCTTTATTTTTTTATTGGAACATTTGCAAGAATAACAAATAATCAACCGGAAAATATTAATTCAATGTTTTTTATAATATTTCCAATACATTTTTTAATAATGATTGAAGTATTAGTTTTGTTAATTATTTATATCAAAAATGTTTTCAAAAATGAGAACATTGAAGAATCAAAAAGGACGTTATGGGCAATAGTTTTATTTTTTGGTAATTTTATAGCAATGCCAATTTATTGGTATGTAAATATATGGAAACCAATAAAAATGAAAGAAAAAAATAATTTTTGATAATATTAATAATATATGTTTTGTAAAAGGTTTTTACTGCATATAACGAGGTTGCAGAAAAACTGTTTTTGAACAAAAAAGCTATTGAAAAACCATTGATTTTGGGTGTTTTAGGGCTAATTTTAGGCATATTTTGAAGTCATTTTTTTAGAAGCTATGTTTTTCTGCAACCTTAACAGGTTTGTAACTGCTTCGGCGGCTCGGGCTACACAAAACCGTGTTCGGGCTAATGCTTTCTGTACGGTTTTGTGTAGCCACATTTTTTTGTGCCCGTAAAAACACTTCGCATTTTTCCTCATCGGGCGCAAAAAAACATCAGTTACCACCGGAACGTTATATGCGCCTGTACCCATGATCTACTCAAAAATAGCGACTAGTCCAATTTGGTTATAATGGGGCATGGAACGGTATTGACCGTATGGGTTTAATCCAAAATAAAAGCGCGCCCCTATTCCTATTTTAGAAAAATAACTTTTCTTTTGATTGTCGTGCCTTATGCCGGCAAAAAAATTAAAACAGTTTACAAGATTGGGCGGATTATCCATATAAGCGCCTTCCAGTGCCCCTGAATAGGAAAACGGATATTTGTGCCGTTCTCTTAAACGATATTCAACCGAGGCGATAGCCTGAAATCCATGTGAAGAAATTTTAGACTGGTACTGGTATTGCAAGTATAGTTCAAACGGAAAATTACCGGATTGAACAAGTTTGGTGTCCGCCTCCGTCTCCGAAACACTGTACCAGCCGTTTATAAAACAATTGTAATTAAATAAAAAACCAAATTTAAAACCGTGGTTAAAATGCGGCTGGTTGTCGGGATCATTCAACGTAAAAACGATTTCCGCGTAGTTGCGTAAAACGTTGATCCGTTTAATCGGGAAATCATGATCTTTTATGTAAATCACAAGCTCGTCGCCTATATGCGTAGACTCATGTTTTAAAAGAGAAAATTTTAAAGCCCAGTTGTAAATATTAAAATACGGAAAAACATGGCGGGGATTATCCAGACGGTATATAAAACAGGTGTCAAATATACCAAAACGGTAGGAGGTGTTAATTATAGGCGATGTTTTCCATTCAAACCTGTCGTACCACAATTCAATCATGAACGGCAGAGTTATGCTTAAACCGTATTTCCCGTCCGAAAAACAGCCCGACCATACAGGAAGATCGGTCCCCAGATTTGCAAAAACAAAAAAACGATAATTTGTATTAAATTCTCCCCAGTCATAATCCGGGCTGTTGGTCGCGTAGGCGATTTCTACCCACGTTGCCGTTGAATACATATCAGCCCAAAAAGATTTGCCAAAACCGGCGCTGGCGGCAACTCCGTCCCAAAAATTTCCGTTTGCCTCTTGCGCCGGGCATAAGACGCTTGTTAAGAAAAGTAAAAAAAACACAAATATACTATAATTTTTCTTAATCACTCTTCCATAATACTATTCAATTATTTTGAATGTATCAACAACACTAGCATTAAAGAATAGAAATCCGCTACAATTAAGTATGAATCGCGCAATAGAAACTTTAAAAGAAAGGGGCTTTCTCCAGCAGTGTACAGATGTTGAAGGTCTGTCAAAAGCGATGGACACAGCGCCTATTACTTTTTACGAAGGAACTGACCCGACAGGAGGCAGTCTGCATATCGGTCACATGGTTCCCTACTTTGCTTTCCGCCACCTGAGGGACGCGGGACACAAGGGAGTCGCTCTGCTCGGCGGCGGTACTGCCAGAATCGGAGACCCGTCCGGAAAATCGTCCGTACGCAAAATGCTCAGTTACGAGCAACTGGATAAAAACACCGAAGCAATCCGCGCGCAACTTGACCGTTTTGTCGGGTTTGACGGCAAGACGGCTTTTACCGTAAACAATAAGGATTGGCTCGCCAACCTTAACTATATTGACTTTTTGCGCGACATCGGCAGTCACTTTTCCGTAAACAGAATGTTGAGTTTTGAGGCTTACAAAATGCGCATGGAAACGGGGCTTTCTTTTATCGAATTTAATTACCAGCTTTTACAGAGTTACGACTTTTTGGAACTGTACCGCCGTCACGGTTGCCGTCTGCAAATTGGCGGCGACGATCAATGGGGAAATATTGTCGCAGGCGTAGAACTTATTCGTCGTATCGAGGGCGTGGAAGTTTTTGGGCTGACATTCCCGCTTGTTACCACCGCAGACGGGAAAAAAATGGGCAAGACCGAAAAAGGCGCGCTCTTTCTTGATCCCGCCGTTACCAGTCCTTACGAATTTTTCCAATACTGGCGCAATGTGCAGGATCAGGATATTCTTCGCTTTTTATTAATGTTCACTTTCCTGCCTGCTGACGAGTGTAAATCGCTGTGCGCCACGGACAAAAATCCTAACGATGCGAAGGAACGGCTTGCGTGGGAAGTAACCGCGCTCATTCACAGCAAGGATGAGGCCGATAAAGCCCTGTCCGGCGCAAAAGCGGCTTTTGGCGGTGGCGGCGACAAGGCGGCTATGCCTCATGTTGAAGTTGCCCGTTCGCGGTTTGAAACGGGTTACAATGTCGTAGACCTTTTTTTTGACGCAAGGCTTGTTTCAACAAAGAGCGAAGGACGAAGACTTGTTGATCAAGGAGGGGCGTTTGTCTCCGGCGCGGATGGAGAGCTTTCGGCAATCGGCAACCCGTCGGCAGAAATAGGCGCGGACAGGCTGAACGCGCAGGGCGAATTGGTCTTACGCGCCGGAAAAAAGAAGTATTGCATGGTTGCTACAAACTGAGGTTTGCTACAAACAGAAGTTTGTTATAAACTATTACTCTGTAACAGGTAAATGTTCACAATAACTTATTGCCAAACATCCTCACGCAGAGGGCGCGGAGACGCAGAGAATCAAGGGTGATTAGCTAACTTGTATCCCTTTCATGTTGTTTTTCATTATAAAATAATAAAAAACATAGCGGGAAACGCGCAATTAGATAACAAAGCGCAGTTCTCCGCGCCTTTGCGACCTCTGCGTGATAAAAAACAAAGTGTAGTTTTAGTTGTTACTAGGTTTTTGACATACCTTCAAAATATGCTATAATATAACTATCTTTTTAAAAGAGGTAGTAATGTTAAGATTTGAAGATTATATTTCAAGCCTTCCAGACCTTCCCTATAAAAATTTTGCCCACATGGTGGATTTTATTTCAAAGGAATATGCCGAAAAAGACGCTATTTTGTACCGTGCTGGCAAACAGAGGGAATTTACCCGCTGGAGTTATGAAAAATTCGGCGACGAATGCAGAAGAATAGCGCGCGGTCTGCTTTATGCCGGTCTTGTCAAGGGCGACCGTGTTATTCTCTGGTCTGAAAACAGACCGGAGTGGATGTCCGTATGGATGGGAACGGCAATATCCGGCGCTTGTATCGTGCCTGTCGATTTTTTGGCGACGGAAGAAGAATGTCTTAACATAATCAAAATAACAAGGGCAAAGGCGTTTTTTTATTCCGGCAGAAAAAAAGATTTTGCCGCTAACCTCAAGTCAAGCGGTGTTTCAATGGATGTCTGTGTGTGCATAAGCCCCGAATCAGAAGATGTCCCGCATGATTATGAAACAGAATACGGCAAGTTTGGAAAAAACGCGGAGAGCCAAACACTGCCCGCCATTGACAGTATTTCGCCCAACGATCCGGCTTCTATCGTGTTTACTTCCGGGACTACGGGCTTTGCAAAAGGCGTTACCCTTTCGCATAAAAATATAATAGCAAATGCCAGCGCGGCAATCCGTATTCTTAAACCTACAAAAGAAGATGTTTTTATTGATGTTCTGCCGCTCCACCATACATATCCCACAACCTGTTCATTTATGGCCCCTATCACCTTTGGAATTCCGACAGTAATTTCAGAAAAAATTGTAGGCAAAGTTGTCGTAGACGATATACACGACGGAAAAGTGTCGTTCTTAATCGGCGTACCGTTGTTATACGATAAAGTAATGACGGCGATAGAATCAAAATACAATAAAATCCCGTTTGTCGTGCGCGGACCGTTGAATGTTTTACGGAAAATTGCCCTTGCGCAGGCAAGAAAGGGGAACCCAGGTTTTGGACGGAAGGTGTTCCGCTTTATCCGCAAGAAAGCGGGTTTGCAATCAATTTTTATAATGGTAGCGGGCGGCGGACCGTTAAGCATTAAGACGGCGGACTTTTTTGATTCTCTTGGTTTTAACATCGTACAAGGTTACGGCATGAGCGAAAACAGCCCTCTTATCAGCGTGAACACTCCCCGCTACAAGCGCAACGAATCGGTAGGGCTTCCCGTAAGTTATACAGATGTAAAAATAGTAGACGCAGGACCGGACGGTATAGGGGAGATTGCCTGTAAATCGCCGTCCGTAATGTTAGGCTATTTTGAGAACGAGCAGGCAACAAAGGAAGTTATTACCAGCGACGGCTATTTATTAACCGGCGATCTTGGCTGTATTGACGAGCAAGGTTTTATATATATTAAAGGGCGCAAGAAAAATCTTATTATCGGGGCTGGCGGAAAAAATGTTTACCCCGAAGAAATTGAAGCTCATTTTTCCAATATTCCCGTTATAGGCGAAGTCCTTGTAACCGGAAAAAAGGAGCAATCTCACGGCGGAGAACAGATATTTGCCGTAATAGTCCCCAATTATGAATTTATTAAAGAAAATTATCCTGACAGGGAAAACGACGACAATTTTATTGAGGCGCTTATCAAAAAAGAAATTGAGGAAGTCAACCGCACTTTGTCTGTTTTTAAAAAAATCAGCGATTTTACCGTGCGCAAGGAACCCTTTGAAAAGAACGCACAACAAAAGATACGGCGCTTCCTGTATACGTCAATGTATTCCTGACTAATTAGTGTCTGTCTATAATGTGGACACATTGGACTTGTTCGGAAAACTGAAGCTCCCGAACAACTCTATTATAGACCCGTACCAAAGGTACGCGGCTACCAAAAAAGCCGCATTTTCGTAGCCTGCGAACCGTAGGTTTGTTGGCGGGGAAATGCAAGGTCTATTCATAAAGTAACCAACTTTATGGACAGACACTGGACTTGTTCGACAACCCGGTTGGTTGTCTTACAAGTCCTGCATTTTTTCGGGCTAAAGCAAGCTTTAGCCCTGCAAAAATACTTTTTTATTGGTAGTTGTTCGGAAAACTGAAGTTT
>JAITUY010000075.1 GCA_031286095.1 Treponema sp. | reverse complement strand
CGGCGCAAAAATGGGGGCGATAACCCTGCCGAAAACAGCCAGGACGCTTTTTTCCATATCGACCATGCCGAAGCCGCCTTCTTTCCATCCAAAGTTGGAAGCGAACCAGACAACTATTGCCGCCAAAAGAATAATCGTTCCGGCCTTTTTGATGAACGACCAGCCGCGCTCCCACATACTGCGAAGAATGTTAATGACGGTCGGCCAGTGATAGGCGGGAAGCTCCATGACAAAGGGCGCGGCATCGCCGGCGAACATTTTTGTTTTTTTCAAAATTACGCCGGAACAGATACTCGCCGCAATGCCGGTAAAGTAGGCGCTGGGCGCGACCCACCATGCCCCGTTGAACAGCGCGCCCGCAATCAGCGCGATAACGGGCAGTTTCGCCGAACAGGGAATGAACGTTGTTGTCATAATAGTCATTTTGCGGTCGCGGTCGTTTTCAATCGTGCGGGACGCCATGATGCCCGGCACTCCGCAGCCGGTTCCAATCAGAATCGGAATGAAGGACTTGCCGGACAGCCCGAAACGGCGGAAAATCCTGTCCATGATAAAGGCGATACGCGCCATGTAGCCGCAGGCTTCAAGAAACGCGAGGAAAATAAACAGTATAAACATCTGCGGAACAAAACCAAGCACCGCGCCGACGCCCGCAACTATGCCATCCAGAATCAGGCTTTGCAGCCAATCGGCGCAGTTTACGGCTTTAAGCGCATTGCCCAGCAGAACCGGAACGCCGGGAACCCATACGCTTGTTCCAAAGAGATGCCAGCCGTCCCCGAATACTCCGTCGTTAGCCCAGCCTGTTACCAATGTCCCTACTGTTGTTACCGAAACAAAATACACTATAAACATTACCAGCGCGAAAATCGGGAGAGCCAAAATTCTGTTTGTAACAATTTTGTCAATTTTATCCGAGACGCTGAGTTTGCCTTTGTTTTTAATTTTGATACAGTCCTTGATGATCGAATCAATGTATGTGTAACGCTCGGCGGTGATGATGCTTTCGCTGTCGTCTTCCAGTTCCGCTTCCCGCCGTTTGATGTCCCCGTCAATATGCGCGACCTGTTCGGGTTTAAGCCCAAGTTTTTCGATAATTTTATTGTCACGCTCAAACAGCTTAATCGAAAAAAAGCGCTGCTGCTCCTGCGGAAGGTTATGGAGTACGGCTTCTTCGATATGGGCAAGCGTATGTTCCACGCTGCCGGAAAAACTGTGCCGGGGGATTGTCTTTACCCCGTCCGCCGCCTTGACCGCCGTTTCCGCCGCGTCTGAAACTCCGTGGCCTTTAAGCGCGGAAATCTCCACGACCTGACAGCCAAGTTCTTTGGCAAGCTGCGCGGTGTTAATTTTGTCGCCGTTTCTGTGTACAATGTCCATCATGTTAAGCGCCACGACAACGGGTATGCCAAGCTCGGTGAGTTGTGTTGTAAGGAAAAGATTGCGCTCCAAATTCGTGGCGTCAATAAGGTTAAGAATAACTTCCGGACGTTCGTCGATTAAATAATTGCGGGCGACGACTTCTTCCAGCGTATATGGCGAAAGGGAATATATGCCGGGCAGATCCGTTACCGTTACGTCCTTGTAACCTTTCAATTTGCCTTCTTTTTTTTCTACCGTTACGCCCGGCCAGTTCCCCACAAACTGGTTCGAGCCTGTCAGCGCGTTAAACAGCGTGGTTTTCCCGCTGTTGGGATTCCCCGCAAGGGCGATTTTAATCGGCATGGTTTCCTCCTTATCCTTCAATTTCGATTAATTCGGCGTCGGCTTTCCGCAGGGAAAGTTCGTATCCCCGCACCGTAATTTCCACAGGATCGCCTAACGGGGCTACCTTGCGGACATAAACTTCAGCGCCTTTGGTTATGCCCATTTCCATGATACGGCGTTTTATCAGGTTTCCTCCGGAAACCAGTCCCGCGCTGTTGATTTTTGCCACACGCGCGGTTTCGCCGGGTTTTGCTTCTTTTAGTGTTTTCATCTTTATACCTCTTGTTTAAACCATTATTTTGGCGGCCATTTCGCGGCTGACGGCCACGCGCGATTCTTTTATATTTACAATCACGTTTCCGCCGATTTCGTTAACAACCGTAACATGCGAGCCGGGGAAAAGCCCGAGCTTTGCGAGAAACTGCCGTGTTTCTTCCTTGCCGCCCACTTTCTTAATTGACTTTTCTTCCCCGCTTTTTAACATCGTCAAAGGCATCACCTTTTGAACTCCTTTAATGCGCTTATAGTTAGATATGACTAACCATAACCCAAAATTAAGTGGTTAGCAACAACTAACCACTTATAGGTTAGCCTATCCTAACTCCTTTGTCAAGTGTTTTTCCGGCCTTTTTCCGGAAAATTGTTAAAAATCAATAGAAATGTACCCCATTTCAAGAAGGTTATTTAAAGTCTCATTCGTTTTTTCTTTTGCCAGTATCGGCAAAAGTCGTTGTATTTTTCTGCAAAAAGGTAGAGTGCCTGTTGTACGAGCGCACGGTAAATTCAGCGGTTAGATGGTTTCCCCTTATTACCGTGGGCTAATGCCTGGCTGCCTCCTTCCAGATGCTTCCGGTAAACATGCATCGCCTGTTGGTAACTTTTCGCCATTTCCATTATTTTGCCTCGAAGTCTTTAACAACCCTTCTGTAGTTTATGCGCCACTTCTTTTGCACTGTGACAAGCATATTCAAACTGTTGTCTCTTCAAATATGCGGATAATTGAGGTATAGTTGAAGTTAGATTAAAAACATAAGGAAAAAGGAAAGCAGAAAAATGGGGAAAAAACTTTTCGTTATTATAGTATGTTTTTGCCTGTTTTGCTGTAACAGGAAACCCGATCAGAACAGGGATATTATTGTAACAGAAAACACGGAACCGGATGAGAGTATTGCAATTCAGGAACCTGATGAAAATACGGCAATTCAGGAGGCGGATGATCAAGCTGAAAATAGTACATATATAGATAATTCCGTAAAAATAGAATATTCGGATAAAGTACATTATGAACGGAAAGACGACTGGTACTGGACCATGGACAGATCTATTGACAATAATATTGTTTATATATCCTCGACTGAATATTTTAATATCCAAAAAATGGCGATATTTAGTTTGGAATTACCTGAAATGTTAGACGGGAAAAAATGTTATTATCCAAGACCTCCTTTTTCCAATAATAAAATCCCGGTAAGACTTGACGTTGATAACGGAAAATACACGGATTGGGGGGATGAATTATATATATATGACATAACAAACAAGAAGTTATCATTGATCCCCGATGTTTCATATTGGTCGCTTTTTCCTGATGCTGATAAAAATTATTTCCAATTTGGTGTGAACGCTCCTGAATGGTGGCTAGGGAGGACGTCAGGGTGGACAGATGCTCTTTGGTTTATAAGAAAAGACGGCACTATTCATCGTGTCGCAAAAGACCCTCATCCTTTAGACTATATTACTTCAGAATTTAAAGGCACAGTTTTTGATAATGAGTTTATCATGGAAACAATAAGAAATATTAATGAAACCAGAGAGAATATAATAGCGATGGGAACAAATACCGTCAGACTTTCTGAAAACCGAATAAGTCAAGATGACAATGTTGTGGTTTGCAAAATTTTTGGTAGGACAAATGCTTTTTTTTATTTCATAAACAGAATGGGTATATATTTTGATCTTAATATAAAGGAAATATTTCAGATAAAAGATAATTGGGTCTATTATGGAGACGGATTTTATAATATTATTTATGATTGTCTCAATGTTGGTATTTATAAGAACGGATTTTATATTGATAATGAAAAAAAATTATTGTTATTGGACATAAAAAACAACAAAACGACATTGTATTCATTTGATGAAGAATTGCGGCAATATGGAAATAAAATCAGAATTATTTGGAATTA
>JAITUY010000260.1 GCA_031286095.1 Treponema sp. | reverse complement strand
CCTGACGTTTCCTCTTTGTATAGGCAAGACTTTTTCTATCTGCCTATACTGGTCTTCTTTTAGTTTCATTCCTTATTTTTATCTTATTTTATCTCTTTTTTCTAGTGTGAACACGCCCTAGGGCTAATGGCAAATATTAAAACATACTGAAGGTTTGATCATGCGGACATTAATTCGCTTAAAAACTTTTTTCTATCCGCGTTTCGCATCAAGCTTTCGCCAATCAAAACAGCGTCAACTCCAATCTCTTTCAAACCGCGCACGTCATCTGGCGACTTAATTCCACTCTCCGCTACGGTCAATGTCCCTGGCGGGATAAGTTTTTGCAAACGAGAAGTAAGCCCCGTGTCCACGTTAAAGGTAGTAAGGTCGCGGTTGTTAATGCCGATGATACGCGCTCCAGCTTCCAATGCTTCCCGCGCTTCTGTTTCGCTGTGGATTTCTACAAGGCAGTCAATAGCCAGTTTGTCCGCAATGGCAATAAACGAAGAAAGCGTTTCTTTCTCCAGCAGGGCGCAGATCAGCAATATCGCTTTTGCTCCCAGTAATTTTGCTTCGTAAATCTGGTATTCGTCGATTATAAAATCTTTTCTAAGTACGGGAATTTTTACGTTTGCGGCAATTCCGCGCAAGTACTGGTCGTTTCCCAAAAAAAATTCAGGCTCCGTAAGGACGGAAATTGCGGCGGCTCCCGCAGTTTCATAATCTTTGGCGATTTCCAGCCAGGGAAAATCAGGCGCGATTATGCCCTTTGACGGAGACGCTTTTTTTACCTCGCAGATGAATGAAAGACAGGGTGCGGAAATGGCGCGCTCAAAGGGCAGGGGAGATGCGTCTTGTTCAGTTTCAACTAACGCAATGGCCTGCGCCTGCGCCTGTTCTGGGGAAAGCACAGTTTTTGCTTTTGTTACGCGAAGAATAGTTTGTCCGGCGATCTTTCCCAGTATGGCAGGCGGATTTTTCACAATTAAACAGGCTCTTTTTGCTGAGACAGTTCGATAAATTTCTTTAACTGTTGCGCCGCTTTTCCCGAATCAATGACTGAGGCGGCAATGGCGATTGAATCCTTAATGCTTATTTCCGGTTTTGCAATGTGAATTGCCGCGGCGGAATTTATAAGCACCGCGTCACGTTTTGGTCCTTTTTCGCCGTTAAGAATATCCCTTGTTATTTGCGCGTTTTCCGCAGGAGTTCCGCCCAATAGTTCCTCTTTTTTACAACGGGTCAGTCCAAATTGTTCAGGCTCTATATCGTAACTTTTTATGAATCCGTCACGCAGTTCGCAGACCGTAGTTGGCGCGCTTAACGATATTTCATCAAGTCCGTCGTGACCGTAGACGACCATTCCGCTTTTTACGCCCAGATTGCAAAGAACTTTCGCCATAGGTTCTATCAGTTCGGGTTCGTATACGCCTAATAGTTCCATCTTCGCTCCCGCCGGATTTACCAACGGTCCGAGTATATTGAAGATTGTGCGAATCCCAAGCTCGCGCCGCACCGGAGCGACATACTTCATCGAAATATGGTAGTTCTGCGCAAACAGAAAACAAATGTTGATAGTTTTTAAAAGATGCAGACTGCGTTCAGGCGGCGCGGTGATGTCAACGCCCAGCGCTTCAAGGACATCCGCCGAGCCGGTTCTGCTGGAAGATGCGCGGTTTCCGTGTTTGGCGACCGGAATTCCCGCAGATGAGATTACAAGCGCGGAAGTAGTGGATATATTGAAGGAATTGGAATGATCTCCGCCCGTGCCTACAATTTCCAGCACATCCATATCGTGCAGAATTCTGACGCAATGCTTGCGCATTCCCGTAGCGGACGCGGTGATTTCGTCGATAGTTTCGCCCTTGACCGACATTGCCGCAAGGTAGGCCGCCATCTGGATTTCGCTTGCCTTGCCTTCCATGATTTCGTTCATTACGGTTTCGGCGCACTCAAAAGACAGGTTTTCCCTCTTTGCGGCTTTTATAATCGCTTCTTTTATCATGTTTTTATTTAACATTGAACGGGTGTAAGTGTCAATACTAAGAAATTTTAAGTTTATCCCTTTCAATCTCAATCTATATTAGAGTTGTTGAAAAACTTCCATATAAAATTGCATTTGAACTTACCTTATAAATACTCTCACGCGGAGGCCCAAGGCGCAGAGAGCTATAAGTAATGCGTAAGTCAATCGCTGTTTTCATGCTTCTTCTCCTGAAAAAGATAAGAAAAAAACATATTGTAGACGAACAACAAGGTAATTAAGTCCCGTTCTCCGCGAGCTTCGCGTTATGAATTTTTCGATATTTCTTAAGTATTTTCTTAAACTTTAAATTGCTGGTCAATACTTGTCTTTTCTCCCCTGTCTTGCTAAAGTAAAGCATGGACGCTCAACTATCCCCGTACCGTCTGCGGAAAGCGCGTGAAACCTATAATTACTTTAACATTTTTAACGCTGTTTCATGGAATTTAATGGTAGGGGTTATTATCACTCTTTTTGCCTTGCGTCTTGGAGCGTCCTCTACATATATCGGGATTTTAAGCTCGTTTTTGTACCTTGCTCTTTTTTTGCTCCCGCTTGGGAAAATATTTGCAAGACGTTTTTCGATAATCGGGATTTTCAGTGTTACATGGATAATACGTTCAATATGTATGGTGCTGGCGGCGATCGCCCCTTTTGTTGATTACGCGGGACACAGAAACATCGCGCTTGCGTTAATCATGATGGGTATGTTACTTTTTCATTTTTTCCGCGGAATTGGAATGATTGGGAATAATCCCGTTTTAAGCGAGTTGGCTAACGGTCCCGACAGGGGCAGTTATATGACTCAGATTCAAATTATTAATAGCGCGATTGGAATGTTAAGCAGTTTCCTTATAGCGATGGCTCTTGGCTCGGAACCGCCAATTTTTTTGTTTTCAATTTTGCTCGGCGCGGGCGTAATTACGGGAGTTATCAGCGGTTATGTGATAAAAAAAGTTCCCGAACCGCCAAGCGAAAAGGACAGGCAGGGAATGGGGCTTTCCGCGATATTTAAGGACGCTTTTGCGCAGGAGAGCCTTCGCGGTTTTATGGTTATTCTTTTTTTGGTTATTCTTGTGTCCGGCGTTACGCGAACATTCGTAGTAGTTTATGCCCGCGAGGTGTTTGAACATAACGATGGGCTTATTTTGCTTTATTCGGTCTTTGGCGGAATGGGCTACTTGATAGCCGGCTTGAGTGTTAAATTTCTTGTAGACAGGCTCGGCGCGAAGCCGCTTTTTCTTGTCTGCGTGATACTTGGGCTCGTAAGCATGATACCTGTTGTTTTTCTTCCGGTGTCGGTGGTTTTTAACATAACGGGCGCTATCCTTTTTTTGGGTTTTTTGTTTTTTATGCTGAATTTCGGGTTTCTTGGCTCGGAAGGAATCGCGCAGACGTATTTTTTGGCGTTGATTCCGCAGGATAAAATCCTTGATCTCGGAATTATTTATTTCTTTGTGTTCGGAGCCGCCGGCGCGTGCGGTTCTTTCCTTTCCGGCCTGCTCCTTGATTTCCTTTCCGTAATTGGGATTTCTCCTTTTGTTTCATTTAAAATACTTTTTATTATTTTGATTACGCTGACTATAGTAGCTCTTGCCATGCAGAATAAAATGAAATCTTTAGGTTCATTTCCGCTGAAAGGCGCGCTGGAAGTTATTTTTTCTTTTAAGGACCTTCGCGCAATAAGCCTCTTGGACAGGCTGAACAAGGCGGAAGATTCCCGTGAAGAGGAACTTTTACTTGGAGCGTTACACGATACTCCTTCCCATCTTGCCGTTGACGGTTTGCTGGAAAGGGCGCGCTCGCCGCGGCTTGCGACAAGGCTGGAGGCTATAAGGGCGCTTGAAAAAATGGAAAAACTGAATGAAAAAACGCAAAAGGCTTTAATTGACGACGTTAAAAATAATCCTTATACAACCGCATATATTTCCGCGCGTATTTTGGGGAATCAGAATTGTAAAGCCGCCGTTCCGCTTCTCCGTGAAAACGCTGTTTCCGGTGATTATATGCTTGCGGGCGAGGCGGTTATCGCGCTTGCGAAAATGAACGACGAATCTTTTCGCCCGGAAATTGAAAAGATTATTTTGCAGACAAAAAACCCCAGATTAAAAATAATGTGCGCTGAGGCTTTGGGACATTACCATCACGCGGATTCAATATCTGTATTATTTGACATTTTGCGCGCCGAAAACCCGCCGCCGTATCTGCGCGATGAGGTAACTTTGGCAATCGCCTCAATTTTAGATATTCAGCGCACTTTTTACAAGATATTAGCGCGTTACGAGGCCGACAATTCGCTTGTGCCCGCGTTTGCTGCGGACGAAGTGGATTCCGCGCTTGAATTTGTCAATTCCCGTGTAAGCGGTAAAAAAAGGACTTCAAAAGAAAAGATTAAAAATCTTAATTCCTGCGCGGAAGGTTTGCAGAGTGCGGTTGGTAATTATATTTCCCAAAACGGCGGCGCGGATTTGTCGCGTTGGATTTTGGAATTGCCGGACGAACACGGCAGGGGAGTGATAAAACATGTTCTTTCCGAGGCTGTTATTGACAAAGATTTAAGCGTTTACGATTCTCTGCGCCTGTTAATTGTCCATTGGACTGCTAAGGAATTACGCGCGCGGGCTATGAAGGTTTAAAACAAAAACTTTCAGGCGGTCCAAGATAGGAATTAAGCGGCGGATTGTCATTCATGTATATTAAAATTCGTTCCGGTACAAGCCCCGCTGTCAACGCGCTTACTGTAATTTCCTGAACGCCTTCTTCAAAGTTAAAAGACGCTTTGCTTACGCGAATATTATCCAAAACTCCCTGACACCATCTTGCGTCAGAAGGGTTTCCTGCGCGAAAATCTTCAGGGACTATTATTACAATTTGCTTTTCTCCGTGTGAACTTTCAAGCAGGCATTTGAGGGGGTGTTTATTTTGCACTGAATTGGAAGGAGCCGTCCAGAGTTCCACAGTGTAGCCGCCTGATTTTTCAATTAAAAAACGGTAGGTAAGAGAGGGTTTTTCTTCGTTCTCAGCAAAATCAGCGATAACAGGAAAAACCTTCATTCCGCAACCTGTTCTGCCGTAATTTTTTAGTTCGATAAAGCCGCCTTTTGAAACATCTTTTTTATTGCAGAAATGATTGGCGTTTATAACGATTACACCGTTGTTTTCCATGAACGTCATTACAGGCAAGCCGGCGTTTATAACTTTTGCTTTTACTTCAACCGCAATTCTTGTTTCTTTGTCTTGTATAAAAAATTTGGCCGTTTCTTCCGTTTGCTGTTTGTCAAGTCTGTCTCTTTTGCACTTAATAATTATTTCTTCCTGAAAATCAACCGTTCCTTTTAACGGACTGATTTCAAGCCACGAGTATTCTTTACCGGCTTCAATTGTGTAATCAAGACTACCGGTTCCGTCGTTAGCGATTTCAAGTATTACCTCGTCATTTCCGGCGTAAAGAAAATCATCGACTTTTACAGTCATGGGACTGCCGTAAGTTTTGGTAAAAATTTCTTCCCTGTCTTTTCTTGAAACAACCATGCGCGGTTTGTATGCGGGTTCAACCTGAATCCTGACGGGGTATCTGCAATTATCCTCGTTCCATTTTGTAAAACCGATATGCTGTTCAAGTTCCATACCCGCCCATTTACCGTTCTTAAACCGCGCGAATTCATTTTTTAACGAGCGGTCTTTTTCTATACACTCGGCTACAAGTCCGGCGTATTTGTTTGCAAGCTTCTTTCCCTGCTCTGCGTAATGCTTGTTTTTTCCGGCGTATAAGTGCATTTTTAGCAAATTAACGCTTGCTTTTGCGGGAAAATATATCATGCTGTAATAGGCGTTTTTTTCGTTTTTATCAAGCGAGGAATATATTTCTTCGTTTAACAAATCTATCTTTTCAGCAAGAGCCAGCATTCTGTCAGCTTCCAAATAATGGCACGGATGGTAAATATCAGAATTAAGCGCTTCAGGCCGCCTCGCAGAGTTCATTCTTATATATCCATGTAAAACGTCCGCCATTTTTTCGCGTGTTTCTTTTTTTGTATTAGTAAAAATTTTATTCAGCCAAAGAGATGTATATTCATCTATGCTGTTAGGAGAGCTTGTCCCCCATTTTTCAAAATCGTAGGCAAGTTCCATAAAATAATTAAGCGGAACTTCGTTAAATTTTAAATCGCCTGCGTTGACAATCCATATATCGCGGACTCCGTAATCATAAGCCATGCACATCTGTTCCCATGTTCTTTCAAAAGACGCGGAAGTTACCCATTCATAGGAAACAGGCCCCCCGTGATAGTCAAAATGATAATACATTCCAAAACCGCCTTTACGGGAGCGAATTTCTTCGGTAGGAAGCGTGCGCATAAAACCGAAGTTATCTTCGCATAACATACAGATAACGCCGTCAAGCCCGTCCCAGTCTTTTAAACCCTCTATGCCTTCCTTGCCGTAAAAATATTCTTCAACTTCCTTATACAGGGCGATTACCTGCGGAACTTTATCTATGTTTTGGTTAATGTGTTTTTTTATCAATTCGCGCTGATTTTTTATAATGTCTTTTAACAAATCAATGTTGTCTTTAAGCGGGGAATCATCTCCCAGCATGGAGCTGTCGCGTTCTCCTCGCATTCCTATGGTGATTATTTTTTCGTATTTTCCGCTTCTTATAAGAGCGTCTTCCCAGTATTTTAAAAGGCCGTTTTTATTTTTATAATAGTTCCACTCATTGCCGTAAATTGAATTTTGCCCCCTTACCTTGTCCCATTCCTCGCTTGCGCGAAGGCACGGCTCATGATGTGAACCGCCGGCAAGTATGCCATAAATGTCAGCCAATTCCTCGTTAAGGTTTCCCGGCCCGTCCAAAGCGAACGAAGATGTCCACATGGCAGGCCACAGGTAATTGCCTTTAAGCCTCAGTATGAGTTCAAAAACATGATCGTACATTTCTGCAGTGAAGCCTTTAAAATGCCCGAATGTCCATGTCCCGAAACAGGGCCACTCATCGTTGATAAAAAAACCGCGGTATTTTACGCTTGGCTCTTTGGAAACTGTTTCTATGTCTTTTGATATTTTCAGGTTTTTACGGCGGACGGGTTCAACGTCCCCCCAGAAGTGCAAGGGTGAGACTCCGATATATTCAGATAACGCGAACATACCGTAAATTGTTCCGCGCTTATCGCTTCCGCAGATGAGTAACGCATTGTCTATAAACTTTATGCTAAAAACTTCCCTCTTGCCGATGATTGGCGAAGAATCGTAAATCCCTTTGTTTATAAGCGTATCCACAAACGGGCTTTTTCCCAACGTGGCGAAAATAAATGTATTTTCACCTAACGAAACAGTACTGGTAAAACGGGGATATTTTCCGCACACTTTTTTAAAGTCCGACGCTACCTTTTTTGCGGTTCTTTTAACGCCTTCAAACGCTTCATTTTCGATAATGAATGTAAATTTGCTCATTTTTTTCCCTGCCGGGACGTAAAACTTCCGCCCCATTCAATACACGTGTCTGGTTTGAGACCTTTCATCAAGATAACAATGAATTAAAACTCTTACAACCCTTTTACGGTACTTGTTTTAAATTTTTATTTCTGGTATTTCTTATATATGTCTGAAAAACAGGATGCCGCAAGCCGGCTGGGTACTGAATCTATAGCTAAACTGCTGTTTCGTTTTTCGATTCCGGCGATAACTGGAATGTTAGTCAACGCTCTGTACAATGTTGTTGACAGGATTTTTGTCGGACAGGGAGTAAACGAAATAGCGCTTGGCGGACTTTCTCTTGTGTTGCCGTTAATGACGATAGGAATGGCGTTTGCAATGCTGTTCGGCATTGGGGCGGCAAACATGATCTCCATGCGGCTTGGACAGGGGCAAAAGCAGTCTGCGGAAAACGCCCTTGATCATTGTTTCTTTTTGTTGATAGGCGTTAGTCTGGTGATGATGATAATAGGGCTTGTTTTCCTTGAGCCGATTCTTTCGCTTATGGGAGCGGCGGAAGGGAGCGAGGCTCTTTTGTACGCAAAGGATTATTTTCGCATAATTCTGTACGGACTGGTTTTTTTTATGTCAAGTTTCGGCTTGTCCCATTGTACAAGGGCGCAGGGTTTCCCGACTGTTACTATGATTGGAATGATACTTGGCGCGGTACTCAATACAATTTTGGATCCTATTTTTATTTTTGTGTTGAAATGGGGCGTAGAAGGCGCGGCATGGGCGACAATCATTTCCCAATTTGTTTCCTTTATTTTTCTTTTTACTTTTATCACGAGTAAAAAAGCCGTCATAAGGCTTAATCCCCGCGTTTTTAAACCGGACTTTTCTATTATAAGGCAGATAATGGCGTTTGGTTCCGCGCAGTTTCTGCTTCAGTTTTTAATGTCAACAGTTCAGCTTTTAAATAATAAAAGCGTCGGCTGGTACGGTTCTGCCGCTTTAGGCGTGGCAAACGGCGGAGATGTCGCCCTTTCGGGAATGAATATTAACGGTTCTATTTTAATGCTGATACTTATGCCCGTCTTTGGCATTAACCAGGGGGCGCAACCTATATTGGGTTATAATTACGGAGCGAGAAATTATGCCCGCGTACTTCGCGCGTATATCGGCGCTATCGCCGCCGCTTCGTTAATTTGTTTGTTTGGGTTTGCCGTGGTTCAGTTTTTTACGGTTCAGCTAGTTAGAATATTTGCGCCTAACGGGAGCCCCGCAATGATGCTTTTTACCCCGCGGGCGATGCGGATAATGATGCTTATGCTCCCCCTTGCGGGTTTTCAGATAGTTTCGACAAATTTCTTTGTTGTAACAGGTCGCCCAAAAATTTCAATTTTTCTTTCTATGTTAAGGCAGTGTCTGGCGCTTATACCGTGTCTGCTCATATTTGGAAAAATTTGGGGGCTTTGGGGCGTAGTCGCCGCCGCTCCTGTCGCCGATAGTTTTTCGTTTCTTCTTACCGGGGTCCTTATTTTCTTTGAAATCAGGAAACTGCGCGGGGAAAATGGGATCATTCACACTTGACGCGCGTAGTTTTCTTTTATAGGCTTAATGTATGGGTTATAACGGCTTTATGTCGGGCATAGTCGTCAAAATTATCGCCGCGTTTACAGTCATTATGGTGATAGTAATCGGCATAGGTCTTGGGCTGTCCATTGCGGAAACTACGAACGTAAAAAACCATGAAAATTTTATCGAGTTTGCCCCTGCTCTGCCTACAAAGATACTAGATGTTAACGGAACGCTTGTTACCGAATTCGCCGCAGATGAAAAACGGGAGTTGGTTTCTTTAAGCGAATTGCCCAGGCATTTAATTCACGCCGTTCTTGCGCGCGAAGACCCCGAATTTTACAATCACCGCGGGTTCAGTATAAAGGCTATTATCCGCGCCTTTGTAGGGCGTATGCTTGACAAAAACTGGGGCGGCGGTTCTACGATTACCCAGCAGGTAGCGGGGACGCTTTACACGGACAGAAAAAAGAAAACCATTGAACGTAAAATAAAAGAATTATGGTGGGCGCTTCAAATGGAACGGCGCTATACAAAAAACGAGATACTGGAAATATACCTTAACTATATGAACATGGGACCTGGCACTTACGGAGTAGAAACGGCGAGTAAATTCTTTTTTGACCACAGCGCGAGAGAGGTAACGATTGCGGAGTCGGCAATTTTGGCTATTCTGCTTTCCAGTCCTTCTGGTTTTAATCCGATTAGCAATCCTAACGAAGCAATGGACCGTCAGAGATTTGTGCTTGATCGCATGGTTGAGTTTGGTTATGCCAGCAAGGAAGAAACAGAAAAATCGTTTTCGGAATATTGGAATAATTTTGACTGGACAAGACCGTCTATTTCGGCGTATTTCAAACGTTCGGATAAAGCGCCGTGGTTCAGCGAGTATGTGCGCAGGGAACTGGAGCTGATGCTGTACGGTTCTCTGGATTATAACCGCGACGGTTATGTGGTGCATACGACAATGGACTTGCGCCATCAGACAGCGGCGGAAAAATATCTGGCGGAAGGGCTTGAGAAGGCAAATAGGGAATATGCAAAGTCCAGCAGAAGAAGCATTGTGCAGGCGGAGCGCGTGTACACCCCTATTATTGATTTATTAACGCTTGCTTTTGACATAGCCGATATTCGTAACGCGACATCTGGGCAAAATGAAAGAAGGGCTGTTTCCCGTTATACGAAAACAATTAACCCTATAGTGGATATGGCGGCTTTGGCGTTTGGCATTCCTGATCTAAAAGGTATTACCGAGGCTGGTTTTACGGAGCTTAAAACAAATACAGAAAAAAATGTAGTGGAAGGCGCGCTTATTTCTATAGAAAACGAAACTGGTTATATTACCGCCATTGTCGGCGGTTCCAAATACGACGAGTCGAACCAGCTTATACGCGCTACTCAGGCTAATGTTCAATATGGTTCCGCTTTTAAACCTTTGTATTATTCCGCCGCCATAGACACGCGAAAATTTACCGCGGCTACTTTGATTTACGACACCCCTATAGTTTTTCACAATGAGGACGGCACTCCGTATATTCCGTATAATTTCAGGGGCGAATGGAAAGGGCGTGTTTTGCTTTATGACGCGCTTGCCCATTCTATGAATGTTCCTTCTCTGCAAATACTGGATGTGATTGGTTTTGACGCGGCAATCGACAGGGCTACTACGCTTTTGGATTTTTCCGACGCCGCGCAGATAAGAAGACTTTTTCCGCGGGTTTATCCATTGGGCTTGGGTATTACCGCTTCTTCGCCCTTGCGGATAGCGAGAGCGTTTGCGACGTTCGGAAATCAGGGACGCGCCGTTACGCCAATTGCGATAAAGACTGTCGAAGACCGCAACGGCAGAGTCATGTTTGACGTTGAAAAAGACTTGCGTCAGAGACAGAGGCGTATGGGAGACAGTATTCAAATTATAAGTCCGCAAAATGCCTATATCATGACAAAGATTCTGGAAAAAACAGTTGAAGAGGGTTCTCTAGCGAACGGCGCGGGTTGGGGATCAAAATTTACTTTTATAGATTCAAACGGAAAATCTTTTAAAATCCCCGTAGCGGGAAAAACCGGAACTCCGCAGAACTGGTCGGACGCATGGGCGATAGGGTACAGTCCCTATTACACTACGGCGGTATGGTATGGTTTTGACAGACCAGGAAATTCTTTAGGCGTTGAACTTACAGGCTCTACATTATCAGGTCCTGTGTGGGGCGACTATATGCGCGAAATTCATAAAGGGCTTCCATATAGAACATTTACAAGACCATCTTCCGGCATTATTGACGTAACGGTCTGCGCCAAATCCGGTCTATTAAGAACATCAGCCTGCAACGAGGGAGAAGTAACCCTTCCTTTTCTTGAAGGCACTCAACCTGTTCAGTACTGTGAAATGCACGGAAAGGCGTCCCCGTTCCAGACAAGAGCTCCGACTACTCCAATACCGATGGGACCTTTTGACGGTGAGGGAATTTTAGATGGGATTCCAATGCCCACACTGCCTTTGGATTTGCTTCCTGAATTGCAGGATAATCCGAATAACAGAAATAATAACAACAGAAACCAGAATAATAGAAACCAGAATAACAGAAATCAGAATAACCAAAGCAGAACGCCTAACCGAGGCGGGAATACTTCGTCCTCTGCGAATACTCCCGCGTACAATCCATATCTGGACAGCGACGCGCCGTTACAGACGCCGCAAGATCCAAAAAATGATCCGAATAAATTTCCGGATTCAGTTATTCCGTTTGTTCCGCCCAAACAGGAAGGCAAGGAAACTGAAAACGAGCATGATGATGAATTGCCGTCATGGAATCCGCTGGGGTAGAGCATGAAAGTGCCAATAGAAGATATTATTGTAAATAAAAGAATCCGCAAAGATTTAGGCGATATTTCAGCGCTTGCAGAAAGTTTTAAGATTTACGGGCAAATTACCCCCATAATAATTAACAAAAAAAATGTTTTAATCGCGGGCGGCAGAAGGCTGGAGGCGGCGAAACTTCTCGGCTGGCAGAGCATAAACGCGGTAATAATAGACCGTTCCAGCGAGCTTGAACAGCTTGAAATTGAATTTGAGGAGAACAAATACCGCAAAGATTTTAATGATGCGGAAGCCGCCGAGGCCGCAAGAAAAATTTACAAATTAAAACATCCGTCGTTTTTCCGCAGGGTACTGAATGCGATAGTTAGCTTTTTCAAAAAGCTTTTCAGGATTAAAGATTGATTTGAAAATGCCTCTCGCGGGCGCAGAGTTGTAATACATTGGACTTGTTCGACAACCCGGTTGGTTGTTTTACAAGTCCTGCATTTTTTATTGGTAGTTGTTCGGAAAACTGAAGTTTCCAAAAAATCTATAAATAATTATTATATTTAAACAATCAAAATTTTGAAGGAAAAAACGATAATTTTTCGTACAACAGCTCTGCGCCTTTGCGTCTCCGCGCCTCTGCGAGAGTCTTTGGAGAACCAGCCGGAGCCCTTGACATTAATAGAGAAATAAATTACCCTCAATATAAGTAGTGGCGCCGTACCCAAGTGGTAAGGGAGCGGTCTGCAAAACCGTTATTCATCAGTTCGATTCTGATCGGCGCCTGTAATATTTATGGATGATTCAAATTCTATCAATATCATTCTGTTTGTTATTTTATTTGTTTTAATGTGCTTTTCCGCTTTCTTTTCTTCGGCGGAAATGGCGTATTCTTCTCTTAACAGAATTAAACTGAAAAGCATCGCGGAAAAAAGCAAAAAGCTGGGTAAAAGAGCTATGCTTGCCCTTAAATTGCTTGAGATTTATGACAAGATTCTTTCTACGGTGCTTATCGGCAATAACATCGTAAATATCGCTTCGTCGGCGCTGGCAACTGCCATTTTAATAGGCATTTTTGGCAATATGGGGGTTAGTATCGCAACAGGCGTAATGACGGTTCTTATTTTAATTTTTTGTGAAATATCTCCGAAGGTTTTGGCGAAAGAAGCTCCTGAATTAACAGCTCTAAGAACCGCGCCCGTCCTTCGTTTTTTTGTCTGGCTTTTTACCCCTTTAAGTTTTATCGCCGCGGAATGGAAAAAACTCATTGTTAAAATATTTTCTGTTAAACAGGACCGTTCAACTACGGAAGACGAACTGCTTACATTTGTAGAGGAGGTAAGGCAGGAAGGCGGAATTAACATTCAGGAAGAGCAGATGATTCGCCAGGTAATCGGGTTTGACGATTTGATAGCATCGGAAATCTACACGCCGCGAATGGACGTGCAGGCGGTTTCCACCGCGAGCGCCGTAGAGGAAGTTGACAAAAAATTTACGGCAACCGGCTTTTCAAGGCTGGCGGTGTTTAAAGATTCGATTGACAATATTTTAGGTATTATTCATTTTAAAGATTTTTACCGCGAAGTAATGAAGGGGCTAAAGCCGCTGAATGAAATAATCAAGCCTGTAATTTTTGTTGCTAAAACAATAAAAATAGGAAAACTCCTGCGAACATTACAGGAAAAACAGGCGCACATGGCGGTAGTCGTAGACGAACATGGCGGCGCTTTGGGAATTATCACAATTGAAGATATTGTAGAAGAGCTAGTAGGTGAAATTTGGGATGAAAATGAAAAAGTTGTAGAACCTGTAGTAAAATCAGCCGACGGCAGTTATCGCGTACTGGGTAATGTAAGTTTTTCAGATATGCTGGAATTTATCGGTATAAAAGACAGTGAAATTCCTGATACAACCGTTGCAAACTGGATCATGGAAAAACTTGGCAGGCTTCCTCGCGTTGGGGAAAGCCTGGAATGGCGTAATTTGACAATTATTGTAACGCGGGTTTTGCGCCACCGCGTTATGGAAGTTAGGGTTAGCGGGTAAAAATGAAGTTATATGCAATACGTCCTAAATATAGTTGACATAGTAAATAAAATCATATAATAATTAGAGTTGTTCGGAAACTTCAGTTTCTGAACAACTTTCGCTTAAAAACAGCAAAATGTATAGCATTTTGCAAGACTTGTGAGACAACTAACCGAGTTGTCGAACAAGTCCATTATTTATATAGGAGAAATTGAATGAAGAAAATATATTGGTTAATAATCATTTTTATTTTCTCAATTAATATTTTATATGGCAAGGATATAGAAAAAATACCTATTGGGGATACTGGTTATCATATAACAATCGATAAAGATGCTTGGTGGGGGTATTGGAGCTTTAGAGATGGTTCTGATCATTCGATACTATGGCATTATATTAATTATAAAGATGATAACATAAAAAGATGGGTATCTTTAATTATTTGGAATAAATATTTTGATCTTAATAACGCATATATTTTAAATGTTGATGGAGGCGGTGAGCATGATTCAGATGTTGGAATTATATATTTCAATAATTCCAGTCTATCAGTTTTTGATAGTTTAAAAAAATTTAAGGAATATAATATGATAATAATGAATAAAAATATTATTTTTAATGTTTTTCATGATAATTCATACGGTTCATTGGTTGCAGAAGCGATAATATCAGAAAGTAACAATATTTATATACATATAATTGTAAATACTTATGGAGGTAAAAATGTTGAATATGTAATTGCTAATTATGAAAAGAATAATGAAAAAGGTATGTTAAAAAGAATTAATAATTTTTTAACTTTAAATAAAGATTAATTTTTTAACGGTATAAACAATGTACGGACGTACTGCATATAACCATGACTGTAACTGCTTCGCCGCCTGCGAACCTTCGGTTCGACGGCGGCTCGGGCTACGAAAAACCCAGTCGGGCTACGCCCTTTGCGGGTTTTTTCTCCGCCGCATTTGGGGCAGGGGTCGTTGCTACGCAACGCCCTATAACCTGCCCCAAACGTCAGTTGCCGCCAAAACGTTAAGCGTTATTTGTTTTAAAATATAAATTATTAAGGAGGAGAAATTTTATGAAGAAGAAAGTCTTTTTAGTGTTGGCGGTTTTTCTGCTGGCGGGCAGTCTTTACGCGGCGGCTTTGCAGGAAAACGCGGGTTACGGAAAAACAGGGGAATTGATCCTGTTACACACGAACGATCACCACGGCGCTGTTTTGCCGAACAGCGGACGCGGCGGTCTTGCGGAAACCGCGTCTTATATTAAAGCAGTAAAAACTTTTAATCCCAATGTCCTTCTGCTTGACGCGGGGGACATTAATACAGGTAGCGCGCTTTCAAATATGTTTAACGCCGAGCCTGACATTTTAGCCTACAACATGATGGGTTATGACGCTGTTGTTTTTGGCAATCATGAATTTGACGGCAATCAGGAAAAATTGAATAAGCAAATTCAACTTGCTGGTTTTCCGTTTATTTCATCAAATATCAAAACGCAGAACGGTGAATTTCTTGGCGGTAACCAGTATATAGTAAAAAAATACGGCGATATTACGGTGGGTGTTTTCGGGATCACAACTCTGCGGACAAAAACCATCGCAAGTCCAAACGAATCGCTTGTTTTTATCAACGAAATTGACGCCGCCCGCGATGTGGTGGGCATTTTGCGCGATATTGAAAAGGCGGATATTGTAATTGGTCTGACCCACATTGGGGACGTGAAAGAAATGCCGGATCATATTACATCGATAGAACTTGCGGATGCTGTGCCGGGGATAGACATAATAATAGACGGTCATTCACATTCTTTTATGGATAAGCCCTTAAAAGCGGGAAACACATGGATTGTAAGCGCCAATGAACAGGGCAAATATGTGGGTCAAGGCAAATTGAATATCGTTAATGGACAGCTTGCAAGTTTTAAATGGGAGCCTGTGCCTGTCGGTCCCGATTTGGCTGTAGCCGAAATGCTTAAGCCGTATCTGGAAAAAGCGAGCGCGTCTTTAAAAGAAGTGATAGGAGAGGCTTCGGACACTTTTGTTTTCGGTAACAGGCTGACGCGCTATCAGGAAACCGCAGTCGGAAATATTGTAACGGACGCAAACGCATGGTATTTCAGAACAGTCAGCGGCTTGGATGTTGATTTTGTTATGCATAACGGAGGTAATATCCGCGCGGAGCTTCCAAAAGGGCCTATTACCCGCGAGAGGATTTTAACGATACTTCCATTCGATAACTACCTTTATATTGTTTCCATGAGCGGCTCGGAAATTATCGAACTGTTTAATTTTATCGCGACTATTCCGCAGGGTAACGGCGGCTTTCCGCAATTTTCCAGCGATGTGCGTCTTTCAATTGATAAAACTTCGGGGAACGGGGTTGTAAAGGAACTTACCATCGGGGGCGAACCCGTTGACGCTAACAGGATGTACAGGCTTTGTACCAACGATTACATTCTTGGCGGCGGAGACGGCTACGAAGTGATGAAAAAGGCAAGCGATCCTTTTAATACTTCGATTTTACTTTCCTATGTTGTAACAGAATACATCAGGGCGCAAAAAGGACCTGTTCAGCCTGTTACAGATGGAAGGTTAAATGTTATAGGCGGCGTTACACCTTAGTGTTAATGGTTTCTTCGTAAAGCCCGACATACTTCTGCGCGGAAAGTTCCCAGGAGAAATCCAGAGCCATTCCGCGCTTTCGCATTTTTTCGATTTCTTTGCGTCTGTTGTGCCATGTCCATACGGCCCAGTGAACCGTGTCGTAAATTGAGGACGGGCTGAGGTAGTTGAACATAAAGCCGGTACCAGCGCCAGTTTTTTCGTTAAAATTTTCCACAGTGTCTACAAGCCCGCCTGTCGCGCGCACAATGGGGAGGGTTCCGTAAACAAGCGAGTACATCTGGTTAAGACCGCATGGCTCGTAACGGCTTGGCATCAGGAAAAAGTCCGAACCCGCCTCAATTAGGTGGCTTATTTTTTCGCTGTAGCCGATTTTTGCCTTAAAATTGGACAAGCGGGACGCAAGGTTTGATATTTCGCTTTCGCACCAATGTTCGCCGGAACCAAGAAGCACTAGCTGAACGTCCATGTCCCTGCATATAGCCCAGGCGCTACCGTGGGTGGGACCGAAAAGATCGCCGACTCCTTTTTGATCTGTAAGGCGCGTAACCATGCCAATAACCGGAACGTCTTCATTTTGCGGAAGACCGAATTCTTTTTGCAGGGCTTTTTTTGCCAGCGCCTTGCCTTCCATGTCTTTCACCGAGTATGTCTGCGGTATCAATTTGTCCTTTGCGGGATTCCAAACGTTGGTGTCTATTCCGTTAAGAATGCCGCAGTAATCGGCGCTACGGTAGCGCAATACGCCGTCCAGATGGAAACCGTGTTCCTGCATTTTTGTTTCTTCTGCGTAGTTAGGCGAAACTGTATTGAGTTTGTCGGAACTGTAAAGCCCGGCTTTAAGCATATTCAGCATATTCCAGTCTTCAAAACCAGCGTTGTAAAAAACATCCCAGCCAAGCCCTGCATAATTAAAATTGTCCTTGTGATAAATTCCCTGATAACCAAGATTGTGGATCGTAAGGATGGAAACAGTTTTTTCAAAACCGCTTTTGACTCCCTTTACCCTTTCCGCGAATTTAAGATATACAGGCGCGGTGGCCGCCGGCCAGTCATGAGCGTGAAGAACGTCCGGGAACCATTTTATCTTTCTGCAAAGCTGAAAAGACGCACGGCAAAAAAACATGAACCGTCTTGAGTTGTCGATAAAATCGGTTTCTGTGGCATTACCGTAAATGCCGTCTCTGCCAAAAAATATTTCGTGATCAATAAAGTAAACCTTTACCGGATTTTTTTTGGTTGTTCCCGGCATATCGGTGCAATAGATTGCGCTCCATTCCTCGACGCCGCCGCCCATCGGCGTTCCCATCGCGCCGGGAAGCAGTTTTAAACTTCCTCGGTCAATAGAGTAGTAGCGGGGAATTACAATTCTTACGTCGTGACCAAGTTTGGCGAGACTTATCGAAAGCGCGGAAACCATGTCGGCAAGGCCGCCGGTTTTTGCCCATGGGACAGCTTCGCTGGAAACCATTAATATTTTCATCAGAAGTTATCCGCCATTTTAAAGCCTTTTTCGCCCAATATTTTTTGCCCCTTGTCGTGATCCTTTAACTTGAAAATAACGACGGCTTTTCCGGCCTGTCCTTCGAGCGAAGCGTAAAGATACTCGATATTAACCTGCGACTGCTGAAACAGTTCCATCAATTTCGCAAGACTGCCTGGTACGTCTTCAATTTCCACCGCTACTACGTCGGTTTGCCGCGTGGTAAAGCCGGCTGAAACCAAAGCGTCAACCGCCTTTTCGGTCTTGTCAACGATAAGACGCAAAATTCCAAAATCAGCGGTATCGGCAATGCTGATTGCCCTAAGGTTTATTCCGGCGTTTGCAAGCGTTCTCGTTACGTCGCTTAACCTGCCGGTTGTGTTTTCCAGAAAAACTGATATTTGTTTAATTCCCATAAAAAATCCTTCCTTTCTATTATAACCTAAATTTTCCTGTTGTCGATAACTCTTTTTGCTTTTCCTATGGAACGCTCGATAGTTTTTGGTTCGACAAGTTTTACTTTCAGACCGATTTGAAGTTTGCTTTTCATTACATGTTCTATTCTGCTACGAAGGTTTTCAAGACCGCGTGTTTCGTCGCTAAAAAATTCTTTCTTTACTTCGACTTGCAGTTCCACTTCGTCCAGATGGCTTTCGCCGCGATTGACAATGATAAGATACTGCGGCTCAGTTCCCTCAATTTCGATTAACGCCTGCTCGATCTGGCTTGGGAAAACATTAACGCCGCGGATAATCAGCATATCGTCGGTTCTGCCGAAGAGACGGTGCATACGCATGGTGGTGCGTCCGCAGGAACACGGTTCGGGAATAAAGCTTGTAATGTCGCGCGTTCTGTAACGGAGAAGCGGAGTTCCCTCTCTTGTTATAGTGGTAAAGACCAGCTCGCCTTTCTCGCCGGCAGGCAGTACCTTCCCAGTCGCGGGATCGATAATTTCGGGATAGAAAAGGTCTTCGTTTACATGAAGCCCGTACTGCGCCTCACATTCAAACGCGACTCCCGGTCCGATAATTTCCGTAAGACCGTAAATGTCATAGGCTTTCATGTTGTAGCGCTCTTCGATTTCACCGCGCATATTTTCGCTCCACGGCTCCGCCCCGAAACACCCCTTGCTTATGGGCAAAGATTTAAGGTCTATTCCAGCTGACTCCGCTTCCTCGGCGAGATATAGGGCGTAAGACGGAGTGCAGGTGAGCAAGGTTGAACTGAAGTCGCGTAAAATCATCAGTTGGCGTTCAGTGTTGCCGCTGGACATTGGCAGAACTTCTGCGCCGATAGTCAGCGCGCCGTAGTGTACGCCTGCGCCGCCCGTGAAAAGCCCGTAGCCGTAACAGTTTTGAACAATATCGTTTTGCGTGCAACCCGCGCCCGCGAGAGTTCTTGCCATCGCCTGCCGCCAAATGTCAATATCCTTGATTGTGTATTCGTTTACGACGGGTTTTCCAGTAGTGCCGGAACTCATGTGGACTTCGACAATTCTTTCCTGTGCGCTTGCGCGTAACCCGTGCGGATAATTTTCGCGTAGATCGTCTTTTGTGGTAAACGGTAATTTTTCAATATCTGTGATACTGTGAATATCTTTGGGCGTTACCCCCATGTCCTGCATTTTCCTGCGGTAAAAAGGCACGCGGGAATACAGGGTTTCCACAAGATTTTTAAACGCGGCAAGCTGAAGTTTTTTACGCGCCCCGGCGTCCATACATTCGTATTCAGGGTTGAATATCATATTTGTCTCCTGTTAAACAAAAATTGGCTCTGGTGAAATTGCCGCAAGTTTTTCATCCATCCTCCTAAGCCTGCGCGAAAGGTCCCGCGCTAGGTTCATGATCATAAGAGAAAATATTTTTACGTCGAGCTTGTAAATATCACGAAGGGCTTTATTGGAGATAGATATTAATCTTACATTTGAAATTGATTTGATGGAGGCGACGGACGGCATAACATCAAGAACCTCTATTTCGCCAAATTCTTCACCTTCGCCGAAACGTGAAAGAATTATATTGTTCTTGGTAACTGCCACAGTACCTTCGATAAGGAAATATATTTTATCGTTGGGTTTTCCTTCGGTAATTATTAACTCACCTGGACCAAAAGTTTCATGAGACATAAGCGGGAGGATAAGTTCAACCTGTTCCGCGTCCAGCCCGCCAAAAAGAGAATATTTTTGTAGCGCCTCTGGATTTACCATAGGCTTATTATATCAAAATTTGTGAATTTTGGCTAGAGCGCAGTAGTTTTCTGAATGGTGTTTTTTTTAAATAGCTCTGGTATTTTCTTCTTTCATAAAAATCTTTATATCCGCCGTAAAATGTAAAGCCCAGACCATATCTTCTTTTATTATTTCATTCCGCCGGATAGCGTGGTTGTACCCCATACTCAACTATACATTTTTGCTTTATTTGTCAAAAGTCCTTATTTTCGGTTTCACAAAGGGCGCTAGCCCGACTGCGGTTTTTCGTAGCCCGGACCGCCGTCGAACCGAAGCTTGCAGGCGGCGATGCAGTTACAGTCCTGTTGAGGTCGCAGAAAAAACCGTTTCCCCAAAAAAGACTTCAAAATATGCCTAAAATTAGCCTCAAAACGCCAAAAATCAATGGTTTTTAACAGCTTTTTTGTTCAAAAACAGTTTTTCTGCAATCTGTTAGGCGAGCAGGGAGCATACACCATATTATTATTTTGGACTTGTTAGACAACTGCGACCCTTCGGTTCGAGTTGGTTGTCTCACAAGTCCTGTGTTTTTTTATTGGCCGTTGTTCGGAGCTACCCTGTTTTTTTTGTAAATAGATTTTCCTTTTTTCTTTACTTCTTGAAATATCAAATTTCCAGAAGTTTTCCCGCTAGGCTTGTTATAAATTTTGTGTAAATGAGAATGGGGAAAGAATCGATATTTTCATTTACACGCTTTTCAGGATAGGCGCGACGTTTTTAATATTTATTACTAAATTATTTATTTATAACATATATTTTTACTTTTATTTTTTCCCATACATTGTCTGGTGGTCTTACAGTTTCAAAATATCCGGTAAATCTTTCTAATTCTTCGTCATCTCCCCATTTTGTTATATCACTTCCTACATAGTTAATATCTCCTGGAATTAATTCTTCATTATATATTGTATCCAATAATAATTTAAACTCATCTAAATAATCCAAAATATTATTTAGATTATAAAAATATCCATTTTCCTGATTTAATATATTTGTTAAAAGATACACATCAATGCCTTCATGATAAGAAATAAAATTATGTGAGTTAAATTTATTTTTATTATTTTCATTAGCAATACTTAAAGTAAGTAATTCTATTTTATACTCATTTACTTTTATGATCCTTTGCGAATCATATATACTTCCAATAACATCATATGTTATTTTATTCCCGTCTTTCAATTCAATACCGATATTAAAGTTTGCATTCCAAGGGCCAGGATTTAATTTAAAGTGCAATAATTTTTTTATGCGTTTATCCATTTTAATTTGCATTTCAAATTTCAATTTAAAATAAATATCTGGGGGCCATAAAATAAGAGTAATCAAAATTTTAATTCCAAATATTATAAACAGAGCAATAATAATTGGGAGAATGTATATTTTTAGCAAATTTATAATCTCACGAGTTCCTTTATTAATCATTATCAAATTTTATTACAAAAGAATATAAATGTCAAGTTATTTCAAATGTTGCCTAACGTTCTGGTTGCAACTGAAGTTTGGGGCGGGTAATAGGGCGTTGCGGAGCAACGACCCCTGCCCCAAACGTGGCGAAGAAAAACCGCAAGACTTGTTCGACAACCAACCGGGTTGTCGAACAAGAGCATTATTTTTCCGGTTTGTCTTTATATAGTCCAATATATTCGGGTGTTTCTCCTTTTTCTGTTTTTATACAACAATGTAAATAACCAATATGATAAAATACGTGTCTTAATTGCGCTAATATTAATTCCAATTTCGTTATATTCATTTCTTTGAAAATTATTTTTTCATCTAATGTTTCTTCTTTTAATTCATTAGACTTGTTTAATAACCATTTAAGGATGGCGATCATAGTTTATAATACCACAAATTAATTTCATCCTTAACGAATGCCGGTTGAAACAATGATTACGGTAAGGGTATGACATACATCT
>JAITUY010000258.1 GCA_031286095.1 Treponema sp. | reverse complement strand
GTTTTGTCGAACTTTCGGACTAAAGTCCGCGTTCGCAGGCTTATAGCCTGAAAAACCGCAAGACTTGTGAGACAACCAACTCGAACCGAAGGTTCGCAGTTGTCGAACAAGTCCAATACATAAAAAATATTAATATAAATATTTCATTATACTTCCATTAGAGTTGTCTAAAAACTTCAGTTTTTAAACAATTCTAACATAGCGCGGATAATGATAAGACATCAACTAAAAGTTCGTAAGCGTACCTAATATACGCCGTTCGTTTTGGTTCGTGGTAAAAACTCTTGCTTTTTGAACACCACATTAAAAGTCTTACGGAATAAAGAGCGCTTGATCTATAAAAATAAGATCGGGGTTCGGAAGTTCATTTATTCTGGCCAATTCCATGTAACGTAAAGGATCGCCGTATTCCCGCGCCGCAATACGCGCCAGCGTATCGCCCTCCCGGACAATGTAGACTCTGCTTGCAGGTTTAGGTTTACCCGCCTTTGCCTGACTTGTTACGGCAACGCCAGAAAATTTAGGTCTTTGCGGTACTAACGCCGGCGTTAACACAGGCGTTTTTTTCACCGGCGCGGACTCAGGGACTTCTATTTCCTGTACCGCAGTAGAAGTCCCCTGAACGGCGGAAATTATTTCTTCTATTTTGAAAAAGGAAATATCCGAGTAACCCGTACTCCCTTCGTATGCGGAAGAAAAAACAGGCCGTACACGCCAATACCACGTACCCTCTCCAAGACCTGAATAAATAAATGAAGACGCCGCAGATTCCCTGTTAAGCTTAAGGTTGATAAATTCCTTACTGTCGCTTACTTCGACAATATATTGAACAGCGCCGGCTCTTTCCGCCCACTGAAAACGAATTTGCGGAAGATTAATCTTATAGCGGATCACGCTGTTTGTTACCGGGCTTAACAGTTCAGGACCTGTGCCGTCCGCCACTGTAAGCTGTCCCGTGCTTAAAACAGTTTCTCCGTTACGCAAACGCCAGTACCAAAGCCCGGGATCAAAAGCCGTCTGCGCGTTGCTGTCAAGATTGTCAACTGCGTAAACACCCTGCGTAAAATTCCTGTCGCCGGAAATCTCCAGCCGCACCTTTTCGTTATCACCAAGGTTTACCCTATTCCAGATAAAATTGATCGGCAAAAGATCAGGGGAGTTTTTTAAATACCCCGCATTTGGCGCGGGACGTTTAACAACAGCGGCCGGAATTATTCTTTCTGCCCCGCTGGAATCCTTTGCCAAAACACTTCCTTCCGCAAGCTTCTTTGTCTGCCCTTCACGAACAAGGGACGCGTTTCCCTCGTTCACTTGAACAATAACCCCGTCTTGCGAAACATCAGCGTTAAGCACAGCCCCAGGAGAAGAATACACCTGACTGCCCATAAGGTTTAACATTACAGCAGTCCCGCCGGTTCCGCTTGCAAGACTTAAGTTGCCTTCTTTAACTTCAATTTCCAAGGGACCTGATTTCCCGGCAGAATACTGTATACGGATTAAAGTATTTTCATTTAAGTCGATTTTATTTTCATCAATATGAATTGATGCCGAAGAAACTTCCGCCGCACGGACTAAATCGCCGGAATAAACAAACGAATCGACATAAAGCCTGTCCCATACCATTCTGTCCTCGTAGCGGCGTTGTACTACATTGTTTCTGATTATAATAATCCCCACAGGCTCTACATTGCGCGCTTCCAAAGTTCTCATTAAATCGCGTCTAAAAAGATAAAGTCCGGTTATAGCGGTTGTAAGAAAAAAGACAAGAACAAAAACATCTATCAGCCAATGTCTTAAGACGGGTGATTTTCCGGCATTTACATCTGCAATGTCGCTCATTCCCATTCCTCTAATTCATACCGGTAATTTTATATTTCTTCTCAACAGAATTGGGGTCTAATTTTAAGTTATCAGGAGGTTTAATACCCAGTATCCTGCGAAGCCTTCTAAGCGATTTGGGACCTTTAGCCGCTTTCGCGTAATTTATAACCGCAAATATCCGCACAGGTTTTTCTTTTCCTTTTACTGTTACAGAAGGCATTTCTTCTGTAATAAATCTTTTTTTTACAAGCCGCCATGTTTCTTCCGTGATAAGAATATCCGTACCAAAAATTTTATTTAAGGATTCTACCCTGGACGCAAGATTTACAGGGTCGCCTGTTACCGTATATTCCATTTTAACATCGGAACCAATCTGCCCCGCCGTAACATTTCCGGTATTGATACCGCAACCAATTCTAATGTGCGGATCGCCCGGGTTATCCTTAATACGGTTCTTGTTCATGCGGTAAAGCGCTTTTCGCATCATAAGCGCCGAAGAGATACAATTATAGGCGTCCTTTCTTGTACTTCCAGAAGTATAAGCGGTTCCCCAATGCGCCATAAGCGCATCCCCCATAAATTTATCTACAATGCCGTTGGTTCTTTCCACACAGTCGACCATGTGAGTAAAATAATTATTCAGCCAATGAACGATACGGTCGGATGCCTCGTCAGGAAACACCGTTGTAAAAGTTTCTGAAATTGCGGTAAAATCGCGGATATCAGAAAAAAAGATCGTCGCATATTTCCTGAAACCGCCTTGTTTTATTTCGCCGCGCATAGCGCCTAACGCAATGTGGCGGTTTGTAAACCTGCCAAAGACAGACAGCGCCTTGCACATACGCAAGAAACTTGCGGTAAGCACGCCTATTTCGTCGTGTCCCTTTGGTTTTAAATCAATCTCAAAAGAGCCGCCCTCTATTTTATGCGCGGCAACAGCCAGATTTTCCAGCGGAACAGAAATGCTTTTTGAGAAGAACCAGATAAATATAATAGAAATGCTTAAAACTGTAATAGTAAGATAAATATTCCGGCGTGTAGTTGCGACAATTCCCTCGAATATTTTGCTGTATTCAATCTCGGTAACAACTACGGCTCCGGCAATGTTTAATTTTGTAAACGCGCCGAAATAACGCGTTCCATCTTCGTCTGTGTATAAAGTCTGAGCGTTCCTTTCAGTATTATTCCATATAAACTTTGTAAAATCGCTGTCCGCCGCATTAACGCCGTTTTTTACAATTTCAAAATCGCCGTGTATTAAAATATCGCCGCGGTCGTTTAAAAGATAGGAATGATTTACCGCATGACCAAAAGAATCGTTTAAATCCATAGGCGAGAATAAAATCCCAACGCCGCCGTCCTGCATTGGATAAAACAGAGCGATAACGGGGGCGGAAAAAACAGGAGCGGCGTTTAAAAGCAAAGTTTCCCCCGCTGTAGACCGTTTTAAAGCGGCTCTATTGGCAGACCTAAAAGATTCAGCCAGAGAAGAACTTATCTGCCTTGTTTCAAAAAAACTGTCATTTAATAAAAGCTCGTCCCTGCCGTTGCTTGTAAAGAAAATAACAGCGACATTTGGATTCCGCTCAAAGAAAAATTCAGTTGAATCACGCGCGATTTGGCTTGCGCCGCCCACAGAAGTTATTGTCCGTATCAGCGTCATGGAATTGGATTGCATGTTTTCAAACGCCGTTTGAGCCGCCATAGAAGAACGGCGGTTTGCCTCGAAATTATTGTCTTCCGCAAGGATTTGCAAGTCGCCGCTGACCAGCCACGACACAAGAAAAATAATGGAACCCAGTGAAATTATTACAATAAAAGAAATGATTGTGATTAACTTTGCGCCAATTGAAAATTTTACCGTCATAAGACCGGTGTCATTTTTACGTTGCATTTCCCCCTGCACTCCACAGAGGGATTATAACATAGATTATAAATAAATAGCAATAGTGCAAAAAAGGATAAAATTCACCTCTTTTTGAAGAAGCTGGAACGTTTTTTCACTTTTTATCAGCTAAAGTAAAGCGCCATTCATCTACGCGCATATATACATGTAGTCATTGTTACATATGTTCAATGTCTCACGGAAAATAGTTTTTTGTTTAAGAGCAGATTTCTGCCATGGGGGTCATATGCGCAAAGAAGGAAAAAACTCGAACATTCACTGGCATCCCGCTTTTGTCGAGGCAATTAAGATGGAGCTAAAGCCGTATTTGGATAAAATCGAAATCCTGCCGGAAGTTCCCTTAACCACAGAACCGCTAAAAATTGACTGTATTATTATCAAAAAAACAAAGAATCTGGTTATAAAGAAAAACATCGGCGTAATTTTCAGAGACTGGAACATAATGGAATACAAAAGCCCGCAGGATCATGTTTCTATAAATGATTTTCATAAAGTGTACGCCTATGCCTGCCTGTATTCGGTTATAAACAATGTACCCGTAGACAATATGACAATTTCTTTTGTAGAAAGCCGCTACCCCAAAAAACTCGCTGAGTTTTTAAGAAAGAAAAGAAAATATACTGTTGAAAAAACAAGCCAGGGGATTTATACTGTTAAAGGTGATATTTTTGCGATACAAATAGTTGACGGGCGGCATTTATCCGATGATGAAAATCTGTGGCTTAAAAGCCTAAGCGGAAAACTTGACAAAAACGCTATAAGCAGAGTAATCAGTGAGATAAATAAGTATTATAAGACTGTCAATCTTGAAGCGTATATAGATGTAGTAAACCGTGCAAACGCAGGAATCTTTAAGGAGACAATTGAAATGAGAGCGCCGACATTAAAACAAATGATAATGAATACAAAAATAGGGGCGGGCTGGATAAAGGAATGGCAAGCCAAAGCAACTGTCGAAGGCAGAGTTAAAGGTATAGCCGAAGGCAGAGTCAAAGGTATAGCCGAAGGCAGAGTTAAAGGCATAGCCGAAGGCAAAGCGAAAGGTATAGCCGAAGGCAGGGTTAAAGGTATGACCGAAGGCAGAGCCGAGGGTGAAACCAGTGCGCGTCTCAAGATTGCGCGTAACTTAAAATCAAGCGGAATGTCAAGTAAATTAATCGCTAAATACACAGGGCTTTCTGTCGCAAAAGTAAGAAAAATTTAATCTCACCCCGTCTAATCTTTAAATCCCGCTGTCCGTTCTCTGTAAATGGTGAAAGTGCAAAAAAAACCAGCGCCCGGTTGAGCGCTGGTATAAAGTGTACGAAACGCGAAATTAGAAATTAACCGGTAACGTGTAAGCTTCCCAGTATTTTACACCGTCAAGTTCCCAGTTCCAGTTGTCATCATAATTACCAAAAACAATTTGGTCACTTGAATACTTAAAGCCGGGCGCTATAAGTAAATACTTAGTGCCGCCCCCCCTGTACTGATAACTTGGATCAAGTTCAAGTACAATTTCATCTTTATTACCAGGGTTATACGCGCTTGTACCGTAAGTAACCTTATTTACTTTTACAAAAACAAGATCGTTTATACTGGTTAAATTACCTACAACATATTGGTCGCTACGACTGAAAACAATTTTAAAATTTTTGTTAAACGTTTCCAGAGGGAGCTCTTTCGGGTACTGATCAACACCGCCTACGGTAATGGGAGCAAATCTTAACGCAACAACAACATTTTTTCCATTATAATCCGCATTTACATATCCGCTAATAACCGGAGTACTGCTTTGTACATCTAAGCTTGTATCGTTATACCAAAAGCCTGCGCCGCCGTAAACGACATCTCGGTAATAACTCGCTGTACCCATTAAACCTGAACCACTAACCGCAACTTTTTGTTTCATACCATAATATTCTTTTTCTGTGGTAAGATTTTCAGTGCCGTTCATTGCTATACGGTAGGCGGTTTTATCCGCAGGGGTATATACCAAATGGAAAGTTCCAGAACCTGTAGGAATCGTAGTAGCATCGCGGTACGAGAATACGCCGCCGGCATCTTTTGTCCACGCTGTACCATCCCATTTTTGCAATTCAAACTTGGAAACCCATGCTGAAAGTATCTCTTTCCTTTCTGCTTCTTTTTCCGCAGGAGTACCGCCGTAAAAACTAATGGAGGCACCTCCCGCTAACACATCTTGTGGAGAAGGCGTAGAAAAAGTACCACCGGTAAGACCACTCACATAAATAGACCAGTTCCTAGGGCCAGGGTGTTCAAAACCGTAATACGGAACAGTCGGCGCAGGCGATCCGCCTGTTGTAAAAACCTCTACATAGAAATCGCCATAAACCGCGTCTTTTGATTTGGTATTAGGAAAATCCAGATTGACCTTATGACCGTTGCCGCAAGTGTAATTTTCATTAAATTTTGCTACAAATATTTGAGCGATGGGAATAGTGTCAAAGCTGATTGTTATAACCTGCTGATTCAAACCGGCTCCCCTTTTTACAAATTTGTAAGGTATTGCTTCCGGGCTAACGACAGATAAGGTATTAAACGCCGTTGCCAATGAATCGGTATAAGTATGGAAGCTTAAAAACTTTTTAAGCGCCGCATCTATATCAGCGTTGCTTTCACGCAATACATCCGCGTCTTGGGGAAACGAAATCTCTAACTCTTTTTGATCCGGAGTAGCAGCGCCGATAACAAGGGTACCAGAAATAGTAGGTCTATCCACAACAGCGCCGCCAACCTGTTCATTGTATTCGGCGAATATTTCTTTATAATTGGGTTCCGTTATTTCTGCTTCCGGCACACAACTAAGCGCCGCAAGAACAGCTATCACCGCAAGAGCGGTAATAAATTTATTTACAGTTTTCATTATTCTCTTTCTCCTTTCAATTAAAATTTAAACGTAAATAATACTTTCACGGTGGTTAAGTTTATATTAAACCCATCCGTATTTGCACTTGACCGTTTAATAGTTCCATTTAGGTTACCAGCATTATCATACATATCATCATCATCGGCAGAGTTATTCAAAGGCACGCCCGCAAGCAGGTCCAGCGAAAAGTTATCGTTAAAACTGAATACAAAGCCGCCTGTTACAGAGCCGCTGAAAGCCTTTAATTCATCCTCAACCTTAACAGAGTCTGTTCTTGAAAGATTGGGACTAACAGTTACATCGTCCCGAATTGTCTTTCCCAAACCGTCAACTTCTTTTATAACAGTTTTTATTTCTCTGCCTGGTGATTTTTTTGTTATCTTGCGTGTGAAACTAACAGGAACCGCGCTTACACCAGCGTTCACTGTAAAACGACCGGGAATTAAAGGATAACTTACCCCAATACCAAGTACCGGCGCGATATTAAATTCTGTATCCTCAGTAAGGTCTCCAGCGCCATAAGTATTAGTAGTCCTCGTCAAGTTATCTTGCTTCCTAACTTCCGAATCGTATTCCAATTTATCTACAGTACGGGTACATGAGAAGGTTTCAGTTGTAAGGAAGCTCAAGCCTACCGGCACTTCCGCTTTAAAGCCCAATTTAAGCCCGCCTATTTCTTTTGTAGTCGTAAAAGACGGTTTAATCCTATGATCCATTGCGTTAGTAATGTCGGTAAAGGTTAAGGAGGCGTTGTCCTGGGTTGTTGTTCTGTCAAGATATTTACTAACCGTACGCGATCCTGAAGTCCATTCTACAAAACCATTGGTTGTGCCGGAAACACCTACATCGTAACTGTTAGATAAAATCCCAATACCAATACCGTATTCAATGCCGATTGTAATATCCGTAGACTCTTTTTTTGGAAGCTCAAAATTTACGCCGATTGTAGCTGAAGGAATCATAATACCATTGTTATGTCCGGCATCATACGTGATTGTTTCACTGTCAAGAGTGGTTGTACCGTCATAAACGATGTAGTCTTTTTTATTTTGGTTTTGTCTATCCTGATAAATGTCAAAAGCAATATCGATATACGGTTTAATCGCCATAGCGCCTTCGCCGCCGCCCAGATTTATGCCAAAACCAAGAGACGGTATAATATGCCCTTTAGTATCGACATAACTAATATATTTGTTTAAATAACTTGTAGAACCGTTTTGATGGTCAACTGTTTTTATATAAGGTTGCCCACCAGCAGGTCCATTTTGAGTGTTAGTTGACAAGGATTCAAAAAATCCTATCTTAATACCAATGTTGCCGCCCAATCCAAGCAAAATGCCAATTTGATTGGTGGAATTAAGCCAGCCTTCGCCGTAGTCGGTAGTTGTCGTTGTGGTGATAGGATTCCAGCCTGTGGCTGGATAATCAACAACAATTGACTCTTCGATAACGCTAGGTTCCTTATTTCCTATTATCTGAAACAGATTTCCTGCATACCTTAAGCCAAGATATACTCCGCCAAGTCTTGTCGCGTAACCTAAATCAATCGCAAACGGATCTGTAACATGATTAGTATCATCGCCGCGAAATTTATTAACCGCCTCATAAGTACCGCCGGTTAAATAGCCGAACCCTTTGTCGAATTCGACGCCTGACCAGTAATTTACATTAAGGTAATCGTCAACGCTCGTACCAAAAAGACCCGCTGTTGCCTGTACCTGATTAGACTGAGGTTCATCAAACGGAACGTCTTTAAAGTGTTGTTGCGCGTCCAGCGGCATTACCAGACCCACTGCGATAACGGTACAAATGACCATTATCATTATTCTTTCTTTCATTATAAAACTCCTTGTTAGATTTAAACGTACCTTTAAATTTGACAGTCACTAACATAGAAAGAATTCAAAAACCACGAACCATCTGTAACTAACACGAACAACGCCAAGATATGAGTTAAAATTTCAAAGTTCTTTTTTGATATTACCTATATGGAAGAATTTAAGCGGACAACGACAAAATATGAGTTAAAAGTTCGCGGGGTTTGTGCAGTTTGTGGTAAATTTATTGTTTTTTTGTAGTTTTTATACATTGTAAATGTCTTTTGATTTCTTTCAAAATACTTGATTATTAATCGATAAATTGATATGTTGAAAATTAAGGTATCTAGTTTAAAGGTACGATTAAATCTGACAAGGAGTCTAAAAAATGAAAAAAAGAACAATGATAGTGGCTATTCTTGCCATTATCGCAATGGGTCTGGCAATGCCGGTATCCGCGCAGAATGTTGTTAATGGTCCGTCTGCAGGACCTGAATCAAACCAAAAGACAGCGACAGCCGGTGTTTTCGGAAATGATGTTGATAATTACATGAATGTCAACGATTTCGGTGATGTTCAATTCGCAAAATGGTTTGGTTTCTTACACGGAGCAAATGATGGACCAGCCGGCTCTTTTCGTGTTGATCTTGGCTATGCGACAAAGTTGAGCGGTTTATACCTGGGAACAAGGTATAAGGGTAATGTATTGAGTTTTAATAAAACTGTAGCAACAACAATTACCCCCACCTACGACTGGAATAACCAGGAACTTCTTCAGACAAGTGAGGCTGTTACGTATACTCAGAATTGGACAAACAGCACAAATCAAATCGAAGCCCTTATCGGTCTTTCCAATGGCATGGGTATTAAAGTTGGATTCTTTGAATCTTTAGCTGTTAGCTCTCAGCCTGGAAGAACAGTAACAACTACAGATACTAAAGACGGAATAATAACATACGCAAACGGTATTGATAAATACTCAATTATAAGAGGATATCTAACTCCGTTTCTTGGCTGGGGCATGAAAATTGGCGGCGGCGAGGCTATGACGATAAAACCCTATGTTTTAGCCGAATTTGATATTTATCAGAATAAGGTAATAGAAAATTATCTTAATACCTACTCTACATACAATGACGAGCTTACAAGCCGTAAAGCAATAGAAAAAACAGGAAATAATAACGGCTATTTCTGTCCTGATGTTACAATTGGAGCCGGGTTTGAACTGCCGAAGAAAGGCGATACTTCTGTAAGTTTTGGCATTGAATATGAAATTTCTATACCTATTTACAACAACAGTTACAGTGACAGCGGTTTTTCAGGCGATGTCGGCGGTACAGTTAGATGGGCTAATGGGCGATCATACACTGATGATACAATATCCCAAACTGTCAATTACAAAACAGCGGTGTTAACTTTCGAGGAAATATCAAATTTTAATCATTATATTACTCCCAGTTTATTGGTGGTAAAAGAACCTGCGGAAAGTTTTAAATTCGGTCTTTCTTTATCATTACCTGTAAATATTTCCACTAGAAAAAATAGCCGTTATGGTGAAACTATTACGGAAACAGAAACAATAGATAAGAATGCCGATAATACTACTACAAAAATCAGCAACAAAATACGCCAGAACAACGGTGTTACCAATACAACATCATTTAGCATTTCGCCGGAAGTTGGTATTGGAGCAACTTACAGCCTGATCCCCGGACGTTTTTCCGTAAACGCCGGATTTCTCGCCTATCCTTTAAGTTATAGAAATACTTCGACAGTAACAGCGCCTAATGGTCCATCCAGTGTTACCTATGATGAAACAACCACAGATGGCAAAAAAACCTATGAAAATATTACTGTGGCGAATGGCGCCAGCAGTGATCGTGTGGAAAATACTTCGTCATGGACTCATTTCGACGGAAATGTAACAGGCGGCTTTGTGTTCAACTTTAACGAAAATATCGCGCTGGACTTTTTGGTCTCCAGTACTGTTTTCGATATGGAGTTGACAAACGTCAATGTCCTGTTCACGTTTAAATTTTAAGAAAAAAGGAGATAATAAATGAAAACTAAAGTTTTTATTAAAATTACCGCCATTGCGGTAATAGCGATTCTGGCGGCAATAAGTTGCGCGCCGGAAGCAAGCCTTACATCATATGACTGGGACGATTACAACCAGCAATATGATCCCTCGAAGAATACAAGCCCTCTTCCGGGTACTTTTACTGCGCCTAATATCATTTATAATGATTTAGGTGTAAATCCTTCCTCTCCTCCGCTTGTTTTCAAACAGGAAGTTACAATTAAAATTGATTCTTCATCAGACGCGCTAAGAGTGGAAAATTCTAAACTTGTTGAAGAATTCAAAAAATTTCTTTCCTTCTATACCTTTACAAACCCGGTCGCAACATATAATGTAGGCACTGTTGCTACGCTTTCTACGCCTATTGACTATATACTTGTAAAAAGGAATGCAAATGTCGTTACCTTTAAATTATCTAAAGAATTTGTATCCGCCGATTCGGATGTTTTAGTAAAGTATGACGTTTCAAAATACACATTTGCCCATGGCATGAAAGTGGATACTGATGGCAACGGCACAGCCGGTGAAGAATTCTACGATGACTTTTATGACTATATTCCTGTTTCTGGCGTTACTGGTCCTTCAACCGCGGCAGGAATACAAGGAAAGAACGCTGATTTGCAAATATCCCTTTTAACTAGTCCTTTTAGCTACAGTACTCCTGTAACACTAACAAATATTTGGGTCGCATATGTTAAAGGTTTCTCTGTTTCCTCAGGTGCAGATGAAGAAACTGTAAATGAAACAGTATTTAGCGGCTATGCTGGTAACTTTAGTATACAAAAAAACAACGCCCTATCAGGCTGGAAATGGGAAAAAACACCGGTCCCTGTTTCATACAAAAAAACAACTAAAGCATTTGAAATTGACTCTATTAAGCTTGAAGATAATACTGCTTACCGTGTTGTATACGAAGGTCCCACGTGGCTTACAACCGCAAACGACTATTATGGTATAAAACAAAGAATCAAGGTTACCGGTAACAATGTTCCTTACAATAAACATGATCCTGAGATCATAAAGAGCAATGCGGGTTTCTATACAACTACCTCTTGCGAAAACAGAACTTTTTATTATGGTTCTGATTCTGTATCGTTATATTCAAAGGATAACTCGAATAAGAACGTAGTAATTGACATTACCTGTAATACTCCTATTAATGGCACTTATGATTATTATTACAAACAAATTGAAAATGAAAGTATTTTTAAAGACAACTTCAAAATTGCCTATTCACCTACCTCATTTAGTGATTTTGACGATTTTCAGAAATCAGCCAATGTCGCTTTTATTGGAATAAGCAAGGTTGAATACTTGAATGAAATTCCTCTTGACGCCAGCTATGAGAAAGGATATAAAACCATTAGGCTCACCCTTGACCCGGCATACAAGGTTAATGGTGCTACTAAGTATTTCTACATTAACAACAAAATTGGTTTTGACGACAACAAAAGCACTTTTGGCGATACTTCAAACTGGGAATTTGGTTCTTTCCAGCTTTACTATGCTGGTAGCGTATTCTAACATAAATCAAGTAAAGATTTTACCGTCCGGTCATTTGGCTGGACGGTTTTTTTTCGAGTTTAGAACCGGCAACTACTGCTAGATTTGCTAATAGCCGCAGAGATTTCAACTGGGGCAATATTGGTTTCTCTAATACAAAACATTTTTTAAGGGTAAAGGGATAAAAAGTTGAAAACTGGCGTTATTCATCTGACAACAATTAAACACCGTATTCAAATGCCTATTTGCATACTTAAACCTTAAACCGCGATACCGCTACAACAAGGCTGTCAATAATCCTTTTATTTTGTCCGCTGATAATATTTACTTCGCTCACGGCGGCGCTGATCTGATCCGCGCTTGCCGCAATTTCAGCCATTCCGCCGGTGATTTTATCAGTGGCTTTTTCCAGATTCTTGCCTTCGCCGATAATTTCCTTTGCGCCTTCAAGCATCTCTACAGAACTATTTTTGACTTGCCGCGTAATTTCGTTGAGCTGACCGATTGCTTCAAGAATCTGCTTGCTTCCCTCGCCCTGTTCTTCCATAGCGCCGCGAATGTTTTCTTCCTGATTAGACACCGTAGTGATCCCGCCCTCAATGGCTTCAAATGTTTCAAGCGCGTTGTCCGTAGATTTGGTAATTTTGCTAATAGAATCTTTTATTTTTTTTAGCACCTCAACAATCGTTTTTGATTGCGCGCTGGAGTTTTCCGCCAGTTTGCGGATTTCTCCGGCTACAACGGCAAAACCCTTGCCCGCTTCTCCCGCATGGGCGGCCTCAATAGCGGCATTCATCGAAAGAAGGTTGGTCTGACTCGCAATGTTCTCCATTACCGAGTTGATCTGTAAAAGCCCTTCGGATTCGCGGGCTATTTCCTGAACGTCAGAAACTACCGTCTGCAATCCGCCACGTCCCGCACCGACAGCGTCTGTCAACTCGTTCACCTTATCCGTGTTTTTGTAAAGAGTCTGGGTAACAGATTGTGTATTTGCAATCATTTCTTCAACGGCTGAAGACGACTTTGAAACACTTTCCGTTTGATATTCCACGTGATCGTTTAGTTTTTGAATGTTGCCGCTTATCTGCTCCATTGTTGCGTTTGTCTCTGTTACCGAAGCTGACTGGTTGACCGCCAGATTTTGAATGGATTGAATATGACTGGTTATAGTTTCCACCGCAGAGGCAGTTTTTCCCGAGCTTTCGGCAAGGACTTCTCCGATGCCGGATAGGTGTTCGGACTCTTGTTGTATGGTAGTAATTAGGTTTTTGATATTGTCAAGCATGGTATTAAAGCCAAGCCCCAACTCGCCGATTTCGTCTTTTGAACCTATACTTACCCGTTTTGTTAAATCACCGCTACCTGTATGTTTTACTATTTTTGTCATATTAGTCAGGGGGCCGGTTATTGTCCGCCCGGCAAAAATGGCTACAATAGCGCCTAACGCCGCGCAGATTAAACCGATTAACAGCATAGTATTGCGAATACGTATTACCGGCACAAGCACCTCGCTTTTCTCTACATTTTGAATAAGTATCCAGTCCTGACCGGAAAGCGGCGTAAAAGCGCAGACTATCACTTTCCCGTTACTGATGTATTCGGTGCTACCTGCCCTTTCTTTTACGACCTTTGTTATAAGATTAGCCATTGATTTAAGCGAAGGGTCTTTTTCCGCTTCTTTAATCGGGTTGAACTGCTTGTTGACAAGTTCCGTATTGGGATGCGCCATGTATGTTCCTTCATTGTTGACTAAAAAACCGTAGCTGGTCTGATAGTCGCTATGTATACCGTTTACCAGTCCGGTAAGAAAGGTTGGTCCGTCTTTTCGTGTAACTATTACTCCAACAACAGGAGAACCATTGGTATTATCCTTTAAAACAGGCGCGGCAAGCATCACAACCGGTTTGCCTGTGGCTCTGCTGATAAGCACGTCTGAAACTGCGGTTTTTCCGGCAAAGGCTTTTTTAATGTAATCCCGGTCGCCCAGATTAGTGGAATTTTTTTCCAGCACATAATTGGTTGTGCCGTCAGGAAATACCAGTCCTATGTCAAGACTGGCAATACGCTCTATATCTGGTTCAAAGTTTGCCTTGACTACGCCCTCCCAGTTCATCGTTCTGGTCCTTGCGCGGTTAGCAATTTCCCAAAGTTGATTAAGCAAAACATCCAGCTTGTTCTGAAGCAATTCGGCGTTTGTTCTGCTGTTACTGACCATTCCGCTGATAACAGACGCTTCCATATTTCTGGTAACTAGCAAATTAACTGAAATAATGATGGCGGAGGATGTTATCAATACTACTGCTATAATTAAAAGCGGCACGCGGATACTTAACTTCATTCAATCTCCTTAATTTTATATCCCCCTTTATTACTTTTTTAACTAGAGTTGTTCGTAAACTTCAGTTTTCCGAACAATTATCCATAAAAAATGCAGGACTGGTCAGCGTAGCTGAGCAAGAGACAACCAACTCGAACCGAAGGTTCGCAGTTGCCGAACAAGTCCGCTGATAAAAAATTAATAAAATATTAATTGGAAGTCAATGATTTTTAGGAACTGTTTTCATCCGTTATCTTTTTGTAAAATCCAAACTCCAAATCTCGAAAGATAATTTTATTTTTTTATTAGAGTTGTTCGGAAACTTCAGTTTCTGAACAACTTCATATAAAAAACGCGGTCTTGTCGAACTTTCGGACTAAAGTCCGCGTTCGCAGGCTTATAGCCTGAAAAACCGCAAGACTTTCCGAGAAGTAACCGGCTTCATGGACAGTCCCACAGACAACTGCAATATATGGGGT
>JAITUY010000257.1 GCA_031286095.1 Treponema sp. | reverse complement strand
TGTTCGGAAACTTCAGTTTCTGAACAACTTCATATAAAAAACGCGGTTTTGTAAGGCTTTAGCCTGAAAAACCGCAAGACTTGTGAGACAACCAACCGGGTTGTCGAACAAGTCCATTGAGTTTTAAGCTAATTGCGAAACTGAATTTTTGTAATTTCCTATTTTTATAAAAAAATATAAAATATTGAAACTTTTGATTTGTATTTTCGATAATTTTATAGTATCATTATAATATATGGTATATAAGGAGGTGCTATGCCTGCCGGAGTAACAATAATGATTGTTGACGATTCCAGAATTATGAGAAATACCGTTAAAGGTGTTTTTTCCGGCGTGGAATCATCCTGTAACTTTGTTGAAGCCAAAGACGGGGAAGAAGCGTTTGCTCTGCTTGATTCTCAGCGGGTCGATTTAATTTTGCTGGACTGGAATATGCCAAGATTATCTGGAATTGATTTCTTAAAGCAAATAAGGGCAATGGACCAGTACAAGGAATTGCCTATTATTATGGTAACCAGTGAAGCGTCAAAAATTAACGTTATAGAAGCGTTAAAGAATGGCGCTACTGATTATATTACAAAGCCGATTAAACTTGACTTGTTCAAAAGTAAATTGGCAAAACTTCGTTTATTTAGGATATAACCATGGCAGTAGAACTTAACAATTATGTAGAACCGTTTGTAGAAGTTACCGTAAACACTTTTAAGGAGTTTGTCGGTTTAGACGCGAGTCCGAGACATCCCCACTTTCTTGATCCTGATAAAGGAATGGAATGGGATATTTCGGCTGTTATCGGTCTTTCGGGCGCTGTCAAAGGAGCCGTAATTGTCTCCATGAAGGCGGATTTGGCGATAAAACTGACCAATATCCTCGCCGGGGAAGGGCATACGGAAATTGACGCCGATGTTGTTGACGCAATAGGAGAAATAAACAACATCATTGCCGGGAACATTAAACCCAAAGTACCAAATGGGGATAAGATTGTAATTTCTATTCCTACAATAATAAAAGGAAAAGAACATTCAATCGCATGGCCAAGCAAACAAACACGGATATTGTGCATTCCTCATAAAGTATACGAGGATGACATTTTTCACCTGATGGTGGCCATCGAACTGGAACCCGAGAAATAAATCCGGAAAAAGTATGAAACATATTTTTGTGTTCGATCCTAAGGCCTTTTTTAGCCAGCAGTGGAAAATGGACGGCATACTCGATCACATAGGACAATTTTTTAGAACCCAGGATAAACCTGATTTCTCCATACAGATGTCGCGTTACCGCAGAAACGCGATTGGGATAATTAGTGAAGAAGCGGAAAAAGCAAAACCCGGCGATATTGTGCGCGTATACGCTGTAGGCGGGGAAGAAATTTTGTATGACTGCATAAACGCCGCCGCCCACTTTCATAATATGCAGGTAGCGGCGGTTCCGCACGGGGAATCAAACGATTTTCTGAATGTCTTTGGAGAGGGTTCGGCGGATAGATTTAGGGATATACCGTCTCTTGTTATGGCTCCGGCCATTGATACGGATTTGATCAGATGGGGTGTAAATTACGCGCTAAATTCCTGTTATATCGGACTGAACTCCGCTATGGCGGCAAAGGTAAGGGAACTAAAGTCTAATCTTGGCAAGGGGAGTTTTTTCTTATTTTCAAAAATTTCTAATTTCTTTAACTATATATTTACAGCATTTGATAAGGAGGTTACAAGTCAGAATTATGTAATTTCCATTGACGATGTTGATTACAGCGGAAAATACAGCCTTATACATATCGCCAACGGACCGTACTATGCCGGAAGGAAAACAGGTTTGTCGGACGCAACGCCGGATGACGGATTGCTGGATATAGCGCTTATCAAGTCGAGCGGGGCAATTAAAACAATGTTTTCTATGCGCAGATACGCAAAAGGAAAGCGCCCGAAAAATGGCGTGTTTTTGCAGGGAAAAAAAGTTACTATTCAGTCGGACAGGAAAATGTGGATTCAACTGGATAATGAATATATTCAGGATACGAGTATCAGTCTGACGGTTGTTCATAAGGCAGTTCAGATAGTCGCAGTGGATAATTTATCTTACCCAACAGCTGTGATTTCGGGTCTTTAAGGGGAAGGCTTAATACATGGCAGAAAAAAAGAAAAAAAGAGAAAGATACATAACAAACGCAAACACACTCTCTGTTTTGCTGATTTTATTTTTAAGCGGCGAGTTTGTTTTTGAAACATGGATGGCAGGCACAAAAGTTGATTATTCCGTTGCCGGATTAATCATGTTGTTAGCCTTTATAATAATAGTTTCAATAATAAGAACCGCGCAGAATTTTCATAAACTTGCGTCAAATATACCTGCTGTTTTATTTTTGTTCTACACGGCTTTAATGATGATTAGCGGCTGGCAGTCTCCTTATTATCTGCTTGTCTGTCTTGCTTTTTGCGGGATCAGTTGTATATATTACAGTTTTTACAGAACCATTATTTATATTGTTTTGCAAAATATTGCAATAGTTTTTTTGATTATAAGAGGTGTTCCTGTTACGGGGGCCGGCGCAACCCTGATAATTTCAGCGGCAAGCTGGGTTGTTTGTCTTCTTGCCAGTATAATCATGCTGGTGCTTACAAGGTCTGCGACTATAACATTAAGCAAGGCGATTGAACATCAGACTTCTTTTCATAACCTGCTTGCTACGACGGAAAATTATGTCGCCATGGTCGACGAAAACAATAAAGTTGTCTACGCGAGTAAAACTCTTTCGCAGTTGGGTAGCGTGGATGAGCCTGATAATGTTCAGGGCTGGCCGCTCATCGATCTTTTCCCTGGAAAGAGATTAAAAGCTTTCGCCGGGCAGATGCTGAAGAGCAAGGATGGCTATGCCGAAGACTGGGAATTCTCGCTTAACGGTCAAAAAAGATATTTCAAGGCGTCGTCTCATGGTTTGCCAGGAAACACAGGCAGTTCTCTTGTCAACTTGTATGATATGACATATCTTGCGGAACGCGACGAAATTGCCGCCATGAAAGACAGCATGAAGATTGGTCTTTTCTATATGGATCAAAATTTTGTCATACAGGATCACTATTCGCGGTATTTGGAAGAACTGCTGTCGGAAGAAAATCTTTTCGGCAAGTTATTTACCGATGTAATTGCAAATTCTGTTACGCCGAACGAAATGGTAAGTATAAAAGATTATTTTGGAATGGTATTGGAACGCACCTATGATCAGGAAATGCTAGACGACATAAACCCGTTGAACGAACTGCATTATGTAAATGTAAGAACGGGCGACAGAAAAGTATTTCAATGCGCTTTTGCCACGGTAGAACGCGGGCATGGCGAGGTTTTTCTGCTGGTAACAGTTTACGACATAACCGCAAGAGTAGAGTTACAGCAAAAGCTGGCTGAAGAAGAAGCCAAGCGTCAGGAAGAAATGCAGTCTGTCTTTGAACTTATTCAGGTTGAACCGGCTGTGTTTGGTGATTTTATAGAAGATATGGAAGTTGAATTCGGTAATATTGATAAGATACTAAAGAATGACACTTTATCCGCTCATGACGCGCTTGTAAAAGTTTATCAATCTGTTCATGCCATAAAATCGAACGCGGTAATTTTGGGGTTGAATGTATTTGGCAATAAAGTCCATCAACTGGAATCAAAGATAAAAAAATTGCGTGAACAGGAAGGCGAAGTGCCGTTTGTTGAAATGCTGAACCTGACCGTAGATATAGAAAAAATATCAAGTGAAAGAGAAAGTTTTAAGGAAATTATCGGCAAACTCCAGTCTTATGCCGGGAGCGGCGGGGGCGGAGAAAGGCAAAGCGTCAAAGTTTTGGTTGAATCCCTTGCCAAAACCACAGCCAGAGTCGCGCAAGACATGGAAAAACAAATTAAATTTGTTGCTCCCGAAGTGGAATCTGAAGCGCTTGATAACAGCCCGCGGCGCGTTGTAAAAGATATTCTTATGCAGTTAATCCGTAACTCAGCCGTACATGGAATTGAAAAACCTGATGAGCGCAAGAAAAGGGGCAAAAATGAAACCGGCATAGTAAAATTATCTATCAAGAAATCGGAAGATCACAAGCATGTCCATATAAAACTTACCGACGACGGAAACGGTCTTGATTACAAGAAGATTGCCCAAAAAGCCCTGCAAAAGAAATTAATCAAGAAAGAAGATGTTGAAAATAAAGATATGCTTTTAAAAGCAATTTTTTTGCCAGGCTTTAGTACGGCGGAAACGGAAACTGTCCACGGCGGAAGGGGCATAGGTTTAAATCTTGTCCGTGACAGAATAAAAGAAGTAAACGGAACGATTAAAGTTAAATCAGAGACCGGTAAAGGAACAGTGTTCTTTATCTCGCTCCCTCTGCAAAAACAGAAGTAAGAATTTAAGTTTTAAAGATACCAGCCCCGACAGCGGTTGTATATTCGGCATGTTCGGGATATATAAATTTTATTCCATACATGCCTGTAATGCCTGAAAGTATTTTTTGCCCTATAGGATTATTACTGCCGTTGCCCGTAACAATAACGCGATCTGTATTTCTTGCCCTTGCCGCAAAAACAGAAAGAACTCCGATTACCTGATACACCATGTTGATAACGGCAAACGCTATATCCTGCGGACCGGCGGTATCAAGCATTTTTCCAAAGTTGGCGGCTGTATTTTCCCCGCTTAAAAAACTTATGCTGGTATCGGTAATGTCGCTGAGTAAAAGATCAACCTGACTCATGTTCCCTGTCTTTGCAAGTTCCAAAATGCCTGAGAATTCAGCCGTTGGCAAAAGTTTTTTCGCAAGCCCCAATATTGTTCCGCCGCCGACGCCGGAACCGCCAAAGTGGGAAATGCCCTTGTCCCCAGCCTCGATAATGACGGTTCCAGTTCCTATGTTGGTAATAATGATATTTCTTTCACCCGACAAAAACATTCCGCCTATACCTATAGCGTCTATCTCGTTAACCCTGTCAGTGGGAATACCAAAAATATCGTTTTTTATTTTTCCAGCGCCCGCTCCCGTAATTTTTATTTTTTCTATTAAATTTATATCTATGCCGTTTTCCAGAACTATTTTTCCAAAAGCCCCTGTTGCGGCTGTAACGGCGTCTACCGCTTTTGTTTTGACTTTTCTTGTCAACTTGCCGTTTTCAATGGTAACGGCTTTAGTTGTGGTGGTTCCAATATCGATTCCAAGTATCATAAACACTCCTCTTGTCTTTTTGAATAGAGTTATCTAAAAACTTCAGTTTTTAGAAACTTCCTTATAAAATCGCATTTTTGTAAGGCTTTTGCCCTGCAAAAATACTTTTTTATTGGTAGTTGTTCGGAAAACTGAAGTTTTCAAACAACTCTAATATATCAAAAGCAGTCTGAAATTTCAATTTGAATGCGGGATATTTATTATAAATGAAAAGTAGGTTAGTATTCTTACGAATGACGGCAAAAAAAATATATATTTTCATTCTGATATGCGTTCTGTTTGTTGGTTGCGCCAAAAGCAGGCGTTTTCTGACAATCGAAAAGGACGTTCTTTCCGTAGGCGTAGAAATCGGTTATCCGCCTATGGAATACTACGATACAGACGGTTCTCCCGCTGGTTTTGATATTGAACTTACAAAAGCGCTGGCGGATAAATTGAAACTTCAGGTTAATTTTATTGACACGGCATGGGACAGTATTCTTGCGGGGTTAGATACCGGCAGGTACGATATAGCGGTTAATATTACCATTTTACCCGAACGGCAAAAGAAATATAATTTTACAAAGCCTTATATTAACAGTTTTATAGTCATCGTAACGCGCAAAGATTCGCAAGTAAAAATTGACAAAGCGGAAGATATTGCCGGGAATCGTGTCGCGTTTCAGGGGAATACCACAGCGCAGTATTATTCAGAAAGTTTGAATAATCGCGGCGTAAAGTTTACGTCGTTTTCCTACGACAAAATAGTCAATTGTTTTGACGACTTAAAATTGGGGCGGGTAGATTTTGTGGCAGTTGACAACATTGTCGCGTGTTATTATCTGGCAAAGGAAAACAGCGTCTTTGAAATCGCGTGGGTTGATTCGCAAAACGGGTCTGAAGAATTATACGAAAAATCGTCCGAAGAATTAATCGCTTTTTGCCTGAAAAAAGGCAACGATGCGCTTACCAGTGCGCTTAACAAGGCGTTGGACGAGTTAATTGCGGATGGCGCTGTTAGGGAAATATCATATAGATACTTTGGCGAATCCAAATAAGATAGCGTTCAATACGTCAACGCCGACGCCGTTTCTATGAGGAATTAGCAGATGGTTTAAATAACAGGGCGAAGTGAAATATCCGTCCTGTTTCCCTTTTAGACCCTAAAATTAACAAAATAAAAGGCGGCATTTTTCCCGTAAAAACCCCCTTTTCCCCTACGTGATGCCTCAAAATAAAATCTAACCGAAAAGACCGGTTGTCTCAAAATAAAAATCTAACCATAGTCAAACGGCATGAAGGGCTGGAACAGCGAGGGCTTTCCCCCCTTCAAGATT
>JAITUY010000241.1 GCA_031286095.1 Treponema sp. | reverse complement strand
TTCCAAGAGAAGAATTTAAACACGAATGTACACGAATAAGGCACAAATAGGATGCGAATTACTTCCATAATTCTCTGTATTCGCGGTCATTCGTTGTTATTCGCGCTATTCGTGTTTAAATTCCTCATTCATGCGTTTGCCCTGAACACTGGTTCCCTCGTATAGATTCGATTAATGATACAGGGTATACTTATAACAGGGGGTAAATACGATGTCCCGAATGTGCGGAATAAACATGGGCGGCTGGCTCAGCCAGATAGACGCAATACAGGAAAAAGATCCTGATAAATTTCCCGGAATAGACAAACACATGGAGACTTTTATCGGTGTTGGGGATTTTGCCAATGTGAAAAAATGGGGTTTCGATCATGTGCGCCTCCCCGTTGATTCATACCTGTTTTTTACCGAAGAGGACGCCCCTCTCGAAAACAGGCTGGCCAATATTGACCGCGCCGTAGAGTACGCGAAGCAGAGCGGCCTCAAGCTGATATTGGACCTCCACGAGTGTCCCGGTCACGATTTTTCCGAGGCGGCGAAAAATCCGGTTCAGAAACTTTTCTCCGGCGATGACACTTACATCAAAAAAACGGAAAAAATATGGGCCTGCCTTGCCGAGCGTTACGCGCGCAGCAGCCACGTCCTCTTTGAAACGCTCAACGAGCCTGTCGCCCCCGCCGCGGAGATTTGGAACAATGTAAAGGACAGACTCTGCGCTGAAATACGCCGCCGCGCCCCCCAATCAACGATAATCACCGGCTCCAATCTGTGGAACTCGCCGGGTACATTTGACAGCCTCAGCCCCTTTGACGACGACAACATAATCTACAGCGTTCATTTTTATCAGCCCCTGCTCTTCACCCATCAGAACGCGCCGTGGATTGACGATCCTGAAATGAAGACGGCAAGACCCTATCCCGGCGACTACGGACCCGGCCTTGTCCGCAATCACGGTTTGCCGATTTCAGCCGGCGTGTGGGACAGGGAGCGGCTTGTGAAGGAATTTACGCCGGTCAACACATTCCGTAAAAAGTACAACGCGAAAATAATCTGTAACGAGTTCGGCGTATACACGCCCGTCGAGCTTCAATCCCAGATTCGCTGGTATAACGATCTGCTTTCAATCCTTATGGAAATGGATATTGGCTTTTCGTACTGGAACTACAAAAATCTCGACTTTGGAATAATTTCCATAGGGGAGAAACTGCATGAAAATCTTCCGCAGTACAACAACAGCGGGCGGATAAATCAACCGGTGCTTGAAGTGTTAAAAAAATATTTATGAATTCAACCGGAAAAATTGTCAATTTATGTTTTTTTTTCCTTTTTGCGCTGCTTTTCACCTTTCCGCTCATGGCGGATCCTCCTCCTGATGATGAAGCGTTACTCAATGACGAATCCGCCCTCAATGAGGAGCCTCTCCGCGATACGGATCCCCCCCTCAATGACGAACCCTTACCGTTAGAGGATATCCTTCCTGACGATGATATGTTTATTTTTGAGGCCCCGCCGCTTATTTTGGAAGTTCCCGGTTTTAAGACCCGTTCTTTGAATGATATTTTTCCGGGTTTATCGCAGGGACAAAGATCGATTGTTATGAGCGGCATGGGGGTAAGACGTTCTTTTGAAAAGACCGGTTCCCCGGCGCTTGTTCCCCATCCGGATTCGGGGATTAATCTTATCAGCGGCGTTATGTCAAAAAAGCCTTCCCATATTATTGAGGCTCTTGCAGTAATACCCTATAACAAAAGAGAACTGGATTTTTTGGACATTTACAATGCGTTAAGAAAGATAAAGAACATACAGGAACATACGATTTCCGTGAGGGGCAATCATATAAAACTTTTTATGGAAACAACCCGTCTTGAAAGCGCCCAAAGGAGAAGGCCCATTCCCGATCCCCCGCCCGCGGATATGCTTCCTTATTCGGAAACAATGTATCTTCGTTTTGTAGACCAGTATATGGGAGACCTTTATCTCAGGGGAAACATATCCGTAGGCCTCTACGGGATTACCTACAGTTTGTCCAACTTCAGAGATGTTTTTTATTCTGTTTTTAGAATTATGAAAGCGGAAAGTTTTTCAGCCATTATTTACCTTGAACCTGTAAAAGAAGGAATACTTGTATACAGTATGTCAGGGATTTATATCCCCGGCTTTATCGCCCACAGGGTAAATCTTACGCCGAACATGAACAATAGAATAACAATACTGGTAAACTGGATTACCGAGGGTTTGAGAGAAGAGGAAAACAACAATCAACGCGGACGCTTCTACCAACAGTAACATCGCCGGCGGCGCTAACGGCGCGAGCGGCTCTTTGCGCTAACGGCGGCGGGTATCAAGGGTATTTCGCGAGCTTGACTTTTTTCAGGGATTTATGCAAGATAATGTACGCGAGGCTCCTTCGTCTATCGGTTAGGACATGAGATTCTCAATCTTAAAAGACGGGTTCGATTCCCGTAGGAGCTAAAGAACATTCGTTAGAATATCCTTCACCCACTTTTTCAGTTCCCGTTTGTCCGCCGCGCCGTTTTTAACTACAAGAGGGTCTCCGAGGGCCGCTTCGCTGTCGCGGACAAGCCCTGAAAGGTACTTAACCGCGCCGGTTTGAGGGGAAAAAATCCCGCAAGGCCGCCCGGCCAGGTTGATGTGCTTAAACAGTTCCCCAACGCGCGCGAAATCCGGCGGTTCAGGTTGCCCGCACCCCAGTAAAAACGCATGGGCCGGAAGAAGCCGGGTTGGGGAAAAATCCTCCGCGGAAATTACCTCCGCCGACCATTCCGCAAACGGGGCAGTCCCAAAGATCGCCGCGATATTCTCCGCAACGCCCCTGGTAATGGCGCTATTATCTGTAATTATCAATATATTCTTTTTTGCCTTCACAAATCCAGTCTATTCTCCCTCTGAATATATGTCAACCGATAATTTGCCGTTCAACGCGCTTGACAGTATTGGGCAAAAATGATAACGTACCATTGATGCTACAAAGCCACATTCCCCGGTTGTGTAATGGTAGCACGGCAGACTCTGGATCTGCTTGTGGGGGTTCAAATCCTCCCTGGGGAAAGAAGAGATAAGTTAGCCGGATACGTTAACAATGAGAATAAAATTCCCAAAAAGCCATTAGAATGAGGATTTGAACCGGAGCCGCGACCCCGAAGACCCGAGCCGGCGCAGGGTCTGAGGGGTAACCCGTCATGGATGACGGGTTAGCGGCGCAGGCGGGGGTGTAGGGAGCGGACAGGATGTCCGCAACCGGAACCCCAAATCCTCCCTGGGGAAATAAGTTAATTCCTTATGTAGTAAGGAATTATATATTTTAGATTACCGGTAATTATAAGGTATTTCATTATTGCCTCCGCAGGCGTTCCAAATACAAAAAGACAAGGTATGTTTTACTCTATTCAACCTCTCCAACTTCAACATATTCTCTTTGTTCCGCAGACCATGTGTAAAAAAACCATTTATTGTTTTTGGGGTTCGGATCTGGATGATAAGTGGGGCTAAACCCTAAATCGGAAATAAAACGATATGCCTTAAAACCATACATTCCTTTGTAAGTCATAAATTCTGCAGGCGCGGGGCCATCGTATTTGTCTATTAATCTAAATGATAAATAAATATTACCACAATAATTCACAAAATCATCTTCTCCTAAGTCATACCCCCAAAAAGTTATTAGAAATCCACTTCCATAAAACCCATATTCAAATATTTCATCAATGCCATCTCCGTTGAAGTCCCCAATAGAACTTGTCGAATTGCCTATGCGCGTACCGGGTATGTCCCGCATGATGTTGAAATTACTATATTCCTCAAGATTAAAACTATAAAGGTTGTATTTTCTTTCTATTGTTGTACCATTTCTCACATAAATTGGTAAAAAACTATCACTTAATCTGACAATCCAGTTATCACCGCCGGGTATCCCGAAATTTGCTTTACTGATAAAAGTAATTTCAACTTTATATTTTTTTATATACTTGTCATTCTCATATAAAAAGGTTTTCATTTCCTCTATCTCTTCATCAGAGGCGTATACCTCTGTTATTATATTCCAATTCAGCGCATTTTCAGGATAAGGTGTTTCCTCTACTATATCATTTTCAGGAAAAGATGGTTCCTCTACTATATCATCACGGTTAGTAACAACCTGTTCTTTTTCCTGCGGGGCAGGTTGATCGTTTTTTACCTCATTTTTTTTACTTCCAAAACATGAAAAAAACAATAACGCCATAATGTACAATAAATAATATTTTTTCTTCATCTTACTCTCTCTTTCAATGTTGGTTTTTTCTGTTTGATAAAAAAATAAGTATCCCTATAACCAACAATACGCCCCCGCCAATTAAAAGAATCGGCAATTTCCCGCAGTTCTTTTCCAAATCTAATTGTCCGGAGGATGTTAAAACATTATCGTTGCCGTCCGTTAGTTGTATATTGTTTTCTTCTTTTTCAGGAGTAAATTTGGAATAATCTGTATCTTCACCCATTTCCTCCACTATTACATATTTTCGACTTCCTTTATCCCACGCAGCAAAAATCCATTCATAACGTTGTTCGTATCCCAAAAGATGTACTTTTATGCCGTCTATTCCCCGATAATTGACAAATTCCACAGGCGGGGGGCCTTTCCTGTCCAAAATTGTATAACGATAAGCAAAAAGTAAATACATCTCATTTGTTTCGTCATTATATCCCCAAATAATAACCGAATCGTTAAATGGGTTTAATGAAAACACTTCATCTTTGCCGTCTCCATTGTAATCGTCAATCATAGCCGCTTTACTGCCTAATGGAGTGCCGGAAATGTTTTCAAATACGTCAAATTCCAAATCAACATCGGAATGAGTATCAGGGTCCCAAATTTTCATTTCAGATTTTTCTGCAATATCTGTCATAGCTAAAAAAGTAACGTTATTTAAATCGTCAATATTATATATATAAGTATACTTGTCTCTGTTGGCAATCCAACTAACAACGCCGGGAATACCGAGATTAATTTTTGATAAAAATATTATGCCGCCTTCTTCTTCTTTAAGAAGTAAATTCATCGCGTCTTCATACTCGTCAGAAAATACAGGCGATGCCTCCGATAATACTATAATGGTGATTAAAATGATTTTTTTCATCCGTACCTCTCATTAATACGATTTGGCAATTAAGGTTTAGGGCGACGCACTTCGCGTTAACAGTCTATTCCGTACTCTATTTAACCTCTCCAACTTCAACATATTCTCTTTGTTCCGCAGACCATGTGTAAAAAAACCATTTATTGTTTTTGGGGTCCGGATCAGGATGATAAGTGGGGCTAAACCCTAAATCGTAAATAAAACGATATGCCTTAAAACCATACATTCCTTTGTAAGTCATAAATTCTGCAGGTGCGGGGCCATCGTATTTGTCTATTAATCTAAAAGTTATATAAATATTATAACAATAATTCACAAAATCATCTTCTTCTGCGTCATATCCGAAAATTGATATTACATTAGCATTTCCACCAAAGCCAATGTCAAATATTTCATCCCTACCGTCGCCGTTGAAGTCCCCAATAGAACTGGTCGAATTGCCTATATGCGTACCGGGTATGTCCCGCATTATGTCGAATTTGCTTTCCTCCTCAAGATCATTACTTGAATAGTTATATTCTTTTTCTATTGTTGTACCATTTCTCACATAAATGGTTAATAATCTATCACTTAATCTGACAATCCAGTTATCCCCGCCGGGTATCCCGAAATTTGCTTTACTGATAAAAGTAATTTCAGCTTTTCTTTCTTTTATATACCTGTCATTCTCATATAAAAAGGTTTTCATTTCCTCTATCTCTTCATCAGAGGCGTATACCTCTGTTATTATATTCCAATTCAGCGCATTTTCAGGAAAAGATGGTTCCTCTACTAAATCATCGCGGTTAGTAACAACCTGCTCTTCTTCCTGCGGGGCAGGTTGATCGTTTTTTACCTCATTTTTTTTACTGCCAAAACATGAGAAAAACAATAACGCCATAATGTACAATAAATAATATCTTTTCTTCATAATATTGCTATTCAACCTCTCCAACTTCAACATATTCTCTTTGTTCCGCAGACCATGTGTAAAAAAACCATTTATTGTTTTTGGGGTTCGGATCGGGATGATAATCGGGGCCGAATCCTAATTCGAGTGCGACATAATAAACCTTAAAACCATACATTCCTTTGTAAGTCATAAATTCTGCGGGCGCGGGGCCATCGTATTTGTCTATTAATCTAAAAGATAAATTAATATCACAATAATTCACAAAATTATCTTTTTCTGCGTCATATCCGTAAATTATTATTAGAAACGCCCGCCCGCCAAAGGCATATTCAAACACTTCATCCCTACCGTCGCCGTTGAAGTCCCCAATAGAACTGGTCGAATTACCTATGCGCGTACCGGGTATGTCCCGCATTATATCGAAATTGCTCCCTTCAGAAAGATCAAAACTTGTAAGGTTGTATTTTCTTTCTATTGTTGTACCATTTCTCACATAAATTGGTAAAAAACTATCACTTAATCTGACAATCCAGTTATCCCCGCCGGGTATCCCAAAATTTGCTTTACTGATAAAAGTAATTTTAACTTCATATTCTTTTATATACTTGTCATTCTCATATAAAAAAGTTTTCATTTCTTCTATCTCTTCATCAGAGGCGTATACCTCTGTTATTATATTCCAATTCAACGCATTTTCAAGATAAGGGGGTTCTTCTACTATATCATTTTCAGGAAAAGATGGTTCCTCTACTAAATCATCACGGTTAGTAACAACCTGCTCTTCTTCCTGCGGGGCAGGTTGATCGTTTTTTACCTCATTTTTTTTACTTCCAAAACATGAGAAAAACAATAACGCCATAATGTACAATAAATAATATCTTTTCTTCATACTATTGCCCTTTTTGAATTTTTTCCTAATTTATCAAGCATGTCCTCAAAATACTTTTTGACATTATCCCGAAAATTCTGATTTGGATTATAATACCAATTAATGTTTTCACGAGGCACATCTACAAAACCCTTATTAACATCTCTTATACCATTTGTTCCACCCACATTAGCAAGTATTGGTCCTTTTTCGGGATTATACTTATACCCAGGACGCACGGTTGCAAAATGAGGCGCGTTGTCCTTCCCTGGCTTTTCATTCTTCCACGCTGCAACCACCACATAGCCCATGTTGGCGTATTCCTGGGCCTTTTTCTCACCTACCTCATGTTTTTCGTTTTCTTTATTAAGCTTTACCAATATTCCATTTTCTGCCTGTTTTTTTAATATATCGCACCAAAGATTTGAAATTCTGTAATTATATTGTCCTAGCTCTGCTTGAAAATTTGTATCCAATTTCTTAAAGTCGTCAGGCGGTGTATCTCCATTATATAAAACCCTATCCCCGTAATATGAGTTTGTTTTGCCTATAAATTCCTTGTAATTAGCGTCGACTGCCTGAACCGTTAAATAAACCGCATGATTGCAGAAAGTAGCGCCGCCTGTATTGTATATACCCTTTCCTGTATTTGGTTTTAAGCAATTAAGCGCCATCACTTTGTCCTGTACCATTATAAGGTCCCGTATTCGCTGTCTTGTCAGAATCCCTTCCCTGTCAAGGTAATCGGCAAAATATACGGGATGCGCAAAAACAAAATCATTTTTTGAAAGGTCTAATCCTTCTATCGTCTTCCCCGACAGCCCGTTCCATATCTCAACTGCCTCTATTTCCTCACTAAACTGTTTGTCATTCCGGTTAACGCGCAGCCACCAAGGAACCGTATTGTTTTCATACAAAGTCTTGTCCCATTCCAGAGGGTGCCGGCACACCAGTTTCCTTTTTTCGCGCCTGATTAAAGCAAGTTCTTGTGTTTTTATATTGGTAAAATTCGCTTCAATTACCGTCCAAATTTCCGTTATGTTTCTGGCCTTGTAATATTCTACAATTAATTTGGATATTTCATTCATTATTTTATCATTGTCAGTAATAACCCCCAGCTTAATGAATTCTTCATTCCAATCCAATATATTTCCTTTTTTAAAATTTTCTAACTGTGAAAGCGGCAAGTATTGTATTTTCCCATTATGATAAAAGCGGCAATATTCGGTTTGAGCGGCAGTACCGGTTTCCTTTAAAGACTCATACTCCAACACCGTTATTTCTTCCTTGCTTTTTTCATTATCCGGGCTAAACTGTATTTTATTATTTATCGTTTGTTTTTTATACAGCATGGTTCCTTTCGGAATTATATACCCCGTTAACGCCTGATTATTAAAAAATTTATCATTTTCCCTGTCAAAAAACAACACAAGGTCATAAAATTCTTTATATTCAGGAAACCGCTGCGCGCAATATCCCAACAATGTATTATGATCCAGCGGTTCAAAACCGCCGGGAACAGAACCGGCGCAAATTACTGTTTTCCCGTATTCATAACCATCTTTCTCACATACCTTCACCTCCAGTTCCTGGTCGGCGAGTTCATCATCACGTTTTTTGAAACACAAAAACTTCCTTCGTTCCTCATCGCTTGACCGTTTTATTTCAATAAAAAAATTATCGCTTTTATTGTAATTTGTCCAGAATTCTTGCGGGTCTTCCAGTTCAAATTCACTACTGCTGCTTCCCAATATATCTCTTGCATTGATGCCTGTATTAGGCTCATCGTATATCATAATACCGTTCATTTCTTTATCCAAAATTGATGCATTAACCCTTAAACGCCCCTCGCCGTAAACGCCTTCGTATAGATCATCAATTTTCACATAAACTTTTGTAGGGCTGTTTATCGGTTTTTTCCCATTATCACCTGGATTTACATTCCTTTCATTCACTGTAATTTCAAAATATTCGCCTGTCTGATCTTTTCTATTTGCACTTATCTCATCTTGCTTAAATTCTAATGTATTGTTTAATCTAGCTATTATATTGTTATATGAATCGTAAGCTAGAATAGCATTCCCCTTTGGCGTATATCTTCTTTTACTCCAAATACTTTCTATTTCTTTGCTGTCCACTTCTATTTCTGATTTTTTATCTGGATTAATTGGTTTTATATCTGTATTAATAAATTTACAAATATATTTATTAATTTTATTATCCTGAACACTAAAACTGCAATGGCTTCCTGCAAATATTTTTATATTGTTAACCTCTTTATATTTATGTTTAAAATATGGTTCTTTTACTTTAAAGACATATTTTTCATAAAACAACAATTCTTTTTCAAATATATCTTTGCTTATCAGAGCATAATCGCCGGGCGGTTTAGGCGTAGGGGCCATATTGGTGTAAAGCGTAAAGAATTCCAATATGTTGGGGTCTGTCCTATTAGGCATAGCGGGCAGGCGTACCTTGTGTTTTATCAGAAAAAAGCTGTTGGAATATAATTTATTCGGATATTGACAAGGGGTTTTTAGCCTGTATTTTTTTCTAAATTCCTCATATAAATTTTGTTCACTAAAGTCTAATTTCTTATACTGCTCGGCGCTCAATTCCTCCAGGCGCGGTATACTTGTATATTCGTCTGAAATTCGGTAGGCGACAAGGAAGCCTTCCATTATTGGATAAACTTTCTTGCTTCTGACATGTATTCCGCTGTGCCAAAAACCATTTTCTCCTACGGGATAACGTCCTTCAAGAAAACTCTCGTTATAAGCGTACACCGTGTCTGCGATTTTATACCCGTCATCAAATCTCAATACAAACATTGTTTCTCTCTATTAAGATACCACAACCAACAGCGCCCGTCAAGGGGTATTCTTTTGTATCCACGAAATCAATTTTCATTAGTATTTAAGATAGAACAGATGTTCATTGGTTCAAGCAGGCAGTCAAACATAAGTTTGGAAAAGAACGGGTTCCTGGACATTTCTTCTCCTTTTCCGTCAACGTGAAACGCTCTTTGGATTGCGATTAATAATAAGTAAATATTTTTTATCGGCATGACAACTTACAAGTATATTATCCGATATATTTAATTTTTGAACTGTGTATTGTTCAGAAACGGATTCTAGATCTATTTTTTCAGATTCAGTATCCGGTTCTTTATATGCTTTCCAATCAAAGTTGATTTCATAATCCCCTGGCAGTAGCGTAT
>JAITUY010000255.1 GCA_031286095.1 Treponema sp. | reverse complement strand
CGGACTAAAGTCCGCGTTCGCAGGCTTATAGCCTGAAAAACCGCAAGACTGGTCAGCGTAGCTGACATGAGACAACCAACTCGAACCGAAGGTTCGCAGTTGTCGAACAAGTCCAATAGCAAAAAACGCACAAGGGGTACATTTTTGTTTAAGGGTTTGACTCAACGGGTACAGAGGCTTCTTTCCACAAACGCACAGGAAGAGGCAAAAAGGTTCAGTTCCGATCAGCTTTTGCCTGAACATATAATTATAGCAATGCTCAAGGATGGCGGAGGGACAGCCTGCAAAGCGCTGATGTTCCTTCGCATCGATCTTCCCGAATTTAAGCATGTTCTGGAAAGTTCCATACCCCGAATCCCCGGACTTATAATACGTGGCGAAGTGCCGCCTTCCAAACGCACTAAAAATATGCTGGACATTGCCACGGAAGAGGCTAGAGCGATGGGGTGCGACTATCTTGGCACGGAGCATCTTTTGTTTGCCGCCATGCGCGAACAGGATTCCAGCGTTCAGGTTTACTTAAATCAGCGCGCGGTTGATACCGACATGATGAGGGTAATAATTCAAACTACGTTCAGCTGGCCGCACAATAAAAACGACGGCGAATTTGTCGCTACAGAAAAATATCAGTCCTACGGTCTTCACCGTGAAAGGGAAAAAGTTCCGGTTCACTCAGGGCGTAGCGGTGAAAATATTCCGCGGATTAAACCTGCGGCTTATCCCGTGCTGACTCCTACTCTTGATAATTTTTCGCGCGATCTTACCGCCCTTGCCAGAGCGGGCAAGACTGACCCTGTAGTCGGGCGCAAGGCGGAAATTAACCGCGCCGTCCGCATTCTGGCGAGAAGGACAAAGAACAATCCGGTTTTAATCGGCGAGCCGGGAGTGGGGAAGACGGCCATTGTTGAAGGTATCGCCCATCTTCTGGCGAGCGAGGCGGTTCCCGAAGCGCTGGCGGGAAAACGCATACTTTCGCTTGATATGGGAATGGTGGTTGCGGGAACTAAATACCGCGGCGAGTTTGAGGAGCGTATTAAAAAAATAATCCGCGAGGTAAATCAGGCGGGAAATATTATTCTGTTTATAGACGAAATTCATTCGATAATCGGCGCGGGCGGCGCGGAAGGAACGCTTGACGCTTCAAATATGCTGAAGCCGGGTCTTTCACGCGGTGAAATACGCTGTATAGGCGCTACAACCCTGTCTGAGTACCGTAAATATTTTGAAAAAGACGCCGCTCTGGAACGCCGTTTTCAGCCCGTAACTGTAGAAGAGCCAAGTTATGATGAAACCGTTGAAATCCTTTTTGGTATCCAGAAAAAATTTGAAGAACATCATCAGGTTAGTTACGCGCCAAGCGCGGTAACGCTTTCCGCAAAACTGGCACAGCGTTACATAATGGGGCGTTTCATGCCGGACAAGGCGATTGACATTCTTGACGAAGCGGGCGCACTGCGCAAACTTGAATCGCGCGACGAGCCGCCCGAAATTGCCGGTCTTGAATTGGAAATTGCCAAGTTATGTGACGAGAAAAGCGCGTTTGTAAGCGTGCAGGATTATGAACATGCCGCCGAAGTCCGCGACAAAGTCCGCGAATTAAGGGAGCGTCTTGCGCAGGCTCAGATCGCGTGGGAACAATCGTCCGTACATCACCGCCCGGAAGTAACGGACGAAGATGTGCGCCGTGTCGTTACAGAAGCGACAGGAATCCCCGTTATGAATCTTGAAGAACATGAATCGCGCCGTATGTTGTTAATCGAAGATGAGCTACGCAAAACTATAATAGGGCAGGACGAGGCCGTAAGGCGGGTAGCGTCGGCAATAAGACGTTCAAGGGCGGGAGTTTCCTCTGCGCGCCGTCCGCTCGGTTCTTTTATTTTCCTTGGACCTACAGGCGTGGGAAAAACATACCTTGCCAAAAAACTTGCGCAGTATCTGTTTGCAAACGAAGACGCTCTTGTCCGCATTGACATGTCCGACTATATGGAAAAGCACAACGCTTCCCGTCTTGTCGGCGCTCCTCCTGGTTATGTCGGTTATGAAGAAGGCGGAATGTTAACTGAAAAAATAAGACGCAACCCTTACCGCGTAGTCCTGTTTGACGAAATAGAAAAAGCGCATTACGATGTTTTTAATATTTTATTGCAGGTGCTGGAAGAAGGAGAGTTAAGGGACAGTCTTGGGCATGCCGTTAATTTCCGCAATACAATCATTATAATGACAAGTAACGCCGGGGCGCGTGAAATTTCCAAAGAAAACAGGCTGGGTTTTTCCAGCGGCTCGTCCCCTATGAGCTCTGCAGAAATTGAAACTCAGGCTATGTCGGAAATGCGCCGGATTTTCAGCCCGGAATTTATCAACAGGGTGGATGAAATAGTCGTTTTTAACCCTCTGGAGCAAAAACAAATTGAATCGATTTTTGATATTGAGATAAACGAACTTTCCCGCCGCCTTGCCGAACAAAACTATTCTTTAAAAGTAACAAGCGCCGCAAAGCGCGTTCTTGTTGAAAAAGGCTGGGATCAAAAGTTCGGCGGCAGACATTTGCGCCGTACTATTCAAAAAGAACTGGAATCGCCGTTGTCTGATCTTATCCTTGAAGACCGCTGGGAAGAAGGAGCTGTCTTTACCGCTGACGCTAAAAAAGGCGCGATAAGGATTAAGGGGAAAAATCCCGTGACGACGGAAGTAGTGTTCGCATAAGAATACAATGGACTTGTTCGACAACTGCGAACCTTCGGTTCGAGTTGGTTGTTTCACAACTCTTGCTGTTTTTCAGGCTATAAGCCTGCGAACGCGGACTTTAGTCCGAAAGTTCGACAAAACCGCATTTTTTATATGAAGTTGTTCAGAAACTGAAGTTTCCGAACA
>JAITUY010000184.1 GCA_031286095.1 Treponema sp. | reverse complement strand
CTTGCGGTTTTTCAGGCTATAAGCCTGCGAACGCGGACTTTAGTCCGAAAGTTCGACAAAACCGCGTTTTTTATATGAAGTTGTTCAAAAACTGAAGTTTCCGAACAACTCTAATATATTTTGGAAAATATAAATTCACCGTACAAAAACTCTGCGCCTTTGCGTCTCTGCGCCTCTGCGAGATCAAATAGAATAAAATTTTAACCGAACTACCCCATGAACCACGAAAAAAACGCCTGAAAAGAGCCGATCAAAAACCCCAGTATTCCGCCGAAAATGTTTATCCACTTAAATTGATCCGCCATCACGTCAAGTATTATACGCTCAACCCGGAGCATGTCCAGCGAATCAATTCTTTCGGCTACAAGGGACTTGATGTTTATCGAAGAAAGTATTGTTTCAATATGCCCGTCGACTGCGAACATTATTTTGTCAAATAAAAAGTTGTCAGCGTTTTTTTTGTCGTCCATGCTTATGTTAAAAAGCTGGCTCATTTTTTTTTGTCCGCCAGTCATCGCGCCAAATGACGATACGGCCGTGTTGACAAGCATATCTTTAATCTTGCCGTCCCGTAAAATGTCTTCGATATTTTCAATAAGCTCTTCAATTATTTCAGGCATTTTTTCCTGCAAGGTTAAATCGTACTGACCAGCGGTAAGAAAAAGACGCTGTAATGTATTTAGCTTAAGAAAAATTTGAGTTAAAAAAACACGCCCCCTCGCCGACAGTTCCCTCCGGATTTCCTCGCGGTTAAGAAAATTTACAAGGGCGGACAAAAAAGAGGGATACAGAGTTTCAAATGTGAAGGAAACCCTTTGGGCAATTATAGTTTCACGGCCTTCTAGCAGTTCACGCGGAGTTTTTTCCAAAAATTTTTCCGTAAAAAGCGAAAGCGCATTTTTAATAAGTTCGCGGACATCGCCGCGCGCAAGACGTTGCCGTAAAATTTCAGGGGTTAAAAGTTCTCTTTCCACCATCGCGCCTATGCTTTGCGCCAGCCTGTGTCTCTGCCTGGGCAGAATGCCAGGCGTAAACGGAAGCCTTATTCCCAAAAAACGGATTTCCTTTAACGGGCGGAATAACATTCTGATTGCAATAACGTTGGTAACAAAACCGATAACGGCTCCGGCGATTGGCGGAATTGTGAAAAGAAGAACCGTCTTCACCTGCTCACGGACTCCGAGGCGGTCTTTGCCTGATTTTCGCTTTCATAAATATCCATAACGTCCTCTTTCAGCCAGCCGTTCTGGTTTCCTTCTATAAAAACCCACGAGGTAAAAATACCGGCGTTTTTAACCGTCTGCCGCCTTATTATCCGAACCAAAGAGCCGCGTCTTAAGTAACCGGTAGGGGAACTGTCTTCGCTTGGGTCGGATAAAACATGAGTAAATGATTCTGTGATTACGCCGAATCCGATATAGTTTCTTGAAAAGGGGGACGTAACGGGCGGGATTAGGGACATTTCTTCCTTCTTTCCCGTACAGGTACAAAGAACAAAGAGTAAAAGCAATTGACCAATGATATGTATCGCTGTTATTCTCATACTGTGAAAAATATAGCCGTTTTAACGGTTTTAGTCATTATATCCGGCGTATATTCTTACGCAGAAAAGAGCGAAAGGAACTACTGTTTTTCATTAGGACCGCAGTTTGGTTTTGTCTACGGACAGGCGCTGGAATATGTATATTCGTTACCGGAAGATACAAAGAACGAGTTATTAAGCGAACTTATTTGGGAAATGAAACCCGTCTTCTATTTAGGTCTTCAGGCTGAGTTCGGCAGAATTGATCTGATGAAGGCCCCTGGTTTTTTTTCATCAATTTCCTTTAAAGCCGGAATTTCTGGTGATTCGGGCGTTATGGAAGACCGCGACTGGTTATATCCCGAAAACAGCAATCTTACCCGTTTTTCCAGCCATACAAACAGAACCGGTGAATTTTTCCTGCTGGACGCCTCTGCCGGCTTTTCATTTCCAATTAAATCTTTTTTATATATAAAACCGTTTATCGGCGGTTCATGGATGCGTTTCGCTTTTTCGGGAAGAAACGGGTATGGCGTATATAACGACTTGAATCCAAAAGAGCAGGATTTTTCGGGTGAAAAAGTTATCACTTACAGTCAGGACTGGCTGATTCTTGCTATTGGGTTTACGTCCGGCACAAACATTCTTTATCCGTTTATTTTTGATATTTCTTTTCAGATAAGCCCGCTTACCTATTGTTCAGCAACAGACACCCATATTTCAAGAAATACTGTTTTTCGTGATTTTACAGCTTGGGGGCTTTTTTTTGAACCTTCTTTAAATATGTCTTTTGTTGTAAAGCCTGTAGAATTTTCACTTGTATTTTCTTACAGACGCATAGGTAAAACAAGAGGAGAATCATATACAAACGCTAATAACGCTGGCTTCTATCTTGGAAAAAACAAAGCGGGAGCTGGGCTGTCTTTGTTCAGCTCTAATTTTCTTGTCAGTATACGTTTATAAAGACTTGGACTTTTGTTCGACAACCCGGTTGGTTGTCTCACAAGTCTTGCGGTTTTTTTGGCTAAAGCCTGCGAACGCGGACTTTAGTCCGAAAGTTCGACAAAACCGCGTTTTTTATATGAAGTTGTTCAGAAACTGAAGTTTCCAAACAACTCTCTTATATAAAGAGCGCCTGCGGAAAAAGAAAATGCAAGAAGGCGACAACTATCAAACCAAATCCAACAGCTCTTCTGAATCTTAAAAGGCTTACGCCAAGACGGTCCAATACGCTAGGATTTTCAGGAGCCGCCGAAATGTCCTGGCGGTAAATTCCGAAGATCAATAAAATTCCCGCAATAATCCCTGTGGCAGACGGTATAAGATCGCCCAAAATAAGAATTCCGTCCAATGTGGGCGAAAGAAGTTTTAATATTCCGGTAACCGCGCATAAAATACCCAAAACAAGGTGAAAGGTAGGGGTATTCAGGGAAAAGGGGACGTTTTTTTCTATTGTGTCCGCCGTTTCTTCGCCTTCGTCATTGTTCCTGGCAAACAGGATATACCCGCCCAAACCGTTACATAAAATCGATAAAAAATACAGCTGTATCATATTACAAACATATCAAAAAAAACAAATTTAGTCAAACCCCTTTTAAAGATTGGACCTATTCGGCAACCCCGCGGGTTATAACCGCTTTAGTTTATAGAACAAGTCTTGCATTTTTCGGGAGCTATCCTATTTTTTGTGTAAATAGATTTTCCATTTTTCTTTACTTCTTGAAATATCAAATTTCCAGCAGTTTTCCTGCTAGGCTTGTCATAAATTTTGTGTAAATGGTAATGGGA
>JAITUY010000182.1 GCA_031286095.1 Treponema sp. | reverse complement strand
CTTGCGGTTTTTCAGGCTATAAGCCTGCGAACGCGGACTTTAGTCCGAAAGTTCGACAAAACCGCGTTTTTTATATGAAGTTGTTCAGAAACTGAAGTTTCCGAACAACTCTATTTTTTAACGGCGTTGTTTTGAAACTTCAGTTTCTGAACAATTTACTTATAAAAATCGCATTTCTGCAGTCTGACCGCCTGAAAGCGGCCGGACGAAAAAATGCGGGACACTGCGTCTATAAGGAATTGAAAAAGAACATTTTATGGAACAGATTAAGTGGGTCTGGAATTACATGAAGGGAAAGAGAGCCGTCTTTATGGGCGGTCTCTTTCTTACGGTTGTTACGTCCGCCATACGCGTAATAAACCCAATGCTTGGCAGAAGAATAATTGACGAAGTTATCGTGGGGCGCGATACAAGCCCGTTAATAAAACTTCTTGTAATCATGATGATAGTCCAGCTTTCTCGTCTTGGGCTTAACTATCTTCAAATAATATTGATGGAAATCGCAAGCACCGACGTGATGACGCGCCTTCGTCAGGATATGTATCAGACTGTCCAATGGCAGGACTATAAATTTTTAAACCGCTTCCCTACCGGAAACCTTATGACAAGAATGACACAGGACTTAGACCGCCTGCGGCACACTGTCGCGTGGGTTTCCTATCAATTTATAGGCGCAATCGCGTTATTCGCCGCGACATTTATTTTTTATCTGTTTTTAAACTGGAAGCTCGCGCTCTGCCTCGTCGGTATTACTCCGTTTATTTTGTACATCAGTAGCAGGTTCGTAAAAAAAATCAGACCTCGGTTCCTTTTACTGCGGCAAAAACTTACAGAACTGGGAACTGCCGTTACGGAAAATATAGACGGCAACCGCGTTGTAAAAGCGTTCGCGCGCGAAGAATACGAAAAAGAAAAGGTTGAAAAACAAAACGCAGAATTCCGCGATATAAGCTGTGAAAACGCGATAATATCCGCAAAATATCAGCCGTTTCTTGAAACCGCAAGCCAGCTCCTCATGGTAATAATGCTGGTTGCGGGCGGTTTCTTCCTTATTAAGGAATGGATGACGCCCGGTGAATACATGGCTTTTTCCTCGCTTACATGGGCGCTTGCCATGCCTATGCAGATGCTGGGTCCCCTTCTTGCCGATCTTGAGCGTTACACTTCCGCGGGGCAGATGATCTGCGAAGTGGTTGAATCGCCAAAGGGGATAAGCGATATGTCGGGCGCTATGCATTTAACGCAAAGGCCTTCGGGAAAAATAGAATTCAGGGACATAAAACTTACCATTAACGGAAATACAATTCTTGAAGATATAAATTTTACGGCGGCGGCGGGTTCCACTGTCGGCATACTGGGCAGTACGGGGGCGGGAAAAACATCGCTCATAAACCTTCTTATGCGTTTTTACGAGCCTGACTACGGCGCGGTTCTTCTGGACGGCGAAGATGTTAGACGCTACACGTTGTCGTCGTTGAGACGGCAAATAGGGCTTGCCATGCAGGATGTGTTTTTATTTTCAGATTCCGTAAAAGGCAATATTTCCTACGGAAGACCGGACATGGACGAGGAGAGCATAAAAAAACGCGCGATACAGTCGGACGCGGACAATTTTATCAATGAAATGACGGAAGGCTATGACACGCTGGTAGGAGAACGCGGAGTCGGAATTTCGGGCGGACAGAGGCAGAGAATCGCTTTGGCCAGAGCGCTTGCGATAGAACCTGCGGTTCTCGTGTTAGACGACACTACTTCCGCGGTGGACAGCGAGACGGAACATTATATTCAGGAACAGCTTGAAAAACTTGAGTTTCCCTGCACAAAGATAATTATTGCGCAGAGGATATCTTCGTTCAGGAAGGCGGATTTAATCCTTGTCATGGACAAGGGGCGGATCATCGAACGCGGCACTCACGATGAACTGCTTGCGATGAAGGGGTTTTATTATAATATCTGGTTGTTGCAGTATAACGCCGGAATTGACGCTTTGGAGGTGGAATAATGAGTTTTTTCAGCAAAGACCGCGAACAAAAAACCGCCAAAGAGAAAAACCGCTACGACGTGGACGAATACCTTGACGAAAAGGTCAGTCTTTTTAACGTAAGGCGCGTTCTTGGCTATCTTATAAAGGCGAAAGGTCATTTAAGGCTTTCGTTAATTTTAAGTATTCTCGCCTCGATTTCCGGTCTTATAGGTCCGCTTTTTATTAAAACCGCGCTTGACGAAGCTGTCCCGAACAAGGACATACGCCAACTGCTTTTAATGGGCGCGTACCTTACCGCTTCTATCATTGTAAGCGTTGTGTTAAACGCCGTACGGAATATACTTATCGCAAAAGCGGGCGCGGGAATAATTCACGATATACGGCAGGATTTATTCGCTCATCTGCAAAAATTATCTTTTAGCTTTTTTGACTCGCGTCCGCACGGAAAAATATTTGTGCGCGTCGTCCCTTATGTGAACAGCGTATCGGACGCGCTTTCCAACGGAATTATCAATTTTGTAATAGAAGTGTTAAACATTTTTTTCATCATCTTTTTTATGTACAAGGTAGACCCTCATCTTGCGACAGTTACGGTTATAGGGCTTCCCCTGCTCGCGCTTTTTATTTGGACAATAAAGCCGGCGCAACGAAGGGCGTGGCAGGCGGTTTCCAACAAGGGGTCGAATATAAACGCTTATGTTCAGGAATCTATAGACGGGGTAAGGGTTACTCAGGCTTTTGACAGGCAGAATAAAAATATGGATATAATGAACGAGCTTGCCGATGAGCGCAACGCCGTATGGATGAAGGCGATTTATATTTCAAATACAGTGTGGTTTTCTACGGAATCTATCAGCCAGCTTGTCTGGTCGTTTGTGTACATTATGGGCGTTTTCTGGATGAATCCTATGGCGAGTTTTGGAATGTTGCTTGTTATGGGAAACTACGCATGGCGTTTCTGGCAACCGATTATTAACCTTGCGAATATTTACAACACATTTATAACCGCGATGGCGTATCTTGACAGAATTTTTGACACGATAGCGGAACCTATAACAATCAAGGATATTCCCGATGCTGTGGAATTTCCTTTTGTGCGCGGACATGTTGAGTTTAAGAACGTTAGCTTCAGTTATGACGGAACACGCAAGGTGCTGAATAATGTTAGCTTTGACAGTCATCCCGGGCAGAGTGTTGCCATTGTGGGACCGACGGGAGCGGGGAAAACCACCATTGTAAATCTGCTTTCGCGTTTTTACAATATTGAGGAAGGGCAGGTTTTTATAGACGGACAGGATATAATGAAGGTTACTCTGCACTCGCTGAGAAGCCAAATGGGAATAATGCTACAGGACAGTTTTTTGTTTACCGGGACAATCGCCGACAATATCCGTTACGGGAAACTTGACGCCACTGACGAAGAAATCCGTTCCGCGGCGCGGCTTATCGGCGCTAATCATTTTATCGAAAAACTGCCGCAGGGCTACGACACTCACATAACGGAGCGCGGAGGCGGTATTTCCGCCGGGGAAAGACAGCTTTTGGCTTTTACGCGCACACTTATTTCTAATCCGCGGATTTTAATTCTTGATGAGGCGACAAGCAGTATCGACACAGGTACGGAACAGCTTGTACAGCAGGGAATCCAAACGCTGATGAAGGGGCGCACTTCCTTTATTATCGCGCACAGGCTTTCCACGATACGCAACTGCACGCAGATAATGTTTATCAGCGACGGGCAAATTGTAGAAAGCGGCACGCATGAAGAACTGATGGCTAAACGCGGAAGATATTACGAGCTTTGTCTGGCGCAGTATCAGCAGTAGGAATATTCAGCGCAGGAAGGTTTGAAGGCAAAACCTCTCGCAGAGGCGCGGAGACGCAAAGGCGCAGAGTTGTTGTACGTTAATTATTGGACTTGTTCGACAACCCGGTTGGTTGTCGAACAAGTCTTGCGGTTTTTCAGGCTATAAGCCTGCGAACGCGGACTTTAGTCCGAAAGTTCGACAAAACCGCGTTTTTTATATG
>JAITUY010000137.1 GCA_031286095.1 Treponema sp. | reverse complement strand
CTTTTATTATCTGCTACTCCAACAGAACTGCCCAAAATAATCCTTGTATCATTTGCAAAGATTAATGTATTGATAAAAAAAACAAAAAATAAACATATATATTTCTTCATAACAATTATTCTATATTTATCAATTTGTTGTGTCAAGCAATTTGACAATTATTGGCGTATTGCACATAACTCCCCTTACCCTTATTTCGCAAATCCCCCAATCCCTTTGTTAAAGCGCCTTCGTAATATACCCAATTCATCGGAATAATACGAAAAAAGTTTCGTGTTAAGGCACAAAATTGGGGGATTGCGCCGATTGGTTATTTATAATATAAATCATTGTATTGTGTCAAGAGGGCTTTTTATGTTTAAAATACTGCGCTTGGCAACGTGAGTGTAGCGTTCGGTGGTGCGCAGGTTGGCACGGGGGCGCGTAGTGCCTGCCACAGATTTTGCCTAGTGCCGTTTTGCTTCAAAGTACGCTACCAGTAGCGTCGTTATGCGTAACTATTCCTAATTCCTCCTTCCTAATTCAAATTTATTTTCTCATTCCGGCGCACGCCCGGCGTGCTTCTTCCGCCCCGCTTCTACCCTCTCCTGAGTCATATAAATAGTAGAAGAAAAATTGCCATCACCCATCTTGCTATGCTCAAAACTGTTTTCATCTATGTCGTCAAGGGTCATGATGACATTGTCATCCATATCATAAATTGTAAATATTTCAAGGAATGAATGAAAAACTATATGGCCGGGAGGATGCACATACTCTATATTTTTCGCTTCCCCAATCTGCTGCATAAAAGGAACCTGCTGCTTAAAGGCCCGGCTCCCGTCTTCATGTTCCAGAATAATTACGGGATCAACAGCCATTATGCTGTAGTAATGATAAGACTTGTTACTGATCGCGGGTATTACCATATTTATATCATAGGTATTAGCCGAAACTCTTATTACACCGACCTGAATATTATCTTCATAATAGGGGAATCCCCACTCCCGTTTCACAATATCCTTGTATATACCCGTGAGCTTGATATCCTCGCCGCTTTTATTTTCTATATAATATTTGGTTTGTGAACCGCTCGGAAATAAACACGGTGAAATAAAAAAGATTGCCAATATTGCCAAAAAATAAATTTTCACGGTTACCCCTTATGATGGAGTATACATTACTTTTATCCGATAGTACACTGGTCACGCCGAGTGCCTGTCACCGAAAGGGGGCGCGTAGTGCCTGACACCGATTTTGCCTAGTGCCGTTTTGCTTCAAAGTACGCTACCAGTAGCGTCGTTATGCGTAATTAGTTATTTCTAATTTATAAAATGGGGGAAGTCTCCCCCCGCCAGATAACAGCGTCCGTAAGGGCGTTTTTGTTACCATATAATATGGCGTAGCGCAAGTTAATGTTTTTATTTTCAAATAAATGCGGCGAACCTTTAGGTGAGCCAGTACGCGCCGCTCCATACGACCACTAAAACAAACATATTCAAAATGTTGGTTTTATTGTATATGTTTTAGTGGTCGTATTCCGCTACCCCCTCTACGAGGGCAAGCCCCCGTAAAGGTCACGCCTGGTGCCTGTCACCGCAAATTCCTATTTATGAATATATTTTTGTTTGAATTATTTGTCAAGTATCATTAGACTCTGTCTATAGTGTGGACACATTACAGACAAAGTCTATATAGAAATAAAACGTGAAGATGTATAAAATAGAGTATTATGGGTCGGCGGTATTCTTGTTACAGAAGAAGACGTGTTTCCGGCATTATTGTGAGGTTGCCCGTGGGGATAAAAAACTTCTATATAATCTGTTGCCTTTTCATGCTATGCGGATGCACAAAGGCTTCGCCGCCGTCTGCGGGCGCGGTTACGCCGGAATATCAGGAAATGCGGGAACATACAGCCGCCGGTTCAGATAACGGCGGTGAGGCCGGAGACCAATCCCTTTCGCCACTTCAGCCTCTCTCGGAAAATGAAAAACTGATACAATATCTGGAAAGACAGGATAAGGCAAAAACATATTTATCGCTTCCCCTTGGAAATTACACAAATTTTACTCCTTTACTGGATTTTAAAGATTTGGAATTCTTAAAAATTGATAATTTTGAATTAACCGATATAAGCGGGATAACCGTTTTGTCGCAACAAGAAAAACTTACACAACTTACCATATGGGCTGAAAAAGTCACTGACATAAGCCCGTTGTCGGCTTTGGTTAATCTTCGTGAGCTCAGCGTCGATATAAAAAACACTTCCACCGACGCTTCCGAACTGCTGCCGTTGGTACGCCTTGAAAAATTAGCTTTTGTAGCAACCTCTTCCAAAACTATTTACAACATATCACAACTAACCAGGCTAAAAAGCCTTTATTTATATTTACACAATAATAACATTGACATATCGCCGATACAGAACTTAACTAATCTAGAGTGTCTAGAAATGGAAGGGCCTGATTATAAAGTGACTGAATTTGATATATCATGGATAGGAAGACTGGGAAACTTAAAAGAACTGGAGCTAGGCTATTTTAAAATCGTAGACGTTAGTCCATTATTGAAGCTTCCACATTTATCCCAAGTTAACGTAATGTGGAGCGAAATCAGCGATAGAAACGCGGACTTGTTACGAAAGGCCGGCGTTACGGTATATACGCCGGATTATAAGGATCGTTAATGTTATTATGAAGAAAATTGTAATTTTGTTTTTTATTTTATCGGCGAATTTGGTTTATGGACAAGACCGCCCGTATTTTATTGCAGGAGGCATGTATATTTATTTAGATTCTTTTTACTCTAATTTTACTTTAAATGAAGGGTATTATGCGTCAAATAATCAAGATTATGTGTTTACTGTTCTTTGTCAGCTTGATAAAGCTGAATTAAGGC
>JAITUY010000134.1 GCA_031286095.1 Treponema sp. | reverse complement strand
CCGCAGGCGGAATCTCCCACATGTTTTCGCGCTACGGCGCTGCCCCGCCGCCGCTCCCTTTGCCGTATTTTGATCCCGCCCTGGCTAAAAGCCTCTGCGACTATTGGCAAAATTGATTTCCGTGTTTAGTATCTGCCGCCTCCGCCGCCGTGCGATCTCCCGGAAGAGGAGGAAGAACCTGTACGAGAGCCGGAACCTGAACCCGATGAAGACTGTCTCATGGTTTTTGTAACCTTGCTGTAAAGGAAGCCGTCATTTTTCTGCGTAAACGCGAGGCTGCCGGGTATCATAAAACAGTCGGCTTCTGCCAGGGGAAAGATTGTTTCCATTTTTGTTTTCATGCCGTACACTACAAAAAGCGCAATGATAAAAGAAAAAATCCATGCGCCAATATGTAAATATAAACCATAAGCCCGGAAAAAATTATAGCTTTTGCCCTTTGCGTCCAGGACAAGAAATTTTTCCCAATCGCTGATAAAGGCATGGTAAGCTCCCGCAAAATCATCGCGTTTGAGAAATCCCACGACATCGCTTTCCAGTTTATCAAAGGCGGTATCGTTCAATATCGTGATACCGCGGCCCGATGTGCTGAACCAGTACTCGCGGTCTCCCTTAACATGGAGCATGAGGCAGCCGTCGTGCTTCGCGCCAAAGCCGTAACCGTTACGCTCAAAAAAATCATCCGCATAATCCTTTGACGCGGCGCTGCCGATACCCGCCTCTGTTACAATAACAAGGTCGAAGTTGTAAGCCGAAGCGATTTTTGCCGTAAGGCTTTCCAGCCACGCGATTTCATCGTCATTCAAAAGTCCCGCGTTATCGACAACGCGGCTGACGGCGGCGCTCTGGGAAAAGAGCAAAACCGCCGGAAGCAAAAACAGCGCGGCAGATATAAAAATCAGTAAAAAAGTTTTTTTCATTCTGTACCCTTATAAAAACATTTGCAGCAGTCCGATAATAGAACTAAAAACCGCGCCGTATACAAGCGTGTAAAGCAGCGTGTATTTTAATGACTTTCGCCTGTCAATCGGCAGTTTGCCGGCAATACGGCCGGATTGTCCGTTCATAATAAATTGATAGTTCTCATTTTTGTACTTTGGATTAAGAACCCAAACCGGAAAGAGGGAATACGATACCTTGCCGTCCGCGACATTAACGGAGGATCGTTCTTTCTTCACCGAATTAAACCCCTGCACGGACGACGCGAATTGGGTTTCTACGGTATTCTTGATCTTCCTTACCGCCCTCTCTTTGCTGTCCTCAACGCCGACATCGTACTTTTCGGCAAGATAGCCCGAAAGGTAGGCGCTTTGGAAATCCGTCAGCTTGCCGTAATCGAAAGGCTCAATGGCGTCCATGTAATCGTCATCCATTTTTTGCGAACCGTCCACCGGTATCTTCTCAAAGGTCAAACTGCCTTCCCTTTGTATCGAGTAATAATCGGTTTTGGTGTAATTAAAACTGCTGTCGCTCCAGACTGTTACTTTGGACGCCCTGTAACTCACGCTGGCCTGGACTTTCGCGTCAAAAAGCCAGAAAGGAACATACAGACCCTGAATGCTGTTGATGCGGTTCTCGCTTGTAAAAACATCCGGAAGGAGTTTCTTCCCCTTGTAGAATTGCTTCAGGGTTTCCTTCGCGGCTTTTTCATCAATCTGAAAAGGAATGACATATTCCGGCTTCAAAAGACCCTGTACCCGTTTCTGCATGATCTGTGTGTTCCCGCAGCATGGGCAGACCGTGGCGATAGTGTTCTTGTCGCCGATCAGCTCCGCCCCGCAGGAAGGGCAGGAACCGGTCGAGAGGCCGCCCAGATCGCCCTCGTCCCAGGCAGAGTTGACATTGCCGGTGTCCAACGCGCAGTTGTCCGTTTCGGGAATCGCCATCCGTTTTTGGTAATCGGCGACCGCCGACATCTCGAACTCCGCATCGCAGTAGGGACACTTCATTTTCTGAATTCCGCTGTCGAACCTGACCGCCCCGCTGCAATTGGGACATTTAAATTCTTTTATATCCATGTCACCTCAACTTTGTGGACAGACACTACTGCCTCGGCTTGCCGCACTCGCTGCAGAACTTGCCCGTGTTTCCCGCATGGCCGCAGGAGCAGGTCCAGTCCGCAGACGCCGCCGCAGGCGCGAGCATTGGCTTGCCGCATTCGCTGCAGAACTTGCCGGCGTTTCCCGCATGGCCGCAGGAGCAGGTCCAGCCCGCCGCAGGCGTCGCCACAGGCGTGGGAGCAGCCCCGCCGCCAACAGGTTGAGCGCTTTGCTGCTGTCCCATTGCAAACAAATTTTGAGCGTTCATTCCGCCGGCCATGTTCGCCATGCCCATGCCCATGAAGCCCGCCATCGCACCGCCCGTGTTTCCCGCCGCAGTCCTCATCGCGTCGCTCTGGGCGTTCACAAGCGAAGCCGCCGCCATCGTCGGGTCGCGCATTACCGCCGCAGTCTGAAGCTCCTTGATCCGCTTCTCGTCTTCCTCTGTTGCAACGCAGGTAATCCCGAAGTTGACAATCTCTATGCCGCGGCCTTCCCTCCATTTGGCGGTGAGCGCCTCGTTAAGGATCTCCGCCAGCTTGTCCGTTTGCGAGGAAATCATGTGGTACTCAAGCCCGGCTCCGAGCTTTGCCAGCGACGGCCCAAGCACCGTAACTATCTCGCTTTTAAGCTGACTGTCGATTTTGTCCCGCGTAAAAACTTCCTCCACGTTACCCGTAACATTTGCGTAAAAGGCAAGCGGGTTCATTATATGATACGAATACTCACCGTTGACGCGCAGGCTGATGGTAAGCCGCAAATTGATATTGGGATCAACGATAAGGTAGGGAATGGGCGCGGGGGTTCCGTACTTGTTCCCCATGATTTCTTTGGTATTGAAATAGTAAACCCGCTGTTCCTTGCCGGGTTGGCCGCCGTACTTGAAACGCTCCCCGATGTTCTTGAAAGCGTCAACAATGCCCTTCCCCAAACCGCCGTGGAATATAGTAGGCTCCGTAGACTGGTCAAAGGTATAACGCCCCTCTTCCGCGCATAAGTCCACGATGCGCCCGTTATCCGTAATGATAACCGCCTGCCCCTTGTTCACCACAACACCCGATCCGTTGGAGATTATATTGTCCTCTCCTTTGGTATTGCTGCTCCGTTTGCCGCTTTTTTTCTGTCCCTTGGCCGCCAATACGTCAGCCTCAAGGCTTTCGCAGGCAAAGAACTCCAGCCACTGGTCAGCCAGAACGCCGCCCGCGGCTCCGGCTATAGCTTTGATTAATCCCATATTATCTCCTTAACGACGATTAAACCACGCGAAGCAAGGTTTGGTTACGTCAATTATTAGTTAATACGTATTATATTACATGCACAAAGATTTGAAAATATAGAAACAAGTGTTTTCACACAAGTGTTTTATTAAATTGACAGAAATAGCTAAATATGTTATAATTATCCAATGTTATTAAACATTGATTTTTTTGCTGATATTTGTGAAAAAACGCAAATATTTCACTATCTAAATCAAAATAAGAACTACTGGAAGAGTCAATTATTTGCAAAAGGAGGTGCTATTAAAGGTGCTTCTGTTTCTACAGGAAAACCAGAGAAAAAACACCCTCTTGAAGCCACTGTAAAAAATAAACTTGAGAGAGAGCTCAGTTCAGATTTACCAGAGGTAATGTTACATATAGGCGGTGGTAATCCAAGTATTCTTAATACGCTTGCCGTTTATGCCCTTACTATTGGTAATGATGTATACATCCGGGAAGAAGCATATAAAGAAGGCAGTGTAGAAACAGATAAAATATTATTGCATGAAATGGTACATGTGCGCCAAAACAAAAATAATATAAAAATAAAAAGTACTGACGAATTAAACAAAGCCGAAGCAGAGGCAGAGCAGGCGGAACAGGAAATATATAGTGATATTTGGTCTGAACCTGTTGAAGTTATAGAAATGGATGGAGTAAAAATCAGATTCACACAGAAGCAAAGAAAGAATTTTATCGAAAAAGTTATTGATGGTATAGAACGTTGGGTTAAAGAACAGAGAGTTATTTTAGATGAGAATGAATACCTTAAGCTTTTATGCGCCCTTGACGATTTCTGTTACCACTCTTCTTTTAGAACTCCTAAAGACCCTGCTGATAAATTATTATTGGAAATAGAAGAAGGGTTTAGAGGAAGACTTTGCTGAACGGCAATAGGAGATAAAATGGGGGCAAGGGCAGAAGCGCAAGAAACAGTAAAGTATCTACTCGAGAAAATAATAACTTACAATAAATCAAAACATCGTGAATATTATGAATTAAGCTTTGACATTCAAAAGAAATATTCAATAGATGACTATTTGGATATGCTTTCGCATATGGAAAATCGCATTGAAATTCTTTGCAATAACGAAGAAACAATTAATGAATTATCTGATACTGACATTTTTAAGCTGAAACAAATGCTTAGTTATACGGCTAACTTTTTAGGATTAAATACGAATGATATAACAATGGGTGCAGGGTATATGGCAATTCAAGCTGAATTCCCAGTCTTTGATTATTTTGATTTTCCTAATCCATTAGAACTTCTTCTATACTTTATTGATCCAAGAGGTGTTCACATTGGACGTGAAACAGATCCGCTTCCAAGAGAATTATCACAGGGAGAAAAATTTGGCCGGATGTCCCCTCCTGAACAAATGGAGTATTTAAAAAACCGCTATGAGCGTAGTAAAACCGAAAGTAATTACGGCAAAGGTTCTACGGCACAATTTATGAGACATTTACGTCGCTATATGAGTTTAGATGATCTGTTTGCTGAAGACGAGGTATTTATTAATGGTAATCTTCGTGAATTCTTAAATATCAATTTAAATGGTGTAGACCGTTATACAATGCAGGATATGAAAAAATCAGGATGGTATGAAAAGAATAGTATTGGTTCTCAATATCATCAAAGCACAGCATCAGATGGAAGGGTAAGAATTCTTTTTGGTCCTAATCAGACTGAGTTTAAATGGGTTTACAATAGATTAAACGCAAAATTTACAAATACAGATGGACGAGAAGCAGTATTTAGATATCCAGGTGTTCATATAAGAGAATATCCTGACAGGGGAACATTTAATTATGCAAATTCATTTCTCTTCGGACATAATAAATATGATGTAGATCCGTTTAAAAAAAATCCTCCACATGGGTATTATAAAACTTCCCATATTTACAACATTGGCGTCTTTGGAAATAAACACTATTGGGTATATTGAGAGCCTTATGAAAATATTTTTATTATTGAAAAAATTCCATACACTACTCACAGTAGCATTAATAGTTTGGAGTATTAATCAATGTCGTATCACTCATTTTTCTAGCAATCCTCCTCCTTTTAATCTTACTCATGTTACCCTATTCCATTATTTTGCTCTTGGTTGGGCTTTCATAGCAGGAATATTAATTGCTATAAAAGCATTGTTTTCCTTTAGAGAAAAAAATATCGTAACAGGCATAACTTTTTCAATTATCAGTTTACTGTTTTTTTTATTTTCTCGCTCTATTGTATATTACTTTTGTATGATGATTTTTAATATTGGCGATTAACAAATGGGCAGCGCACGGTGTCAGCCGCTCAAATGTGTCTGACACCGAAATCCGCAATAAAAGAAAATGGAGGATATAAATATAATGTTGATATTAGTAATGGCAATTCCTTTTATTGGCAATACGATGTATCAAATTAAATATTGGATATAATATGGGATTTTTTTTATTCATCATTATTACAAAATTTTATATTATATCAACACTTGTTTTATCTATTTTTACTTTTAAGGGGTTCTTTTACTTTATTGTAGACACGACAATAATAGGGGTGTTTTTTATAACAGGAAGCCTTGACAAGTGGATGCTACAATCCTGGGTAATAACGGGTCATTATCATTTATATGTATTATTTAGATTCATTTTTGTTCTAATAATATTTTTGATCAGATATAAAAGAAGGAATTTAATGAATATTACTATACTTAAAAAAAATTATAAATATAACCTTAATAGGTGTAAATATATTTATCAATATTATTACAATGAATCCAGCTATAATTCAGAGGATTGGTGTATCTGGAGTATAATAATTGGGCAGCTCACGGCGTCAGTCACCTTTGCGCACCATGGAGCGGGGAAACGGACATATTAAAATATAGTTGACAAAGTAAATTAAAATTAATACAATAAACCATGCGATTATCTGTTTTCATTTTATTATTTCTTATATCTATAAACGGATTTTCTCAAACGGCGGCAGATTTTTCCTTAAGTGATTTTGAGAAAAGGGAAATTATAAAAAATAAATTTATTGAACTAATAAATGCTTATAATGAAAATAGTGATATAATAAAATATGAACCGTTTGAAAAAATAATAAATTTGCTCGAATATGTTTTTATTGAAAACTATGATTCAATAATTGAATATAGTCAAATTAAAATGATTTTTTCCAAAAATAATTTACTTTTTGAAATAGATAAACGATTTATGCCGATGCATTTAACCGGTTCATTTACATATTAGACTTGTTCAAGAACCCGGTTGGTTCTTGAACAAGTTAAGCAAAATACTGCGTATTTTGCAGTTTTAATAGGAAGTTGTTCAAAAACTGAAGTTTTTAAACAACTCTATTGTA
>JAITUY010000023.1 GCA_031286095.1 Treponema sp. | reverse complement strand
ACCAGTCTTGCGGTTTTTCAGGCTATAAGCCTGCGAACGCGGACTTTAGTCCGAAAGTTCGACAAAACCGCGTTTTTTATATGAAATTGTTCAGAAACTGAAGTTTCCGAACAACTCTATTAAAAAAAACGCTTTCCGGTCTTCCAATGAAACTTTTTTGTACCAACAGGAAAGCGCGGCTCTTTTTTGCAAGAGCATGGCTCTTTTTTACAAAAGAGCGCGCTTTTGCAGGGAAACTGCTTGTTCTGCGACAGCGGATATTCTTCCTTGGTTTTTCGCAGGGCTCAGGGACGCACCAGCCGGAAACCGATGTTGTTGTTCCTGTTGTTCGGGTTGTTGTTGTTCCGATAGACCGAACGCGCGTTGTCCGCATTGTTGTTCCAATTACCGCCGCGTTTCACCCGGTTAGACCCAGAAGCCGCTCCCCTTTTTCACATAACTTTTTTCTAAAACAATTTGTTCTTGCCAGCGAAATCGCGGCAATTACGCTTCGTATCCGTTCCGCCGCTTTTTCTTCGGTTATATCGCCGCGAAGAAGCAAAGCGGAAATTTCTGACATTCGCCCGGTAACCCTCCTTTTTGATTTTTGTAAAAGATAAATGCCTTTTTCCTTTATTAAAAAACCTAGAAATGGCAATCCTTCGGCGGTTTTGCCAAATACAGGCTGTTTTATTTTGAGTTTTAGATTTTGCGTAACATATTCATTAGCCAGCGAAAACATTGTTTTTAATTCCGCAAGCGAAGACGACCACAAAACAAAATCGTCCATATAACGGCAGTATGCCGCAGGACGCAGTTTTTCAAGGATAAAATGATCCATTCCGGCAAGATACAGGTTCGCAAAAAACTGGCTGGTCAAATTGCCTATGGGAACTCCCTTGCCGGGAGTAGTTTCATAACTGTCGATAACGCCGTCCAGTAAAAACAAAACGCGCGCGTCTTTGATAAGTCTGCGAAGCTGAGCTTTAAGCGCTTCATGGTCGATTGAGTCAAAGTATTTGCGAATATCAAGTTTCAGGAAAAAACGGTTTTGCTTGCACCGCCCAAAAGCATACCGCACTGCGGCGTGGGTTCCTTTTCCCTTGCGGCAGGCGTAGCTGTGGCGGATCATGGGGCGGTCAAAAACAGGTTCGACTATATTCATTATCGCGTGATGCATTATACGCTGTTCAAAAGGGGCGGTGCTGATTGTACGAAGTTTGGGATCGGTAATTAGAAAAGAAAGGTAACCGCCCCAGCCGCAATTTAACGTCATTAGTTTTTCCCGTACCAAAACGAGGTTTTTTCCGGTGTTACGGCAAAAATCAACAACCGATTGGCTTTGCCGGTTTCCGCGAAGAGCTTTGAGAAATGCAAGGCGGATATTGTTATAGTCGATGATTTGCTCAAAAAGTCCTCCTTGTCTTTTCATTCTTGTGAACTTTCTCCCGTATTTTCCGGCGCTCCTGAAAACGCATGTCTTTGTTCCTCATTCAAAAAAATATCCAAAAAAATTCCGCCGTACTGTTTTACTCTCGCCTCGCCTATGCCGGAAATTGACAACAAGTCTTTTGCAGTCTTTGGCATTTTTTTTACCATTGCGGCAAGCTGGTCGTTTGTAAAAACCGCGTAGACAGGGATGCCGGATTTTTCTGCGGCTTCTTTGCGAAGTTTGCGTAATTTGTCAAAGAGCGCGTATTCTTCCGCGTTCAGCACTTCACGGTAATCGATGCGCTGAGACGCGCCTTGCGCGTTTTTATTTGCTCCGGCATCGCCTGAGTATTCAATCAGAAATACCCAGCCGGTTCCGCGTTCTCCGTCAATTAATCTTTTTTCTACATTGATAATCCTGTGAGAGCGTAAAAATGTGTTAAGTTCGTCTGTTACCGATTTTTCGCCAAAGGGACTGACGAAAAAACTGGTATACTGTGTTAAAAGCGCCATATTTTATCTGCCTAAAAAACGCAAAAAATTTTTGTCTGACCACCTTAACAGGTGGTCAGACTCCCTCCTACAATACCAGTCCGGCTTCGCCGCAACTTCCGCTCAATGCCCACGCCTCCGCTCCCTTTCAGGTCGCTATGGCTTGGTCATCTCGCTCCAGTTGCGGGCAGAACTCAGGGACGCACCAGCCGGAAACCGACGCCGTAGTCCCAGTAGTTCGGGTCGTAGATGTACCGAAAGACCGAACGCGCGATGCCCGCATGGTCGTCCCAATACCCGCCGCGTCCCACCCGGGAAGACCCAGAAGCCGCTCCCGTGGGATCAATCTGCGCCTCGCTTGGATATTCTGCGTACCAGTCCCAGCACCACTCCCATACGTTCCCGCTCATGTCATACAAACCTAATCCGTTAGGAGCTTTCTTCCCTACCTCGTGTGTTTTGTTGTCGCTATTGTTCCAATACCACGCAACATCACCAACCGTGTTGCTCCCCGCATACGTGTAGTTCCCCGGCGACCCGTTCCCCCCCTTCGCCGCATATTCCCACTGCGCCTCAGTCGGCAACCGGTAACCTGTGGAACCGCTGACAATTGTTACCGCATCCCATGTGCTGTTACTTTCCCAGTTCGGTACGCTTCCCCAGTCAGCTGGATTCGTGCTACCAGATATGCTGTACGCCGGACTTAAGTTTTTCGCCATGCTCAACTTATTGCAGAACACTATCGCGTCATACCAGCTTACACTTTCCACAGGACGGTTTCCCTGCACTTCCCCGCTCGCGGGTTCTCTGTATGACCCTCCGTCAAAGTAACTCGGATTCCTCCCCATCACCGCCTGATACTGCGCCTGCGTTACTTCATACTTGCCCATATAAAAGCCAGTCAGCGTTACCGTGTGTACAGGCTTTTCATCATTGTAGCCCTCATTCTTGGTATCGCCCATCTGAAAACTGCCGCCGGGGATTTGCACCATTTCAATTTCAATGTTGACGCTGTTTCCGCCTGGGTTGTTAGGGTTATTTGAATCGTTCGGTCCATTAGGATTATCCGAAAATTCAGAACAGCCCGCAAAAAACAAAGCCGTAGTGACGGCAATTGCTGTAACGGTACAAACCGTTATCATTTTTAAAAGAAATTTTTTCATTTTTTACCCTCCTTTAGTTATTAAGGTAAATGTTGTTATATAAACTCCACATACGTGGTGTTTTTAAAAAGAAAGTGAGAATGGGGTGTTTTCATTTGGACTGGTGTCCTTTGGACACACCTATCCCCTGAAAATGCCTGTAGGGGAAAAAGAGATAAATTTGACAAGTTTCTTCTATAGTAAGAGAGAGAGAGAGAGAGAGAGAGAGAGAGAGAGAGAGAGAGAATTTGAATTCACACAAGAAAATGGAGCAAATTGTAAATTGGCGGTTCTTTCACTCATTGGTATAATATAACGGAGCGGAGGCGGTTTGTCAAGGCGGAAAACTTAAAATAGTTATAAATATGTGATTAATCTACACCCTATCCACATAGTTATCCTTCCAATCCCAGCACCACTCATACACATTCCCGCTCATGTTGTACAATCCAAGATCGTTGGGTAATTTCTTTACTACTCCGTTGGCGCTGTTTCCATCGTCAGGATTGTTAGGGTTATTGGGATTGTTCGATCCATTAGGATTGCCAGAAGATTCAGAACAGCCTGTAAAAAACAAAGCCATCGTGACGGCAATTGCCGCAATGGTACGAACCATCATTCTTAAAAGAAATTTTTTCATTTTTTACCATC
>JAITUY010000020.1 GCA_031286095.1 Treponema sp. | reverse complement strand
ACATTCGCTATGAAAAGCGGTTTTTATGTCATTGAGCCGTCTGGGGAAACGTTTATTATTACCGCGCCAGAGGGTGAGTATTCGCCTAGGGAATGGTAAGATATCAACTAAAAGTTTGTTAGCGGGGCTGTCATAACAAGTCCGGTATTTTCATGCGTAAGAGATTTATTTTTCTGGGTTGACACTATTATTTTAGGGGAAAGCTACTATTACTATGACGGCTAAAACTATATTTTGATTTTTATCTCGCAGAGGACGCAAAGGCGCGGAGAACTGCGCTTTGTTACCTAATTGCGCGTTTCCAGCTATGCTTTTTTATTATTTTATAAAGAAAAACAACATGAAAGGAATACAAGTTAGCTAATCACCCTTGATCCTCTGCGTCTCCACGCCCTCTGCGTCCTCTGCGTGAGGATTTTTGGTAATATTATTTTAAACATTTTGCTGTTACAGAGTACTATTACTATGACGGCTAAAACTATACTTTGATTTTTATCTCGCAGAGATCGCAGAGGTCGCAAAGGCGCGGAGAACTGCGCTTTGTTAGCTAATTGCGCGTCTCCCACTATGCTTTTTTATTATTCTATAATGAAAAACAACATGAAAAAAATACAAGTTAGCTAATCACCCTTGATCCCCTGCGTCTCCGCGACCTCTGCGGCCTCTGCGTGAGGATTTTTGGTAATAAGTCATTGTGAACATTTACCTGTTACAGAGTACTACTGTTTTGTAAATATTACTCCAGCCATATTCCATTGATTGCCGGTTATGGTTCCTATAACACTTTCACCCGGTAACATTTCTTTCTCTTCGTCTGTTAATTCATTATAAGCTTTCCATTGACTTACTCCAACAGACAAAAAACCGGTATTCACTTGGGTGAATTTAATGGTTACATCATTTCCGCTAACGGTATATGTACCTCTATATACCTCAGTTTCCATCATAGACGCATTCCACGTTCCATTTGAGGCTACAACTGTCAAGGACTGCCCCTCGACAGTTCCAACCCATGTACCGGCAAAAACATCCGTTTGGGACGGAGGGCGATCAGTTCCTTCTTTATCATCATCATGATTACCTTTAGGACTGGGACCGTCACCGCAAGCCGCCATTGAAAACCCGATTACTGCTACAAGGGCAATAATCCCGAACACTTTTACAAAATTTTTCATAATTCCCTCCTCAAAATTTGCTGAATTTACCCTGATGTTTTCCAAAATCATCATATAAAATGATGTATATAGTCATAATATGATGTTGTACATTATTTTGTCAAGCAATATCAAAGCTTTATTATTATGTAGAAAGTAATCAAATGACTAACCTAAGGGAAATTTTTGCTTATAATTTGAAGGAAAAACGCCGAAATTGCGGTTTTTCTCAGACAAAACTAGCCGAAATGGTAAATGTCTCCACCCATCACATCGCCACTATAGAAACTGCCAGAAATTACCCCACTTTGGACTTGGTAGAACGAATGGCGAACGCTCTGGACATCGAAATTTATGAATTGTTTATAAACCCGCTTTCTCCCCCCGAAGAAATGGAACGCCTGTATCAGGTGGCGGCGAAAAACATTGAACATCTGATATGCGAAAACATGGAACGGTTTGGCCGGACAACAGCCAAAAACATTGAACAAGCGGTGGGCGACGCCGTAGAAAAGGCTTTTGCAGGCAAATTCAACGGTAAAAAATGATGCCGTTAAACATATGCCTATAATAGAGTTGTTTAAACAATTTCCCTGTAAAATCGCATTTTTGCCGGACTAACCGGACTAAAGTCCGCGTCTGCGTCCGCGTCTGCATTTGCGGGCTTACAGCCTGAAAAATACAAAACTTGTTAGATAACCAACGGAATATCGAGCAAGTCTAATTTTTATACGGAAAAATATAAATTAAATTTTGCCTGCTTTAATCTTTCTAGTTATGATCATTGCGCTTACCGCTCCCAATATGCCAAGTAACATTACAATAACAATAACGCTGTTTTTCCCGTATACCAGAAAATATGAAAATACTGGCGGCCCCAATGTTGAACCTAAATTCCCCAACTGTGCGACAGCTCCATTCGCGTTCGTCTGATCTTCCGCCGACAACGATATATTTGGTATCAATGAAAACACCGAGCCTTGAATTACGCCCGAAAACATCATTAATACCATAGATGCAGGAACAAACATCATATTGTTGTTAAATGACATTTTTATTATACAAATTAATAATATTAAAAACATATACGCGGCTATACACAATTTTGACGGCGATACAAAATATTGCGACACAATTCCCGCAGTAATCGTGCCTGCTATATTCGCCAAAGGCAAGGCGATTGATAATAATTCCCTTGTTTTGTCATCGCCCGTTAATCCGGGTAAAAATGTTAATAACGCGATATACATAAAAGAGTTAAAGAAAAAAATCATACTGGGAGAAAATGTTCTCCAATTTGAGTAAACTTTTATATGCGCGGTCAAAAACGATATCTTATCGCTTTCGTTATGCGGAATATCCATTTTTTCAATTAAAAAGAACAGAATTATAAATATAATTAATAACAATAACGCATGGAAAAAAAACAGTCCGCTAATGGAATATAATTCCATGACTGGTTCTCCCGCATACGCCGTAATGGAAAACGCAATGCCAAAAAAACTGCCCCATAATCCCATTACTATTGAATGATGTTTTTTAGAGCTTGTTAACAGCATAATTGCCGGAGCTGTAACCACAATCCCCAAATGAGAAATACCTTCCAATATCCTGGAGAAAAACATTACCGGAAAAATAGGATTTAACGCCTGCACAAGGGAAATGATAAAACCAAAAAACAGGCTGATTAACAATATTTTATTCTGCCCTATTCTAGAAATATATATGCTTATTGTTATTCCAAATATTAAACCTATTAACCCTACAACAGATAACGACAGACCAATCAATAAAGAATTTACGTTATACTGATTTTTCAGAAAATCGAAGGCAAAAGAAAATTTTGCGAATTGCATAGCGCCCGCAATTCCGGCAAGCCATAGCATAATAACCGTAAACCAATTTGTTTTTTCTTCTGCCATTTTATTACTTTAAACTATAAAATCAAAATGATGAATACTTGACAATACTGTCAAGCGGCTTCCTTGTTTGTGAATGACGTCCGGGGGATTGCGGCTCGCCGGCGCTGTAACCGATAACAAGGATATTTACGGGTATAAAACTGTCAGGAATATTGAATTCTTTACGGACAACACATGGGTTAAAATATGTTATCCAGCACGAAGAAAGCCCTAAATCATGAGCGCACAACATCATGTGGTCGCATGCTATTGTACTGTCAATTTCACTCATATTGGATTTATCGAAAGGACGCACCCATGCTGTGTCTTTTTCCGCGCAAACTACAATGGCAAGCGGAGCGCCGTGGGGCGTACAGGCATTGCTGAGTTTTGCGATCGATTCCTCGTCATTGAGTACAAGGAAAACGCAAGGCTGTTTATTTGCCGCCGTAGGAGCGACGCGCCCCGCTTCCAAAATAGCTGACAATTTATCCGATGAGACAGGTTTGTTTTCGTACTTTCGCGCCGAATACCTGCTTTTTGCAAGCTCTAAAAAAGTTTTGTCCATAATTCATTGCCTCCGGTTGTTAAGGGAACCTCTAAAAACTGAAACTTTTTGATATTAGAGTTGTTCGGAAACTTCAGTTTCTGAACAACTTCACATAAAAAACGCGGTTTTGTCGAACTTTCGGACTAAAGTCCGTGTTCGCAGGCTTATAGCCTGAAAAACAGCAAGACTTGTGAGACAACCGCAATGTCAAGCGCTTATATATAATTTCACATAACTTCCAGAAACGGTATGCAGATCAGATGAAAAGCGTCCTTTAGCACAAACATGACGGCGCGGCTCAGTTCAAGCCTCGCTTTGGAAAGCGCAGGATCGCCGGCGTTAAGGATCGGGCAGTCATGGTAAAAGCGGCTGAAGGCTTTGGACAGTTCATAAAGATACGCCGTAATCTGCGACGGATCAAGGTTTTCCGCCGCCTCGCGGACTGCGGAAGAATAAGCCGCGAGCGATTTTATAAGGTCCCATTCGGAGTCCGAAACAAGAAGCGAGAAATCTGCTTCTTTCGGCGCTATGTCTTTTTCCGCGCCTTCTTCCCCCGCTTTGCGGAGCATTGAAGAAATACGCGCGCCCATGTACTGCAAATACGGACCTGTATTGCCGTTAAATGAAAGCGATTCATTCGGATCGAACAGCATATCCTTTACCGGGCTTGGCTGTAAAAGGAAATAATGCAGGGCGGCGATGGCGATTTTTTCCGCCACCTTCTGCGGATCGCCTACTTCCCCTTCTCTTTCTTTTTCGCGTATTTCCGCAAGCGCCATATCGCGCAAACTATCGATTAAATCATCGGCGTCCACGACCGTTCCTTCCCTGCTTTTCATCTTTCCTTCGGGAAGATTTACCATGCCGTAAGAAAGATGATACAGGTTTTTCGCCCATTCAAAGCCAAGTTTTTCAAGAAGAATAAAAAGCACCTTAAAATGATACTGCTGTTCGGAGCCGACAACATAGATCATTTTATCAAACGGCCAGTCCTTATGCCTGTTAATCGCCGTTCCAAAATCCTGCGTAATGTAAATCGAAGTCCCGTCGCTCCGCAACAGAATCTTTTTATCAAGCTTTTCCCCGCTTAAATCAACGGCGACGGCTCCGTCTTCCTGACGGAAAAATATCCCCTTCTCTAAACCTTTTAAAACTTCGTCCTTGCCAAGCATATATGTTTCGCTTTCAAAATAATATTTGTCAAAAGAAACGCCCGTGCGCTTGTATGTCTCTTTCATTCCGTCTATCGCCCATGAATTCATCTTCTTCCAAAGCTCGATTGTTTCGCCGTCTCCCGCTTCCCACTTGCGCAACAATTCCTGCGCCTTTTTCATAAGCGGAGCCTGCGTTTCGGCGTCGTCCTTGTTTACGCCGCTTTTTACAAGCTCGTCAACTTCCGCCTTCAATTCCCTGCTGAAACAAACATACCAGTCGCCGACAAAGCGGTCGCTTTTTACGCCTTCCGACTGAGGAGTTTTCCCCTGCCCGTGTTCGGCATAGGCAAGCATGGATTTACAAATGTGAATGCCGCGATCGTTGATGATACAGACTTTGCGCACATCGGCTCCGCAGGCTGAAAGAATACGGGACACGCTTTCGCCAAGAACATCGTTGCGCAGGTGGCCGAGATGCAGGGGCTTGTTGGTATTGGGGCTGGAAAACTCCACCATTATTTTTTTTCCCGCAAGTATTTTTTCAGCTGAAAACTTTTGCGAAAGAACCGCCTTCGCTTCCAAAGCGCGGTCCAGACTGACATTCAAATACGGTCCCTGCGCCTGTACTTTTGCGCCGGATTTTTCTTCAACGATGATTTTTGCCAGTTTTTCAGCAGTCATCTGCGCTATCTGGGGCGGTCCTTTTCGCAGTAATTTTGCGTAGGCAAACATTGGAAAACCTATATCCCCCATTTCTGGATTGGGCGGGTTTTCTGCGATTACCTGATCCGGTTCTATAACGCCGTCAATGCCCGCATCATTTAGAATTGCATTAACTGCCGATGAAACTTTTATTTTCCATGGTTCCCTATAGTCGTACATTGTTCTTATAATAACAAAATCATGATTACTAAGCAATAAATTTTTAAGGAGGATTTTTTACCACGGACCAGCGCGAACAGGGAGCTGTCCGATAAGTTGGTTAATTCCCGGACAGCTATTGTATTTTCTTATACCTCTGCGGAATATTACAAAATTAGAGAAAATGTCCGAACAAGTTTTTCAAACTTTTCAGACGCCTCCTCACGAACTTTTATCTCATATCCTGTAGCCGTTTATTATAGTCTTGTTTATTTCATATCTCTCGCTGGTGTGCGTACCGATAGTACGGGTTCGTGAGGTTCGCAGTAAAATTCTTTTTAAACAAAATTTAGTATTTTATCTTGAAAAAAAATAAAAAATATATATTATTTTTATTATGTTTATGCTTATGTTCTTACTGCTTTTTCAGTCAGCCAGTATTCCGGCCGAACAACTGCCAGATTGGTATATACCGCTTAGGGATGCGGTTTACGAACAGGAATTGACTGCCGGCGAAATTTTTTTATTGTATGAAAACGTGTCTGAAAAGGCAAAAAATTCACTTTCCGGCGCGCCTCTGTATATAATACTTTCCCGTTGTGAATACATGATAGGCAGGGCGTATCAATATGAAGAACAAAAGGACAAGGCCGCAAATCATTACGCCGAAGGAATCAAATGGGCGGAAAAAGCTTTGGAAATTCAGGCAAGCGCCGCGGCGTGGCAGATGTTAGCCGAAAATATATCACAATCATGCGCCGTCAGACCAACATCCTATGCTATGGCTAACGGTTTAAACGTTGAAAAATACTCAAAAAACGCGCTTGAAATTGACAAAAAAAACGCGGCGGCGAGGATAATGCTCGCGGCAAGATGGGTGTACGCTCCCTGGCCGCTTTACGATTATAAAAAAGGAATAGAAATGATGACTGTTATTCCGCAGGAGTGTAATTATGATAAAGATGATTTGTTTAATGTATATTTGGCCATTGGGTACGCGTATTTTCAGCAGAAAAATTATTCTCAGGCGAAACCCTGGCTTTTAAAATGTTTGGAAGTTTATCCGTCAAATAAATATGCAAAAACACTGCTCGCAAAAACATGATAACGGAAGGAAAAAATGTCAAACGAATTAGCCGGAATCCTTAACACTTATTATTACAATATTCTGATTATTATCGCCTCTTATTTTTTTATTTTGTCTCTCGCCAATCACTTTGAAATGTGGAGATTTACGCACTGCCCTGAAATTTTTGACGGCCCCCTTGTTTCGGTTTTAATCCCCGCAAGAAACGAGGAACACAATATTGAAAAATGCATTAACTCGCTTAAGAACCAACTGTACAAAAATTATGAAATTCTTGTTTTAAATGACAATTCCACAGACAATACGGGAAAAATACTTGAACGTATAGCGGCGGAAGACTCAAGAATAAGAGTGTTTAACGGTAAGCCCCTTCCCGACGACTGGTTCGGCAAACCTTACGCGATGGATCAGCTTGCGGCTCACGCGAAAGGCGGCATACTGATCTTCACCGACGCCGATACAATACACACTCCTTCAAGCATTTCATGGGCGGTTACAAACATAACCCTTTTAAAAGCAGATATGATTTCCGGTTACATCGGGCAGATTCTTCTTTCTTTCGGAGAAATTATAACCGTTCCTTTAATGTTTTTTTTAACAGGTTTTATTATTCCGCTTTTTATAAACCGTTTTACAAAATCCGGTCTTTTTTCCGCCGCCATAGGGCAATTTGTCGCTATCAGGCGCGACGTATTTAACGCGATTGGAAAATGCGAAACATTTAAGAAAAAAACAAGCGAAGATGTTTATATGGCGCGAATGGTTAAGAAAAAAGGATACTCCACACGTTTTTTAAATATTTCCGAACATATTTATTGCAGAATGTACAAGGGTTACCGTAGCGCCCTAGAAGGCATAGGAAAAAATATTTTTGATTTCCTCGGGAAAAACACTTTAATTATTTTTTTAATGGCAGTCGCCGTCGTTTTCTTTTTGTTTCTTCCTATGCCTTTGCTTGTTATCTGCATTATCAACAACAGCCCGTGGACATTGCATATTTTACTTGTAAATATTCTATATACTTTAACATGGCTGTTTATGTTTCTCGGGCAAAGGTTAAACTGGTGGTACGGTTTTCTTTGGCCTCTTTTCTTTCTCAATTTGCTTTATATGGCCGCGTGGTCGTGGTTTAGAACAATTTCGGGCAGGGGCTTTCTCTGGAAGGACCGTAAGGTAAGCTGATGCCGTACAAACATGGACGCCCTGTAATAGATTTGTCTCTCCCGTTCAGGTTAGCGTCCGCGTGGACATTTTTCATTATTATTTTTCCCATTGCCATGCTGGTTACTTATTTAATGCACCGCACAAAATATAAAAACCGTTTTAGGCTTTACGGCATCAGAAAAGCGGTTACCGTATCCAACCATACGACGTTTTTTGATCCGGTAAAAATATGCGGCGCGGTGTTACCGCGTCAAATTTTTCAAACCATGCTGGAAGCTACTGTTGAATTTCCCTTTTTAGGAACATTCACCCGTCTTCTGGGAGGGGTTCCCATACCAAGAGGCAAAACAGGTTACCGTAAAATTTTTGAAATATGCGAACGCGCATTTAAGTACCGCAGGTTCCTGCATTTTTATCCCGAAGGCGAATGTTATTTATACAGTCAAAAAATAGAAGAATTTAAAACAGGAGCGTTTAAAATCGCCGCCGAACTTGATATTCCGGTAATACCTATGGTTACAGTCTTTTCAGAGGGAGCGTTTCGCCCCTGGTCTTTTTGGGGCAGAACCCTGCCTTTAGAAACATTAGTTGTGCTTGAACCCGAATACCCTTCGCGTTATATTAAACGAGACGAAAAAGGCGAATTAACATCCGATTCGATACGGGAATTCGCGCAATCGGTGCGCGGGAAAATGCAGGCGGAAATTGACAGGCGCGGCGGTTCGTCCGCTTTTTACCGCGGGCAGATGCAAAGGATTAAAGGCATAAATGATTAGAGTTGTTCGGAAACTTCAGTTTCTGAACAACTTCATATAAAAAATGCGGTTTTGTAAGGCTTTAGCCTGAAAAACCGCAAGACTTGCGAGACAACCAACCGGGTTGTCGAACAAGTCCATTAATTAGCGTCTGTCTATAAAGCCGGTTACTTCGGACAGACCTTGCATATCTTTTTTTTATCATTTTAACCTATTGTTTTGTAACAGCTAAATGTTCACAATACCTTATTTCCAAACATCCTCACGCAGAGATCGCGAGAACGCAGAGAACGGGACTTAATTACCTTGTTGTGCGTCTGCAATATGTTTTCTTATCTTTTTAGAAGAAGAAGCATGAAAACAGCGATTGGCTTACGCATTACTTATAGCTTTCTGCGCCTTTGCGTCCTCTGCGTGAGAATATTTAAAGGTAAGTTCAATATAGATTGAGGTTAAAAAAGATAAACTTAAAATTACTGGCGCAATCAGGTAACAAAGCGCAGTTTTCCGCGCATTTACGTCTTCTGCGTTATAAAAAACAAAGTGTGGTTTTTGCTGTTACAGAGTACTATCTCTCATACTTGCCACAATTTTTATTCTATCATATCGTATGACATATATGCCATTAGGAAAAAAGTTTTTTAACCAGCCGACTGTAAACCTCGCAAAAGCGCTGTTGGGAAAATACCTTGTTTTTAAAAATATGAAAGGTATAATTGTCGAAACGGAGGCGTACCTTTACAAAAATGATCCTGGTTGCCACGCCAGCAGGGGTATTACCTCCCGCAACGCGCCTATGTTTGAATCCGCAGGGCGCGCCTATGTTTATTTAATTTATGGAATGTACCATTGCTTGAATATAGTAAGCGGGAAAAAAGGCGAAGGCGAGGCTGTTCTTATCCGCGCGCTTGAACCTGTCGCAGGCATAGAGATTATGCAAAAAAGACGCAAAACAAAAAAAATAGAAAATCTTTGCAACGGACCTGGAAAACTGACTCAGGCTTTCGGCATAACGCGCAAACAAAACAACTTAAGTTTGTTAAGCGGAGATTTCCGCGTTTACGACAGCAAAATAAAACCTGAAATTTCAACAAGCGCGCGAATCGGACTTTCCGAAGGCAAGGAGCTTCAACTGCGTTTTTTTATTACCGGAAACCGCTTTGTCTCGAAACCTTACTCCAGCGGCGGGAAATAACCCGTACTGTCGCGCCCCGACCTTTCCATCAAGTAGACTTCGATTTCTATGGGAAGCCACGCTCTTCCAAAATCGGTCGGAAGACGGGAAGTAAACGAGAAGCTGTACAATCCGCAAGGCTTGTCCGCAACGCTTTTGATAAGCGGACCTATTCCCTGCGGCTGATAAAGATGCGCCGCTTTTCCGCCTGTCGCGGTACAAAGGTACTCAATCGAGGCGGAAGCCTGTCCGCTACCTATGATTACAGCGTTAAACACAATACCGTTATTTGCAAGATAGCTTGAAAGTTCAGAAAGGCTGTATTGTTCAAAAGCAAGTTCCCCCACTTCGCCACTACCGATGTACACAACGGAGCGTTTTGGAGCGGCGGACAGGAGGTCCGTAGCACAAAGACGCAAGCCCTGATCAAAACGCCAGCGCGGAGAGAAGGAATTATCCGTTCCCCTGACCGCGTTTTCCAGAGAGGGTTCGTGCTGTTCACGGCGCGGTTGCGCGCCCGCGGAAATTACGGAAACAACTTTTGAATTACCCATTTCCTGCAAGGCGGCTCTTATATCGCGGGAAGCCGCCGAAAATTCACCGCGCATTCCCGCAGTAACGGACGAACGTTCAACAAGAAGGGAAATGTCCGCGCCCCCGGAACGGTATCCAGGAGAAAGAAAAATCTGCTCCTGCGCGTCCATGCCGCCTTCCGTAAGAAGAAAGTTGTTTACATCAAGCCCCGTAATAGGTCTTCTAAGCCTGTCTTCAACGGTAAAAAACACGGTAACAACAGGAAAACGCTCGGCGTAAACATTTCGTATCTGCACAAAAAAACCTGAAGCTAGATCGTCAAAACGGGACATTACGGCGACTTCGCCGTTTTGAAATTTGGCGGCAAGTATATTTCCGTTGCCGTCAATATTCGCGCCTGTTACGCGCACTTTTTCGTTTCCCGCAAGTCCAAGTTCGCGGACAATCGCGGAATCAGGCTCTATGAGCAGAATTCTGTTAGCGTCCGCGACAAGAAGCCTTTCGTCCGGTAAAAATCTTATGGACTCAGGCGATTTTAATCCTTCCGCCGAAAGCTGACCAAGATAACTCCCGTTGGGATCAAACATATAAATCGCCTTTGCCGCGTTATCAGCCGCGTATATTTTTCCGTTACCTGCCGCAATTCCAGTTGGAGAAAGCATTCCGGGAAAAACTGCGCTTTTTTGCGCGAACGAAAGAATAAAAGCCCCGTCCGGATCAAATTTTGAAATACGCCTGTTTCCGTAATCGACAACATACAGATAACCGTCTTCATCGACTGCAAGATTCTGCGGACCTACAAACTGCCCCTTTCCAAGCCCTCTTGAACCTAGATAACTCAGCCAGTTTCCGTCAGCGTCAAGAATACTAACCCTGCTACCTCGGTATTCGGAAATATAAAGTCTGCCGTCAAGCCCGCGAACCAAATCATAAGGGCGGTCGAATCCGTTTAAGGGACCGCGTTTGCGATCCCTTACAATTCCGTTCACGTCAATTTTTACGATTTCGTTACTACCGTAGGCGACTACCCACGCGGAGCCGTCGCTGTTAGGCAAGACAGACGAAGGCTGGCGGTAAAGAACAATATCCTGATACTTCCCAGGATAACGCCCCGCTTCCACATAACGCACCTCGTCGTCGGCGACAGGAAGTAAAAAACGCCTGTTGGAAACGGTTTCTATCCGTGAAGCAAGGAGCATGCCGGCTCCTGAATTTCTGCCGTAAATGTCCAGCGCGGCTCTCCATTGCCTGATGGCTGTTTCCTCAAAACCGGAACGGTAGTAAGCTCTGCCTAGCCAGTCAAGAATTATAGCCTCGCCGGGACGGAAAGACAGCGCCCTTTCAAAAGATAAAATCGCCTCGTTATACGCAAAACGGTTGTAAGCGTGAACGCCAAGCCTAAATTCTTCGGCGGCGTTTAAAGCGTCTGTCCCCGCTCCGCCCGTAATACCGGGTCTAATGGGAGCGTCTTGAGCGAAAAGAAAAAGAGAAACGGAAAGAAAAATCAAAGTGAAAGAAAAAACCTTTCTCATATCTTTTCTCCCGTAACAATTTTAAAATGTCTTATTATTTCTTTTTCATCAGGGGCAATATCAAGCGCCCTTCTTAACCATGTGCGGGCCTCGACAACTTCGCCGCTTTTGTAATACGCCCACCCGAGCGAATCAAGGTACGCCGCGCTTTCAGGTTTTGCATCAACCGCCCTCCTGCAAAGACGAAGCCCCCTCATTATATCAAGACCGGAATCGGCAAGAATATATCCCATGCTATTCATAGCCGTCGGGTTATTTGTGTCTATCTCAAGGGTTTTTTCATAAAGCTCAACCGCGTTTTTATTTTTCTTTTGACACCACGCGGCGTAAGCAAGAGTGTTGTAAAGCAGGGGCGATTCAAGCCCCGAATTTTTAAGCCTGTTTAACTCAAACTCCGCCATTCTAATCCGTTTAGTAATAACATAGATATACGCAAGCGTCATTCTGCACTGGAAAATACGCAGAACATTATTGCCTGTGGTAACAACCTGTTCAAGATAATTAAGGGCTTCGTCGTATTGATTAAGTTTCGTATAACACAAGCCGAGGTAATATGCGAGTTCTATTTGCTCGCTTTCGTCAAAAACATCCAGCGCCCTCGCTCTGAATTCCTTAAGGGCCATATCCCAGTTTTTCTTGCGGTAAAGTTCAATCCCTTCCTGTAGTTTTTCAAAGGTGCGAATTTCAACGTTTTCACCGCTGTTTGCGGACTCACCCATACCGTTAATCCCTCCCGGAAACCGGTTCAGATATAACCACGCTTAGCGCGGCGTTGCCTTTTAACACTTCCGCCCAATCGGAACCTTCCGCCGGCGGCTTGCCCTCGACCTTTCCCGCTCTCGCAAAATAGTACTCTTCGCCGTCAGGAGCCGTATACTTTTCTACCCTGTCATTATAATAACGTATAGATGGAAAAGTAGGAACAAGCGCGGAAGGTTTTTTCCCATTATTGGGGAAATTTATGTTTATAAAACAGCCGCGCTTATAAAAACTTATGAATTCGTGCAGATTTTCAGTAATATATGGTATTATTGAGTCCCAATGGTATACCCCGCTTTCATTATCAACCAGCGACAGGGCTATGGAGGCAACGCCGAAAAAGCTCCCCTGCCTTGCCGCAGACGCAGTTCCCGAATAGGTAATATCCGTTCCCAAATTCGCACCAAGATTAATTCCCGATAAAATCACATCAGGCGCTTTTTCATGGTTCAGCTTACGTTCCCCGGTAATCGTCATATCGATTTCCGGTATTACCCCCTTAAGGGCGGCTATTACGCAGTCAACAGGCGTCCCCGAGCATGACCATGTATCTTTTTCAATTTCTTTTATCTTAAGCGGCTCCGCCAAAAAAACAATCGAGTGCGAACAGGCGGAACGGTTTTTTTCTGGCGCGACGACAAATACCCTATGCCCGGCTTTTCTTAAAGCGTCCGCAAGCATAGTAATTCCCGGCGACATTACACCGTCGTCGTTAGTTAACAGTATCCGCATAAACCCTCTTTTTTTCATGTAAAATACGCGCCCCTGTAGCGATTTTAAATTCATAGATTACAGGGCGGAACCCGAAAATACGCTCGTAGTCCTCAAGCCTTGTTTTGTATTCTTCGACAAGCTCCCGGCGTATTATCGTGTAAATACAGCCTCCGAAGCCTCTGCCCGTCATGCGCGCCCCCGCCGCGCCCTCAAGTTCCTGCGCCCGTTTTACAAACCAGTCAAGCTCAGGACAGCTTATTTCGTAAAGGTCCCTTAAACTTTCGTGCGAGTGAAAAATAATTTTTGCCAGAGACGCGATATCGCTCCGCTGTAAAGCGCCGCAGGCGTCCTGTATTCTGTGTATTTCATCGACAATGTGGACGCTCCTGCGCCGTATCTGTTCGGGAAAATCGCCCAGCGCGTCAAGCAGGTCTTTGGAACCAAAATCCTTAAAGTTATCGCCGTCAAATTTTTTAGAAAGAAACTCAAGCCCTTTCTTTGTGTCCGCGTTACGTGAAATAATCTCATTTTCCACGCTCAAGCGCGGAACGCGGGAATCGATAAGCAGAAAACGGAACTGCGAAAGCGGGGATTTTATTTTTATTATTTCCCCCGAAGAAGAATCGATGGACAGAAAATGATCCTTCCGCGCCAGTAAACAAACTTGATAATCGGCAAGGGACGCTTGTCCTTCAAAAAATTTCTCATGCGCTTCATGCAGTTTTTGCGCCAAATGCTCATCGCTTATTTGAACGCGCAGTAAATTTCTGAGCGCAACGCCCGCTGATGATTCTATGGCGGCGGAAGACGCAAGCCCTATGTTCTGAGGGATATTTCCGCAAATAGAAAAATTAAGACCGCGCATGGGGTAGCCCAAGTCTAAAAAGAGAGAAATGGCGGCTTTAATGTAGTTTGCCCATCTGTCTTCGCGCCTGTACCTTACGTTAGTTAGCGTACAGCGCTTACGTTCGTTTAAATCGGCGGCGTAAAAGCGAAAAGAATTGTCCTTCCGCGGACTTACCGCAAGTTTAATGAAACGATCTATTGCGGAAGAAAGATAAAGACCGCCCGAGGGATCGCCCTGTCCGCCTAAAAAGTGAATTCTGCCAGGAGCCTCGGCAATGGCGACAGGAATTGATCGGCCTAATCCCAGTTCATATTCTTTTTGATGGATTTGACCAATATCCGGCATCTAAAAAACCTCACATTTTTGATAAAAGCCGCTTTATATGACGCTTTTTGTCATTTTATCAAGAAATACAGGCAGTTTCAATGGATATTTTTTTGATATTTTGGAGTATATTAATAAAAGAAAGGAAAATTTACATTTTAAAAAATCACAGGTGCATCGAACCTAATAAAGGGTTTTTATTAGCTAGTATCTGTAACAGCTAAAACTACACTTCGTTTTTTTCACGCAGAGGACGCAGAGACGCGGAGAACTGCGCTTTGTTCCCTAATTGCGCGTCTTCTGCTATGCTTTTTTATTATTTTATAATGAAAAACAACATGAAAAGGATACAAGTTAGCTAATCCCCCTTGACCCTCTGCGTCTTTGCGTCCTCTGCGTGAGGATGTCTGGTAATAAGTTATTGTGAACATTTAGTTACTAGTCTATTATAATTAAAGCAACCGACTTTGCGGACAGACACTAGCTAAAACGAATAACCCAACTTAAAATCAAAAAGAGAAAGATCACTGTGTATTATTGTTATTCTTCCGTCAGAGTTCACAAACGAATCGTGATTTTTTTTTGGAGGTATGCTGAATGTTTTGCCAATCCCGCCGCCAACCTGCATAGTAAACCCGCTGTTAAAAACCCATTTATATCCCACATTTAACCCAAACCCAAGCTCTGTATAAAATTTACTAGTATCATAAATGATAGTATTTCTAAAACCTATATTAGGATAAACGCCTATAAAAAAACCTTTTAACCCTGTCTCGAAAGGCCGGTTTATATACATTGGTTTAAAGCCTATCTGATAAACCGTTTCTTTATGGCTGTCATAATCATTATCCCAATCATTCCCCCAAACGGTTAAATCGCTATAAAGAAATGACAATGTTATTGATACATTTGAGCTTTCACTTATTTTACGCTGAAATTCCAGGTCCATAATAAACAGAGTATCATTTATGTCGTCTATAAAAATATCACTAAATAACAATAAAGGGTTTGTCTGAATAGTCCACTTTTTTTCCGAATCCTGACAGAATATCCCCTGATTTATAATAAAAATAACGGCAATAAAAAGCCAAATCCTTTTCATACTCTTTCCTTCCTTACTTGGGAAATACAATTAACGGTCTGCGCTGACCGGTCTGCTGGTACACACTGCCCTCTGGAAGGCTTAAATCCTGCTCCTTAACGTCAGAAATATCCGGCTTTTCTGGAACTTCCGGAGAGGTTACCGGAGACGTTAAAGGAATATGTTTTATAAAGGGCTTTGTTTCTTTTTTTACTTCCGGTTTAACTTCCGGCTTGACGGAAGTTTTTACGGCTTTTTCTACAGGCTTTTTAACAGCAGGTTTTTCGGATTTAACCGCTTTTTTTGCCGTCTTTTTTGCAGTAGGCTTTTTTACCGGTTTTACAGCTTTTTTAACAGGTTTTTTTGTTGTTTTTTTGGTGTTTTTTACGTTTTTTTTGTCTTTTACGTCCTTTTTCATATCTTTTCCCCTAAAAAATATATTAACCCCGAATCTTCTCCAAAACTAACTGAGTTTTGAAAATGACCCGCCTGTTTTAGTATTTTATCATAAAATTAAAATTTTGGGAATTTTTTTTTAATTTTTTTTGAAAAAAAACAAAAAAAAGATTAAAGTTAAGTATATAGCCTGCCGATAATGATTATGGCAAGTTGTATCTTTACGAAGAAACCGCGGATTTTCGGACGGGTACGGCGCGCTAAACAGGAGCATGGATGCTTCTGTATAAGTTCAAGGAGGATCAATATGATCATTAATCACAACCTGAGCGCAATGTTTGCGGACAGGTCCCTCAAGGTAACTCAGCTTTACCTAACCAAAAACATGGAGAAACTCTCCTCGGGTCAGCGTATCAATCGCGCAGGCGATGATGCGTCGGGACTGGCAGTATCAGAAAAAATGCGGAGCCAAATTCGCGGCCTTAATCAGGCTTCTACAAACGCGGCAAACGGCATTTCTATGATTCAGGTAACCGAAGGTTATCTGCAGGAATCCCAGGACGTTCTCCAGCGTATGCGGGAATTGGCGGTTCAAGCGTCAAACGGCATCTACAGCGACGAAGACAGAATGTACATTCAGGTTGAAGTTTCCCAGCTTGTAGCCGAACTTGACCGCGTGGCAAGCCACGCGCAATTTAACGGCATGAACCTTCTTACAGGACGTTTTGGACGTCCGATAGGAGGAAACGTAGTTACCGCCTCTATGTGGTTCCACATCGGCGCAAACATGGATCAGCGTACCCAAGTCTTTATCGGCACTATGACCGCAAAAGGGCTTGGAGTCCGCCAAATGGACGAAACCTTTGTTTCCATGGAAACGCCGGATGATGCAAACAGGTCTATCGGTACTTTTGACGCGGCCTTAAAAATCATCAACAAACAGAGGGCGGACCTTGGGGCGTATCAGAACCGTCTGGAACACGTTGTACGCGGACTGGACATCGGCGCTGAAAACATGCAAGCGTCCGAATCAAGAATCAGGGATACCAATATGGCCAACCAGATGGTTGACTATGTAAGGGATCAAATCCTGAATCAGTCCGGGGTAGCTATGCTGGCCCAGGCAAATCAGAGGTCAAATTCGGTATTGCAATTACTACAATAATGTGGTAAAATATTGACGAAAGGGGAGTTTCGGCCCCAAATCCGGAACTTCCCTCCTCTGAATTAAGAATCAAAGATTCGCACGAATCTTTGATTCTTGTGAATTCAGCCCATTATTTAAAATTTAAGTAATGGGCAAGAGTTCTTTGAAAACCACTCTCCATTGCCTTGTTTATCCAAAAGGTAAACATGCGCGGGACGGCTCGAAACGATCATTAACCTGCGGTTTTAACCTTCGGGTTTTACTTAAGGTGATGAACGTTTCGTTCCGTTGCGGAAATAACAGGCGGTTGCGCGAAACCGTCTGCGAAAACCGCTCCCGCGGAACGGCTCCGGCACGGATAGCCGGAGAAAGCAAAACATGGAGGGTATAATATGGTTATTAATCACAACATGAGCGCCATTTACGCCGATCGTCAGCTCGGTGTAACCCAGCTGGATTTGACCAAGGACATGGAGAAACTTAGCTCCGGTCTTAGGATTAATCGCGCGGGTGATGATGCTTCAGGACTCGCGGTTTCCGAAAAAATGAGGAGCCAGATTCGTGGTCTGCATCAGGCCGAACGTAATATCCAGAACGGTGTGTCATTTATTCAGGCTACTGAGGGTTATCTTCAGCAGACCCAGGATATCCTGCACCGTCTCCGGGAATTATCGGTACAGTCATCTAACGGTATTTATTCCGATGAGGATCGTATGCAGATTCAGGTCGAAGTATCACAGATGGTTGACGAAGTGAATCGTATAGCAAGTCATGCGCAGTTTAACGGCATGAATATGCTTACAGGAGCGTTTGCGCAGGATTCTGCTTCCGGCAGAGTAATGCAACTTCATATCGGAGCCAACATGGATCAGAACGCAAGAATCTATGTAGGCGATATGTCGGCCGGCGCGCTTGGACTGACAACATCACAGGGTGAGTCAGGAAAACTTTCAATTGCTGATCCCCAGGAAGCTAACATGGCAATCGGTTCTGTAGATGCGGCGTTAAAGATCGTTTCCAAACAAAGGGCCGATCTTGGCGCTTACCAGAACCGTTTTGAAATGGCGGCGCAGGGTGTCGCTGTTGCGGCTGAAAATATTCAAGCCGCCGAATCCCGCATTAGGGATGCGAACATGGCGAACAAGATGGTAGACTACACAAAGAATACCATTTTGACCCAGACCGGAACCGCAATGCTGGCGCAAGCCAATCTGCGGACACAGTCTGTGCTTCAGCTTCTTTCATAAGAACCGTTAAAGAGACTTCTGGACGTCGTCTTTTTAACAAATCCGGTTAAGCAGACTAGATTAAGGTAATATTTAAATTACAGTAATCTTTGTTATACAGCCGGATAATGACAGTGGAGTTCGCGCCTCCACTGCCCGCCCGCCATCTATATGTCAAAGACAAATAGATGGCGGGTAAATTTTCCTTTTCTGCCAGGGATTGGCGGGAATTGAAGGGCGGGCGGTCTGTGACCAAAAGCCCATATTACATGGAGGTAAATTATGTCCGTAGCAAGCGTGGGATACTCCCCTGTCTCACCAGTGCCTATTCCTGTAGGAAGCAGGCCGGATGCGGCAGTAACTGAACCCAAAGCGGTTGAACCAAAAAAAGTAAAAGCTCAGGTTATCAGCTCCACAGCGTCGGACCTGGAAAGGCTTGTCTTTAACAGAAAATTGCAGTTTGTTGTGGATCACGACTCACACGAGGTAATCGTAAAGGTGATAGACAAAGATACCGATAAGGTGATCAAGGTGCTTCCGCCCGAAGAATTACAGCGTTTGCACAATAACCTTAAGGAAACTATCGGTTTTTTATTTGATGAGCGGGTTTAGTTTTTGACTGTTTTTTAGCGCAGTCATAGCCGGAAATTTGGGAGATCAGGTCTATGTCCGACGTTTACATGCCGGGAGTAAAAAGCCGGTTTAATTCTGAAAAGATAATCGAAGACCTGATGCGCCTTGAGCGCGTCCCGAAAGAAAGAACCGAGCGTAATATTGAAAACCTGCAAACCCAAAAGGGTTACTGGCAGGAAGTCGGACGGCGTATAAACTCAATGCGGGACAGCGCCCGCTTTCTTTATTCTTTTCAAAATCCTTTTAACGAAAGACTTGCCCTTTCCGCAGATGAATCAGTAATCAGCGCGGTCGCCACGCGGGAAGCAGGCGAACAATCTTACCGTTTTACCGTAAAACAAACAGCGCAGGCAGACCGCTTTTTATCTTCCCCCCTTGATGAAAAAATGAAAATCGAAGCCGGTAATTATAACTTTACAGTCGGCGATGAAAAAATATTGATAAATTTCCGCGGCGGCACTGTAAAAGACTTTGTCGACGTTATAAACCGCCGCGGCAAAGATAAAATTTCCGCAAGCCTTATCGCTATACAAAGCGGAACAAAATCCCTTCTGATAGAATCGAAAGTAACGGGAGCCGCCAACAGGCTTGGATTCCATGACGATGCCGCGAAATTTGCGATCAAAACCGGCATGATGGAACAGGGGAATGATACCAAAAAAGATATTGTTATAGCGGAAAACACCGTAAAGAGCGGCGGATCAGCAAGCATAAACAACGGAATATTGAAAGTAGGGGTACAATCATCCGCGTCTCTTCCGCTTGGGCTTTCTTTAAGCGCCGGTTCTCCCGTCATGTTAAAACTGGAAACATCTACCAGAGTCGAAGACTCCGGTGTTTTTGACACGCCCCAGCCGCCTTCCGGTCCTTCAATCCCAAAAAGTTCCGTTACCTACGGCGGTATAACGATTGATAACGATCCGTCGTCCGCGCCGCTTCCCGAATGGAAACCGCCCGCCGTTCCCCAACGCAAAGACGATATGGCGGTTTTAAGCCTTGTTTTTTCTGACGGAACTTCCGCAAAACTGCCGCCGATTACAGACAGCAACGGACTTGTAACAAGACAGTACAACCTTTCCGCTGTCGCTCAGGGCAGAACGATTACATCGCTCAATATAGAAAATAACAATACCCACCGCGAAGTCTCGGTCGGTAAAATTGAAATTTTTGACCCTACGTCAACAACCGGCGGCTTAAAACCGCAGAACGCCGTTTCCACCGCCCGTGACGCGATCATTACGATGGAAGGTATAGATATAACTCGCTCTACCAACAATATAGACGACGTTATTCCCGGTCTTACGCTTAATGTAAAGGGAGTTTCAGATCGTCCCGTAGAATTAAAAATCAGCGGCGATACGGAAAAGGTAAAGGAAGCGATTATATCTTTTGTCGGAAACTACAACAGGCTTTTGACGGAGATAAATGTTCTTACACGCGGCGATGAGCGCCTTATAGAAGAACTGACTTACCTTACGCCTGACGAAGCGTCGGAAATGAAGAAAAGGCTTGGAGCGTTCAGCGGAGACACGACTTTAAACACCTTAAAAAGCAATCTTCAGCGGACGGTTTCCGCCCCCTACCCCACCAGCCTTGAACGCGATCTTGCGCTTCTTGCGCAGATTGGGATCAGCACAAATGCAAACAGAACCAGCGGTTACGATATTTCGCGTATGCGCGGTTATCTTGAAATAAATGAAAAAACACTTGACGCGGCTCTTGAAAATAGAATTCCGGCAATCAGGGAACTTTTTGCAAACGATACTTCCGGCGACTTACTTGCGGACACTGGAGTTGCGTATAATGTTGACACTCTTGTAAAACCATTTGTTGATGTCGGCGGTATTATTTCATTAAAAACAAGCACCATAGATTCCCGCATCAGCCAGGACGAAAGGCGCATCGGCACTATGGAACGCCAGCTTGCGGCAAAGGAACAGGAGCTAAAAATTCAATATTCCAAAATGGAGGCCGCTTACGCGCGAATGGAACAGATGTCAGATTCACTTAACAATTTCAGCCAGCAAAACCGTTCAGGCAACAGGTAACGTATGGAAATAAAAATTAACGGCAGAACAGCGGATATAACAATTGACAACGAAAAAACCGTAGCCGAAGTTATGTCCGGCATTGAGCAATGGCTTTCCGGTTCGGGACACAGGTTAAGCGGGCTTTCAGTTGACGAACAGCCCTCGGATTTATCGTCTTTGGAAAGTATTTTTGCAAAAGAAATTGACACGATTAAAACTCTGGATATTTCTACCATGTCTATAACTCAGCTTGGAGCGATTAGCCTTGTTAATCTTCTCGGCGACATAGATGAATTTGACGCTCTTTCTTTTGAAGGCAGAAGCGTTTTTTTTTCAAACTGGAAAGAAAAGCCGCAAGCCGTTTTTGTTCTTGAACAAATGCCAGACCTTTTCTCTTTTTTTGAAAACACCTTTGTAAACGGCGCATTCAGCGCCCAAGCTCTGAAGTCAATAACAGAAGAAAGACTGCGCGAAATTGAAAAACCAGTTGATGAATTTTCCAATCTGCGCCCTCTTATAGAAGAAGTGTGCGCAAGGTTAACGGATTTTCCGCTGGATGTTCAAACGGGCAAGGACGCGCGCGCGGCGCAAACAATGCAGATTTTCTCCGGCATTGCAGAAAAAATTTTCCGCGTTTACAGACAGCTTGAAATACAGGGATACATTCCAAAAACGGCGGCGGAAAAAAATCTAACTGGGCAAATAAACGATTTTAACAGCGCGGTAAAAGAACTTCTGCAGGCCTATGAAAAAAACGATACCGTCCTTGCCGGCGATCTCGCGGAATATGAGATAGCGCCGCGTCTTAAAAATATATACAATACTGCGGCAGGTGAAGAATGACACTTTTGAATTTTCTAGCATTGTACCCTTTACAAGTTAGTATTGGAGATATGTGGAAAAAGCCGGAAAGCGCCGGAAAAGAAACTGTAATTATAGTGGTTTTTTTCGGTATTCTTATTCTCTTTATTTTACTTATTAACGTGTTAAAATCAAAAAACGGCGTACCCTCAGGTTCAGGAAAAACCATGCCTACGGGGCTTTTTGCAAAACTTGCCCTGCACAGAATGGCAAGGGATATAGGCCTTAACAGCGAACAAATAAAAATGCTCGACTTTGTTTTTAAAACCGATCAGGTAACAGACCCGGAAAAATCCATCACTACACCGGCTCTTTTAGACAGGCATTTCAGGCGCGCGTACCGCGTTATTGAACAGTCTTCCAAATCGGACGAGGAGCTTCAGTACAAGCACACGGTGCTTTTTTCCACCAGAAATTTACTTGAAAACCGCGTTTCCGGCGGTTTAACCTCTACCCGTCAGTTAAAAGATGATAATTCTTTAATACTTAACAACGGCAAGGAAAAATATGAGGTTTTGGTTCTTTCGCCAAACGGTGAAAATCTTGCGGTAGAATGCCCAAAAAACGCCCTTGGAAGCCAGATTAAATTACAAAAAGGAACAAGAATCGGCGCTTTATTGTTTACAAAAAATAATAAAGGGTTTTCTTTTGAAACCCATGTTACAGGGTACACGTCCGTACACGGTAGAAACGCGCTTTTACTCGCCCATTCAAACAAACTTAAATTCCTTTCCCAGAGACGCTTTCGCAGAAGGCAAATGGTTATTGCCACTAATCTTTATTTAGTGTATGTTGAAGGGAGCGGGAAAAAACAACGCCTTATTGTTGACAAGCGCCGGCTTGCCGGAAATATCGCCGATATTTCGGTCGGCGGCTGTTCAATAAAAGTAAAGGCTCCGGTACAGGTCGGAGCCAGAATGAAAATTGAATTTACACAAGGAGATTATAACGTGGCGGCTTTAGGACAAGTATTAAGAACAAACCGCATAAGCGCAGTTACAGTTATTCATATTAAGTTCCTTAAGGTTTCAAGGAAGTCAATGAATTATATAAATGCTTTTGTTTATGAGTATGCCAATGAATAACCGCATAATAGGATGGAAAAAATGAAAATTATCTCTATAAAAGACACAATAAGGAAAGACATTCCCATCTACTACCGCAAACTGTACACAGGCATTGCAGTTATAGAAATGACAAAAGGTCCACAGGACTACCGTATTGATTTTTCTATCGAATACAAACCAACGGGGCAAAAAGATATTACCATAACTTTTATAGACGTAATTGACTACCCCCTCGTTCCTGTAAGCAAGGAATTAAAAAAATATATTAACGAAATGGACAGCGCAGGAGTGCTTCCTGATTGAATTTTATTCAAATTCACCGCAGGATACTTTCTCTCTTGGACAGCGTATAGCGTCTTTTCTTACAGCAGGTTCTGTAGTAGCCCTTACAGGGGAGCTTGGAAGCGGTAAAACACATCTTGTTAAAGGCATCGCGGACGGACTTGGCGTTACAGAAACCATAACCAGCCCTACTTATACAATAATCAGCGAATACCAGTCATCTGTGCCTCTTTACCACATTGACGCTTACCGTCTTTTAAACGACGAAGATTTTGAAAACCTTGGCGGCGCAGAAACAGTCAACGGCGGGGGGATTTCGCTTGTTGAATGGAGCGAACGTATCCCAAAATCACTGCCGTCTGAATCAATTAATATAACTATAAAAATAACAGGGCATTCTTCCAGATTAATTCAAATAAGCGGGATTGAAAAACTATGAACCTGCTCGCAATAGACGCCGCCTGTTCCGTACTTTCCGTAGCCGTTTCGCGCGGGGAAGAAATTTTTCAAGCCCAGACACCTGCGGGAATGAAACATTCGGAGCTTGTTATGGATTTAATAAATACCCAAACGGAAAAAGCCGGACTTAAACCTGATGAGTTAAACGGCATTCTTTGCATGGGCGGACCTGGTTCCTTTACCGGTCTTCGTATCGGCTTTTCAATCTCCAAGGGGCTTGCTCTTTCCATGAGCGTACCTTTTGTCCCCGTTCCAACGCTTGAATGTATAGCGTATCAAATTTCCGGCGCAGTCATTCCCGTAATCCAAGCAAGAAAGGACGCTTTTTTCTTCGCGTTTTTTAAAGACGGCAGGCGCATAATCGGTGACGCTGACGGTACTATAGAGCAGATTGCGGAGGTATTACGCGAAAAGATACGAGAGAACGTAAAAATCACAATTACGGGTCCTGACGCTGAAATGATTTTTTACGCGCTTCCTGATGAATTAAAATGTTTCTGCGGATGTTTATGTAAAAATTCAGGATACGCAAAAGAATTAATTCTTATCGCAAAAAACAAAAACTTGTTTTATAACGATAATACCGCGTTTTTATATTCAGGTCCTGAATATATCAGAAAAACAGACGCGGAAATTAATTTACTATAGTTGTTCGGAAACTTCAGTTTCTGAACAACTTCATATAAAAAACGCGGTTTTGTCGAACTTTCGGACTAAAGTCCGCGTTCGCAGGCTTATAGCCTGAAAAACCGCAAGACTGGT
>JAITUY010000003.1 GCA_031286095.1 Treponema sp. | reverse complement strand
GGACTAAAGTCCGCGTTCGCAGGCTTTAGCCTGAAAAACCGCAAGACTGGTCAGCGTAGCTGACATGAGACAACCAACTCGAACCGAAGGTTCGCAGTTGTCGAACAAGTCCAATATATTAACACGCCTATAAGGGTTGTTAATATATACCGGCGGGTATTATACGCATAAGTAATCTTATGAAAAAAGCAGTCAGACAGCTCGTACTATAAAAAAACAGCCCGGCGTGATAGTTTACGCTTATCAATTTAAAGTTTAAGAAAATACTTAAGAAACATCAGAAAATTCATCACGCAAAGCTCGCGGGGAACGGGACTTAGTTACCTTGTTGTGCGTCTGCGATATGTTTTTTCTTATCTTTTTAGAAGAGGAAGCGTGAAAACAGCGATTGGCTTACGCATTACTTATAGCTCTCTGCGCCTTGACGCAATCTGCGTGAGAATATTTTAAGGCAAGTTCAATATAGATTGAGGTTGAAAAAGATAAACTTAAATTTGATGTTTGCCCCTCAATACCCCTTTTTTAATACCCCTTCTGCGGATACAATAAACTATGGAACTGCTTGCACCCGCAGGTTCGCCTGAAGCGCTTGACGCCGCAATCGGCGAAGGCGCTGACGCCGTTTACCTGGGCTTGAAAGATTTTAACGCCAGACTGAGAAGCGCCAATTTTACATACGCGCAATTCGAGAGCGCTCTGCGTTCTTTGCGCCGCATGGGGAAAAAAGTCTACGTTACGGTGAACACGGTTTTTGAACAGCGCGAAGCGGACAGAATGTACCAGTTTTTAAAATATCTCGCCGGACAGGGACCGGACGCGCTGATCGTTCAGGATTTCGGCGTTGTCGCAATGGCTCGCGCGGAATTTCCGTCATTAAGGCTAAACGCTTCCACTCAGATGAACATCGCTTCGGCGAGAGGGGCGAACGCTCTCTCGCGGCACGGCGTTTCGCGCGTGGTTTTGGCGCGGGAACTTTCCCTTGAAGAGCTAAAAGGCATTAAAAACGAAACAAATCTTGAACTTGAGGTTTTTGTCCATGGGGCGTTATGCGTCAGCGTTTCGGGCGTCTGCCTTTTTTCCAGTTTTTTGGGCGGAAAATCCGCCAACCGCGGAATGTGTACCCAAGCGTGCAGAAGATTGTACCACCGCACCGATGATGAGGGCGGCTACTATTTCAGCCCCAACGATTTACAGCTTTTGGAGCGCGTACCGGATTTAGCCAGCATAGGAATTACCGCGCTTAAAATTGAGGGGCGAATGAAAAGCGCGGGATATGTGGGAGCGGTAGTTTCCGCCTATAGACTTGTCATGGACGCTGTTGCAAGCGGCGATGAAAATGAAATCCGGCGCGGAATTGAGCATGGGCAGGAAATTTTACGTAACGATTTCGCGCGTCCTAAAACGCGGTATTTTTTTGACGGCAAACCATCCGCCGCAGGAAATATTGACTGGCTGAATCCCGCTCAAGACGGCGGAACAGGTATCAGTCTTGGGACAATTTTGAAAGTGAAGGGAACTGGCGGTGAAAGACGCGCCCTTGTTTGCCCGCCCAGGGGTGTGATTCTTTCGGCGCGGGATTCGGTGCGAATACATAAAAGCGATGATTCTAACAGAGTTACGCAAAAACTTTCATTTGTAAAGCCTGAAAACGGCAATTGCTGGATTTCCGCCGAGGAAGGTTCGCATGGCGACAGCGTCTACCTGATACAGACAAAAGAAATGCGAAAACGTTACGCGCCTGTAATCGCCGGCAACCATGGCGGCAAGGGGCCGGGAAGGGATAAAGCGCCGTCCGTTCAAATACAGGCAGAGCGTAGCGGCGTTTTCCCGGAAGGGCTTTACATTGCCGTTTCCCGTCCAGAAGATTTTTACATTGTGCAGTCTTCCCGTCCGCAAAGGGTAATGCTAGCGCTGTCCGCAAAGAACGCAAAATATTTGTTAGACGACAACAAACCGCCACTGCCGTTTAAGCCGGCGGAAATTATTTTGACGCTTGATCCGTGGTTTCCGCAGGAGATTGCAGGATATGAAAACGGGGAAATGGCGGAAAAAATCGCCCTGTTAACAGAAAAGGGGTATGTTCAATATGTGGTTAACAATCCTGGTCATTTTTCGCTGTTCAAGGGATACGAAAAAGTAAAATTGATAGCGGGTCCGTGGCTTTATACGTTCAACTCATGGTCGCTGTCCTTTATTTCGTCATTTGGCGCGGATGGCTTTATTTCGCCGCTGGAAAATAACAGGCAAAATCTTGAACGCACTTTGGGCGTTAAAAGCAGGAACAGTGAAAAAAAAGGCGGAAAAAAACGGCATAGCGCGTTACACTCAAAATTTTTCATAACGGTTTTTGCGTATCCGCCGCTTTTCAACATAAGGGCAAATCTTGGTCCCGTACTCAACATTGATACTTTTGAGGATAACAAGGACGAAATCTTTTCGCTTGTTACAGGTCCCGAAGGTTCGCGTGTTTATCCGCAAAAGCCTTTTTCTATAATTGATAAAATTACATTTTTAAAAGAGGCAGGGTTCGCCCGCTTTATAATTGATCTTTCAGGCGCGGTATTGAAAAAATCAAACTACCGCGATTTAATGCGCGCCGTTAAAGAAGGCGCTCCCCTGCCCCGCGCAAGCCGTTTTAACTGGAAAGACGGCTTTTTCAGCGGCTAGGAACCTGTTGGGCTTGTAGATTTTTGCGGTAAAAAACCGCAAAAACCATGATTACCCGGCTCATTTGGCAGTCTGCAAGTTAGAGGCTGTCCGAAAAGTCGATTGCTTTTCGGACACCGCTTTTCTATCCCAACAGACTTCTAAAACGCCACTGCCTCAATCTCCCTGCCTGCCATTGCGCTTTCCTCGTAATCTTCGTCAACAAGCTCTCCTGTATACAATGACGGATGACTTTCAACTGCTGATTCCGCCGGCTTCGATTCCTTTTTAAATTCAGGGCGAAATTCCACATGTTCAGCCACAATGGTAACTCTCGACTGCGGTTTGCCGTCGGTTCCTGTCCAACGATCCTGTTTCAGCCTGCCTACGACGCGCACTCCTCTGCCCTTTTTTCCTTTGTTGTAACAGGTTTCGGCAAGGCGCGACCAGGATTCCACGTTAAAGAAAGAAACTTCTTTCTCGAAGCCGGACTCCTGTTTGTAATAACGGTTCGACGCTAGGCTCATTGAGCAAATCTGCGTCCCTTTGGGGGTGGATCGAAGCAGAGGATCTTTCACCAGATTGCCTTCGATTAGAATAGAATTGAGGTTGTTCATACATCCCTCCTCTGACAAGTTCCGGCGGCATAGACCACCGGCTCTGAATTTTCCAAAAGGAAAATTCAAAGATACTATATATATGTTCGCAAATGAACGGCGCTTTACTTTCGCGGAAAAAAAGTGAAAGTTTTTTATAAAAAAGTTTAAAATGAGGGTTTTCAAGTAAAGCAATTTTCACGGACGCGCCGTATATGTTATGATGTGTAATATGCCGAACGTAATAGTAACGGGAGCCGACAGGGGGCTTGGTTTCTTTCTGTGCAGGGAATTTCTTGCGCGGGGCTGGACGGTCTTTGCGGGAAAGTTCCCTCAGGACTACAACCTGCTTGAGCGTGAACGCGAAAAAAATCCCGCGTTAAAAATTATCCCTCTTGACGTCGGCGATAAAGACTCAATTGAAAGAGCGCGTAACTGCGTGCTGGAGCAGACAGACGCGCTTGATATGCTTATCTCAAACGCCGCCCTTATGGGGGAGACCCAGTGCAGTATCGACAAGCCGCCCATGGACTTAAAAGCGCCATGGGACTTTTTCCGCGTAAACGCACTAGGTCCTACCCGCATGATCGAATATTTTCTTCCGCTTTTAGACAACGGCAAAATGAAACGTCTTTGTTTTGTATCTTCCGAAGTATCATGCATAACGCTTATGAAGCACCGCGCCGGAAACAGTTACCCCTACCCTATGAGCAAGAGTTCGCTTAACATGAGCGTGCGTCTTATGCACAATCTTCTGTATCCTCAAGGGTACTCTTTCCGCCTGTACCACCCAGGGTGGATGAAACGGCAACTGCAGGACGGCGCGCTTTCGGAATTTGCGGCTTACGATCCGGCGGAAACCGCCTTTCACGCCGCGGAATATTTTGAAACGCCGCTTGGGGACGAACAGCGGCTTGTAATGTACGACTACATGAGTCAGGAATGGCCGTTTTAAGAGAGGAATAAATGAAAGTTGTTTTAATTACGGCGCATAACAATGATTTTGATAAAACTCTCGCGTCCGCGTTCGCGCGCGAAGGCTTCAAGGTTTATGCAATGGGAAACGTACAGTCTGACGAAATTACCGCAATTCCCGCCGGTATTGAAGAAGCGTCTGCATTTGTAAAAAAAGATTCAGGATTTATCGACATTTACATTGACGTTACCAACGAAAGCAGTCCGTCGGATAATTTTAACGTGCGCACGGGTATAAACGAAAACATTATACATAATTTATATGAAACGAACGTAATCCGCCCGATGGCAATGCTGTCAGCGTTTTTACCGCTACTGTCGGCAGGCGAAGGTAAGCGTCTGTGCTATCTTACATCGGCGCTTGCGAGCATAAACGAAACGCATGATACTGACGGGCTTGGTTACAAAATAGCGAAAGCCGCTCTACACAACTTTTTGCAGATAACACGGAATGCGCTCGCGCCAAAAGGTTATACAATACGCGCCTTTGACCCGTGCCTTGCAGGAAATTGTCCGGACAGAAAGGAAATCTCCGCGCAGTTGTCCGCTGAAGCGGCATTTAATTACTTTACCCGCAGGCGCGGCATAGAACGCGGCGATCCCAACCGCGACGACGAAGGAAATCTTGTGTTCCGAGACGCTTGGGGCAGACAGCACTCTTGGTGATTTTTTTCGTAAAAGACATCTTAGGGATATCAAAAAAGAATATAGTTGTTCGGAAACTTCAGTTTCTGAACAACTTCATATAAAAAACGCGGTTTTGTCGAACTTTCGGACTAAAGTCCGCGTTCGCAGGCTTATAGCCTGAAAAACCGCAAGACTGGT